>NZ_JAWOQP010000007.1:0-210359 GCF_033337375.1 Vibrio sp. YT-17
TGGAGGCGCCTCCCGGAGTCGAACCGAGGTCCACGGATTTGCAATCCGCTGCATAGCCACTCTGCCAAGGCGCCTTTTATTACGCTTCAGGGCTCTACCCCGTTGCGTTGGTGGCTACTTTACGGATTGAGAGAAGATAGTCAAACAAAAATATTTCATTTTCTGTTCGTTTGATTTCTTTTAAGTCAATTCGACCAAATTTCGATCTTATTGGCTTAAAACGAAGCAATATAAATCTCGCTTTCAGTTCGTTTTGTCCCATGAAACATTAAGGCGTTTAATAGTTGCTGACCCTTTTTAGCAATCTTCCCACAACATTAGGGTGATAAGACCAAGTGTGATCAAACATCGACATTAATGCAGGATTTCCGTATTTCGATAAGCTAATCGCGTGAAAACGGTTTTTCTTCGCTTTGAGCGCATCCACTTTGGCCAGTAACTCGTCTTGTTGTTTTGGCGCGATAAAGTCGGAAATGACTACCATGTCTGCGTTTTTATATTTATCACCGCTCATCAAGTCGATAGATTTAATCAAAGTTGGCTCTAAGTCTGTACCACCATGGAAGCTATAAGTTAGAAAGTCCGCCGCCTCGCGCAGACCATCTTGTTTGGTTAGTTCGTAGGTAATGTGTTCCGTAGAAAAAATAATGACATAGCAATCACGTTGCTCCGCTAGTGCGATTTGCATCAGAGCATAAGCCATGGCTTTGGCGCATTGCTCAGGAAAGCCACTCATGGAACCGGACGCGTCCACACAAACAATGAAGGGGCCTTTTTCGATATCTACCGCTTTATGGTCAGGTCGGTGAGCTTTAACTTTACGTAACGTGCGCGATTTGCCTTGTGTACGATAGTTCATGAGCCGTTTATCAACTAAGTGTTTATAGAACACAACTTCAAGTTCAGGATACGCCAAAAACATCGTTTCGTTGGGAAGTAGCTTATTTAGATCATCGCTTTCGTGAATACCGACAATATCATCCGTCGCCTCATCACTTTTCTCTTCGACCAATTGAAGTTCTTCAGTGGGCGCACGATTTAGTTCAGGATCATTTACTTGCCCCGCCATACGACCGAGTTGCTCCGCAATTTCTTGCAAGCCTTGGTGCTTCTTCAGAAACTCAGCATGGCGTTTCATCACCGTTAAGTCTGTTTTACTCAACTTGGCAGATGCCATATCCCACAGGCGCCCTACACTTTCAGCGTCACCCGACTCCGTGACTTTATCCATATTACGCATGGTTTCCATACGTTGATACAGGTCATTCAGCACCTTTTCTTTATTGGCTTCAAGCTCGCTTACTTGCGCTTGTTTTATAGCATCGGTGAGGCTTTGGTACCATTGATCACAAAAGTAATGAGGGAACATAGGGTTATTCATCCCTTTGTTCTTTTCCATCATTCGGCGAGCTTGCATGTAAAACGCAGAGTGCCATTCTAGCTTTTTAATCACATCTTCGATGTTTTCAAAAAACGCCTCTTCATCCCAATGAATAACCTCTTGATATAAAGACAGCTCTTGTTGGAAACGCTCTGTCTCACATACCTTGGTGATCCGTTTTTTGACGCTGCCTCGCCACTTTAACAAGTGACCTTTGACCGAAGATTTAACACATCGGTTTTCTGCCATCATCATGACTTGTGAACGCGCCATCAAATCATTAACTGCGCTATCGATGATGCCGGAGTCGGCCACCATCAGCGCGAGGTTAAGTCCGTCTGCACCTAGCATGTCGTCTCCTTATGAGAAAAACTGATTTAAGTTTTTAAAGCGTTGGATAACTTTTTCACTTTCTGCTTGGATTGATTCAAGTCTCTGACTTACCTGTTGCAGACTCGACTCCATTAGGCGGGGTAGTTCAGGATCAACAAAGCTATGCGGAAGCGCATCATGAAAGTTCGCTTTCACCTTGCGCATATGGTGTTCTGCCTCACTAAGCTGATTTACGGCTTTTTCGCTCTGCGTTAACCACTTTTGGTAAAGCTCTACATCCAAGCCCTCTTGAGTCACTAGGCTAACCAAAATGCCTCGGTTCGCGATATCACGGATAACTAGGTTATTCGCCGCGTCAACATCAAATCGTAAACGGCACATGTTGGTGTTTTGATTGACGTAACCATACACATCACCGCTTCCCTCTTTAATGACTCGATCTAACTCATCTTTGGGTACATAAACCCAGCGGCTATCACCTTTTTCTGATTCTGAAACCGACATGTTGCTTTGCAAGACAACCAATTTAACTAAGTTAACGGCTGCGCCAACTTTGTACATCTTGGCTTTAGAGGTATCAAAGCGCATGGTTTCTTTACGCAAAATACCCGTTGCCGCTTCAGACGTTAACGTCATGCGGTAGGCATCTTCAAGTTCATGTTGAACATCAACCAAAGACTCACGGCAGTACTCAATTTCCTGCTCCGCGTCTTGTTGATCAAATGCATGTTTTAAGGCGAACTCTTGAACCACTTCACGTACCACATCTCGCGATTCAGGACTGTTCCATAAACAATCTTGCAGCAGTAGAAGGTCAAGCGGATTGATTTCATCGCGACCATTAAAAAACGCGCTCGCTTTTAACAACTTCACGGCTTTCTTCCAGCGGCGGTCAGAGACATACATGTCGGTATTGGCCACATCACCAAACTGAGCTTCAACTTTGCTTTCTAACATCGTTTTAAGCTGGAAAAGCTTTTCGAATGCATTGTCGGTTAACGTCAATTTGTCGAGCTGTTGTTGCCATTGATGATATTCTTCATCAGTTATCGCTAGGCCTTCTGGTACTTGTGCCTCTTGCGATGTGCCAACAGTCAACATCGACTTAAAGTTTTGTTTATTCTGAATTCGATTCACAAACACACGCACCAACATGCGGTCGTAGAGGGCATCCAATCCACTATCTTCATCGGGTAATTCATTGGAAGCCGATACCAACAAGCGCATTGGTACACGCTCGATATCGCTGCCATTTTTGAATGTTTTCTCATTAACCACTGTCAGCAATGTATTAAGAATTGCAGGGCCCGCCTTCCAGATTTCATCCAAAAATACGACTTGTGCAGTTGGCAAATACCCTTTAGTTAAGCGAACATAACGGCCGTTGTCTTTTAGCTCTTGGATACTCAGTGGCCCAAACACCTCTTCAGGGGTTGAGAAGCGCGTCATCAGGTATTCGAAGTAACTGCTGTTATCGAACGCTTGGATGAGTCGTTTGGCAATTAAGCTTTTTGCAATACCAGGGGGACCTAAAAGAAAAACACTTTCACCAGCAAGTGCAGCAAGAAGGCAGAGCTTGATCGTATGTTCACGCTCATAAACGCCATCCGTTAACGCTTTCGCCAATTTATTGATGCGTTCTGAGAGAAGCGCTTTTTCGGCATTTGAGGCAAATAAGGTTTGTGTCATACGTTCTCCGGCTGCTGAAGTGGTATTGCGTTAACATTTTTATACGCTTGTTATAACTTTGTTACAAATGTATTTTGTCGAATTCCCCTTATAGCAGATGCTTTTCCCCTTCTTGACGAAGCAATCAAAGTTTCCATTTATGAGACATTGCTCACTTAAAGTGCAAACGCTTTCGTCGTGTTGCTGTATTTTTTGCTTTTGTTTCCCACCATTTGTGGTTAATGTCGAAAAACGTCAAAAATGCGGTAACAGCTAGGGTTCATAACTGCATGAGCAAGATAATTTATAAATGGAAGCAAATTTCTCTGATTGAAGAAGACGTTATGCTTCCTACAGGACAGGCAATTACGCACACCACAATCCATCATCCGGGTGCTGCGGTGATTCTCCCTATTACAGCGGAGGGTCACATTGTCCTTGTCCACCAATTTCGGCCTTCACTTAATAAATGGCTATTGGAACTGCCTGCTGGTACCAGAGAAGGCAACGAAGAGCCACTCTGCTGCGCCAAAAGAGAGTTAGAGGAAGAAACTGGGTTTAGTGCAGAGAAATTCACGTCTCTCGGCCAAGTCACCCCTCTTGCCGGATTTTGTGATGAGATACAGTATCTATTTGTTGCCGAAAAGCTCAACAAAACAAACCGTTACGAGTGCGATGAAGACGAAGTGATTGAGGTCGTCACCTTGTCAATCAAGCAACTCGAAGAAAAGATTGTCGATGGCACGATCACCGATGCCAAAACGATCGCCTGCTTAAGCAAAGCGCGCCTTTGCGGATATATTTAGGACTTTGACCAAGGAGACATTCATGGATTTTCGATCAGATACCGTTACACAGCCCACCCAAGCCATGCGAGAAGCCATGTTTAAGGCCCCCGTTGGGGATGATGTTTATGGTGATGACCCTACGGTCAATGAGCTTGAAAAATTTGCTGCGCAGCTTGCTGGTTTCGAAGCAGCTTTGTTTACCACTTCAGGCACTCAAGCCAATCTGCTCGGTTTAATGGCGCATTGCGAGCGGGGAGATGAATATCTATGTGGGCAACAAGCACATAACTACAAATACGAAGCTGGTGGCGCGGCGGTTTTGGGATCAATTCAACCTCAACCAGTCGAAAATAACCCAGATGGCACGCTACCATTTGATAAACTGGCTGCTGCGATTAAACCAGATGATTGTCACTTTGCTCGCACTAAGCTTCTCAGCTTAGAAAACACAATTAATGGTAAAGTACTACCTCTGTCTTACTTAGCAGAAGCACGTGACTTCGTGAATAAACATAACTTGCAGATGCATCTAGATGGCGCTCGCGTTTTTAATGCAGCCGTTGCACTTGATGTTCCGGTAAAAGAGATCGGTCAGTACTTTGATTCAATGACGATCTGTCTGTCGAAAGGTCTGGCTGCCCCTGTTGGCTCGCTACTGCTTGGTAGCAAAGACTACATCGCAAAAGCACGTCGCTTAAGAAAGATGGTCGGCGGTGGTATGCGTCAAGCGGGTATTCTTGCCGCAGCAGGCAAACTTGCCCTTACCGAACAAGTGGAACAGCTAAAACAAGATCACATCAACGCAAAAACCTTAGCGGAAGGTTTAGCAGAACTGCCTGGTTTTTCAGTCAACCCTGAATTTGTTCAAACGAACATTGTGTTCGCGAAGCTTGATCCTCAAGTGGACATAGTAAGTATCGCTGCGAAACTAAAGGAACAAAACATCACGATAACCCCTGGAAATCCAATTCGTTTTGTAACTCATAAAGATATTTCAGCGAAAGACATCGACACTTTCTTATCAAGTATAAAATCTCTACTTTAATTTGATTTTGATCATTGAGCTTCCCCTAAGGGGAAGCTTTATTGTATCGGCATGATTTTTAGCGAATAGATAGCCTCCATGCTCAGATTTGTACTTCTAATCTCTTTTATTTTCTCTTCCGCTATCCATGCCGAGCCGTTTGGTGATGCTGATAAAGGTAAAATCAAATCACCTAGCTGTGTCTATTGTCACGGTGTTACAGGCATCGCAACGAACAACACCTATCCAAGCCTTGCTGGTCAAAATGCTCAGTACCTTTACAATGCAATGAAGTCTTATCAAGCCGGTGAGCGTAAAGGGCCACTTGCAGAAATGATGGCAGCACAGTTAAAAATGTTAAATGATGAAGACCTTCGTGATGTCGCTGCTTTTTATGCAGAACAGTCGGAAATCAAGTGATTAGATCACTTGTAGATGCACTATGAAAGCTCATGAATCATCCAAACTCAACCCATATTGAAACATTAACCCAACATTTGACCACAAAGCAATCAAATTAACTTCACTTCAAATATTTGATGAATTCATAGTTCAACATAATCATTAATATTGACTTTTTATTCTATTTTATCGATATTTCATGCTTTATTGAATTTAACGTGAAGTAAGTTATGTCTCACACACATGCGCAACCAGCAGACTCGGTTGCTACCCCTAAGTCGTGGCAGATGCCAGATACCCTCATTTTGATCTTCATTGTTGGTATTCTTGCTGCGATTCTTACCTACTTAATTCCTGCTGGTCATTTTGATAGCCAACAGGTGACCTACATGGTCGACGGTGCAGAAAAAACTCGCACAGTTATCGATCCTTCTTCTTTCTCTTATGCAACCGACGAAAACGGTGAATTGGTTTACAACAAGGTTGGCCTGTTTGCTTCTGGTGGTGGCATTGGTTTGATGAACTTCCCTTTCGAAGGGCTAGTTTCTGGCTCTAAATGGGGCAGCGCGATCGGCGTGATTATGTTCATGTTGGTTATCGGCGGTGCTTTCGGCGTTGTAATGCGCACAGGCACAATCGATAACGGTATCCTGCGCCTTATCGATAAGACCAAAGGTAACGAAGCGCTATTCATTCCAGTGCTATTTTTGCTGTTTTCGCTAGGCGGTGCGGTATTTGGTATGGGTGAAGAAGCCGTAGCATTTGCGATTATTATCGCGCCGCTTATGGTTCGCCTTGGTTATGATGGTATCACTACGGTGATGGTCACCTATGTTGCGACTCAAATTGGCTTCGCTACTTCTTGGATGAACCCTTTTTCCGTCGCTATTGCGCAAGGCATTGCGGGTGTACCTGTTTTATCCGGCATGACAGTGCGCATGGGGTTATGGGCTGGCTTTACGTTAATCGGTATCGCTTTCACAATGATCTACGCCGCTCGTGTGAAGTCAAATCCTAAACTTTCTTACAGCCATCGCACAGACCAGTATTTCCGTCAGCAAGAGCTTGGCAATCAAGATTCTCGTTGGAACCTAGGTGACACACTCGTTATCCTTACGGTTATTGCGACCACGGTGTGGGTCGTTTGGGGCGTAGTCGCTAACGCATGGTACATCCCAGAAATCGCTTCTCAATTTTTCACTATGGGCTTTGTTGTCGCGATCATCGGTACGATTTTCCGCCTAAACGGTATGACGCTAAACTGCGCAGCTGATGCATTTAAAGAAGGTGCAGCTATTATGCTTGCACCTGCCCTATTAGTGGGTTGTGCAAAAGGGGTATTGTTGATCCTTGGTGGTGGTACAACTGATGAAGCGAGTGTACTGAACTCAATTCTAAACAGTGCTGGCGGCGTGATCAGTGGGCTTCCTGACGTAGCTGCAGCATGGTTAATGTATGTATTCCAATCTATCTTCAACTTCTTTGTCACTTCAGGCTCAGGACAAGCGGCACTAACGATGCCTCTACTGGCCCCTCTGGCAGACATTGCAGGAGTTACGCGCCAAGTGGCAGTTTTGTCATTCCAACTTGGCGATGGCTTTACTAACGTTATCGTCCCTACTTCGGCATCTCTCATGGCAACGCTTGGTGTCTGCCGTATCGACTGGGGTGACTGGGCAAAATTCTGCTGGCGATTTATTCTATTACTCTTTACCCTATCAAGTATCGTCGTTATCGCAGCTCATATTATGGGTTTTGCGTAAAACGAAACCAATTGGTAATTAAGGCGAGACATGTTCTCGCCTTATTAATATTCATGGTATGACGACGCTAAGGTTTTAGATTAGCTTATGGTTTTGGAGTGGTAACTTTAATGGCAACACAATTTCTCGATGACATGATTCAGGGTCATCAAGTGATTCAATCTCTCAATGTAGCAGACCTAAATTCGGGCGAGCATAAGTTTTGGTTTCGCATCGCAACGAATGCTCTCTCTCAGTGGCAACACCTACCTGTGCTAGTGTTCAAAGGTGAAAAACCTGGCAAGAAGATCATGATTACCGCAGGGGTTCATGGTGATGAGTACAATGGTGTGTTAGCAGCGCAGAAAACTGCTCGAGAGCTCATCGGCACTGAAGTCGCTGGTACTGTCACTATTGTTCCAACCATTAACATGCCAGGTATGCTAAACCACAGCCGCGATTTCTATTCCGCAGACCCTGACGCGTCTCCTGCAAACTTAAACCGCTTTTTTCCTGGTGACCAAAACGGCAATGAGGCCCAACGTTACTTATATGCATTGTGGAATGATTTGCTCAAGCCAAATGCTGATTTAGCCATTGACCTTCACACTCAAACCAGTGGTGCGGCCTATCCACTTTACGTGTTTGCAGATTTCCGAATCGAGCAATCATTAGAAATGGCTCGTCTCATTAATCCTGATGCGATTTTAAATGATCCTGGAGATGCTGGCGTCCTTGAAACGGTTTGGAATAACCATGGTGTCCCAAGCATTACAGTTGAAGTAGGTATGGGGCGATACACCGAGCAAGAACTTATCAGTCGAACTGTAACAGGCATTTTTAATGTGCTGAAAAAGCATAACATTGTTGAAGGTGATATGGACCCTATTACGTCATGCTTGGAAGGAAACGAAATCGTCAGTGTAAAAGCGACACACGGCGGCTTTGTACTGCCTCATGTCAGTTTGATGAATTTTGTCGAGCAAGGCCAACTTCTTGCGATTCAATACGACAGCTTTGGCGCTGAGATTAAACGCTACACCGCCCCAACAAGCGGCACAGTACTTAGCCACAATGTTGAATCTATTCGAGCACCAGGTTCCCTGATCGTTCGTTTGATTAAGTAAACCATAACCGTTTGTTGATAGATCAACCTTTCGACGCTCACTCAAATTTATATAAGCCCCATCACGAGTAATCACAAATGATGGGGCTATATCCATTTTGACCACATTAAGTTACGCGGTAACATACTGTTAAGCGAAATGACAAACTGAGCTCTTAATTAGGAAGCTGCCCCTCTGTCCGCTTTTTCAGCCACGCTGATGAACTTAAAGCTGTCTTTGTTTCTCTTGTTCAACAAAAATGAGCTCGTCGATAGCGAAACCTTTCTCTTTAGCTACGTACTTAAAGCGCTCCACTACTCTCTCATCAACGTTAGGCGTTCTAGACAATAGCCACAAATAGTCGTGGTTGTAACCGGAAACAAACGCATAGTCATAGTTTTCACCTAGCTCAAAAACAATGTAAGAAGAGTATATTGGCCCAAAAAAGGAAACCTTTAAGTGTCCAACCGTTTTATCTTCAACAAAATAAGCTTTGCCTTCAGCTTCTGACCACTGTCGCTCTTCTTCGGAATATCCACGGTTTATCACCTTAACCCCACCATCCTCGCGAACCTGATACTCAGCGGTAACGTTGGATAAGCCTCGCTCAAATGAATGGTCTAGGCGTGCAATTTCGTACCACTTACCTAGATATGGCTCTAAATCGAAATTATTGACGGGTTCCACCCCATCCGGCTTCGAGGTACAACCAAATAAAGTTGCAAGTGACAAAAGTAAAAATATTTTTATCGATTTCATACAACACCTAAATTTTAATTAGTGATTGATTTTACTCTAGAAGATAACAAATCGATCACTAAGCCGCACCATCACCTTCATAGGTACACATCACAATTCTTCATCAATAGCGCACTGAACACCGAAACCTCGTCATCTCAGCAAATCGTTAACAAGATTGCTCTATTTTTGACTTACAAGCTGACCATGCTTGTACATTTTGTCAGCATTTAACCCTATGCATATAGAAACTTTGCACAACATAGACATTCGTAGGCATATCACCCTCCTATAATACGTTGCGTTATAGACAGAGGTTATTGTTATGAAATTAAAAACAGTGTCAGTTTGTGCACTTTTGGTGTTACTTGCAGGTTGTCAGCAGGAAAAGCCGAGCGAAACGACACAATTAACGACCTCAGCAGATGTATGTAATGCACAAGGAAACATGCCAGGTGGGTGGAATGAGTTTAACGCGACCCCTGATGCACAAAAGGCAATGGCCTTTGTTTTAGAGAAAATGGACACAATAGCGTCGTTTAAACAAATACTGAATGTTCACGCGCAAATCGTTAGCGGCGTCAACTATGCTATTGAGTTTGAATTGGATGATGGCTCTGTTTGGAACACGATTGTTTATCGCAACCTCGATGGCGAATATGCGATTACCCAATCGCCAAAAGAAGGCCACTTTTGCGAACAGTAGCGACTTAGTCAGAAAGCCCCAACATTAGGGGCTTTTTGATCTAACAGTAGTCACTGAATTAGACAGCGAAGCGACATTGAGATTTAATCGACACCGTTGAACCAAGTCTTGATGGTTCTACATCAATCCTCTGCGCCATTTGTTCTTTCAACTCAGAAACGTGAGAAATAACACCGATCATGCGCCCAGTCTGTTGCAGGTCCACTAGCGTTTGAATAGCAAGATCTAAAGACTCTGGGTCTAAACTACCGAAGCCCTCATCAATAAATAAAGTGTCTAAACGAATACCGCCACTATAGGATTGCACAACATCCGACAAACCAAGTGCCAGAGCAAGCGCTGCCATAAATGATTCACCGCCGGAAAGTGTCGCAACATCACGCGTTTTTCCTGTGTAGCCATCTTCAACCATTAAATCTAAGCCGCGACCCGCAGCACCTTTGAAGCCCTCTGTTTTTCGAGCAAGAATATAGCGCCCTTTACTCATAAGGCTTAAACGTTGAGAGGCCTGAATCAGCACATCATCCAACAGTACACCAAGAACAAAGCGATGTAGGCTAACCCTGCTGCCTGTTTTACCACTAGCAACGTCGTACAACGTACCAAAGACTTTGTATTCTTCTTCTAACTTACTATTTTTCTCATGCAACACGGCAATATCTTTACGAACCTTTTCAAGACGTTCAAATATTGAGCGTGTGGTATCAAGTTGATTCCTTACTTCAATATATTGCGCCTGCAGAGTGGTTAACCTGTCGTTAAACGACTCTAAATTAGGCCTTTCAAGATCTTTCAATGCATGATTTAAATCATGTAGTGTTTGCTCAAGCTTGGTTTGTGCCTGTTTGAAGCTGTCTATTTCTTGCTGCCAGGCTTGAAGTTCATCATCTCCCACTCGACTACTTAGATAATGGCTTTCATCTTCAAATTTACTCGCCTGTAGTGCCTCATTCCACGCTAATTCTGCTTGGCTAAGTTTTTGCTCTGACTCAGATAACCACTGCTTGTTCGTCGCTAAGTGACTTTCCGCATTTGATTTCTCCAATATCGCTTGCTGCAAAGCGTTTTGCGCCTTTTCTAAGCCTGTGTTCAAACTCAGAATTTGCTCTTTTGTCAGCAAAATTTCACGTTCAAGCAAGTCAGCGGAACTGTATTTTGGGTCAATAAAAGCTTGTAATTGAGCCAATTGTTCTTGGTTCGCTTTAACGGTTGATTCATTTGCCGCCATTTGATTCTGCAGCTCATGAATTTTATTTTCACCCACGACGCAGCGTTGATTAAGCTGTTCAACGTTCCTTTCTAGTTTTTCAATATCAATAGCTTGTAGACGTAGGAGTTGAGCATTAAGCGCTTGCAAATCATTTTGAACCGTCGAGATCTCAGATGTAGCATACTCACCCAACTCCTCTTTCAACTGGTTACACTGATTCTGATACTGACTAATGACAACGTTATGTTGTTCTAGCTGATTGCTTAGTTGGTTCAACAAGGTTTGAGCTTCTCGCTCTTTAGCTCTAGCCGCCTGAACTTGCTCTTTTGTAACGGCTTCTTCAACAAACGTTGCGGGGTTAGGATGCGTTTCGCTACCACACACCGGGCATGCTTCACCTGCTTTTAGTCGCTGCGCTAATACTGCCGCTTGAGCGTTGTGCCACTTAAGCTCTATCGTATCAGCGGCTTGTTGACGCTGCATATAGCGCTGACTGGCTTCGTGTAGTGACTGCTGCTTGCCTACAGTTAGCGCATTGAGTTTAGAGAGCTCTAAAGTAAGATCATGCAGCTTTTGTAGATCCTGTAACAGCCGTTGTTTTTGTTTTATTTCCGCATCGATGCTGCCAATAAGCGCAACATCAACTCGTGCTTTCTCTAGCTCCTTCTGTCCCTGCTGGGCCTGTAACGTTAACTTATCTTTTAGTTCTATGTACTGTTTTAACGTTGCTTCAAATTGTTGTTTTTGTTGATAACCCGCCGTTATTTTACTTTCCAAATTGTCTTTCTCGACCAACTTGTTTTTCATACTTTCAAGTTGATACTGCAGTTGCGTTAACTGCGGGACCTTTGCCGCTGCCTCTTTTGCACTTTGCTGCAAGTTTTCTTGTTCTCTCGCAACGACATTAGCTTTTTCGAGACTCTCTTCCAAAGCTACGATTTTTTGCCTAAGCTCTTGCGTTTGAGCTTTTGCATTTTGTAATGAGATGTAGGGCAACTCTATCTTATTGGCATTTTTAGCGTTTTCTAATTGCTGTTGACGAGCTTTTATCGAATCTGAGTGTTCTAGATGCAGCTTGAGTGCGCTTTCTGCTTGCTCTCGTTTCGAAAACTCTCCATTCAAGGTTTCCGCTTTTTGCAATTCAGATTTAGCAGTATTGAGCTTATCTAACGCTGCTTGCTCATTCTTTTTATCAGACTCTAATTGCTTAGTTACTTGTTCCAGTTGTTGTAATAGTTCTTGTTCAGAACTCGCTTCTGCAACTTGTAAAGCACCTCGAATTTGATTATCAAATTCGCCTTTCGCTTTACTAATTGCACTCGCTTTATCTTTGAGCGCGTACTCAATTTTTTTATATATGTCAGTTTGAAAGAGCTGGCCAAAAATTTCTTCACGCTCTTTAGAGCTAGCAAGCAACAGTTCTCGGAATTTTCCTTGAGGCAACACCATAACTTGACGAAATTGAGTTTCATTCAAGCCAATAATATTGCTAACTTCAGTTTTAACCTGAGTCGTCTTGCTGGTGATAAGCGTTTCAGTCTCACCGAGTTCATAAAGAGCCGCAGTGTGCTTTTTAATCGTCATCCCTTCACCACGGGCCTTGGGCGCTTCCTGCTCAGGGGATCGAACAACTCGGTATTGTTTGCCGTGTAACGAAAATTCGAGAACTACTTCGGTTGGTAAGTCTTGCGCGGATAAGTCACACCGCATCTGAATACCTTGTCGCTCATTACCTGTGGTTTCACCATAAAGGGCGAAGCAAATGGCATCTAAGATCGACGTTTTACCGGAACCTGTAGGACCATTAATCAAAAATAGAGGGTTACTGCCAAGCTTCTCAAAATGAATGATTTCAGTTTTTGCAAACGGACCAAAGGCTTGCATGGTTAGTTTAATTGGTTTCATCTTTGGTCCCTATTGCTGTGATAATTGCTTAATAATGTCAGTAACAGCTTGCTCTTGCTCTTTAGACAACTGGCTATCTTGCGCCTCAATAAAAAAATCTCGGAACATATCAATTTCGCTTCGCGCCAACTTTGCTTGCGCCATTTCCTGCTCTACCCCAATTAACATGCCAGGTTTCTCAAGGTGTAAAACGTTTGGATACACTGAACGAAGTTTTTCCATTGGGTTTAAAATCGCATGTTTATCCATCAAACGAACTAACAAATAATCTTCATTCTTGGGGTCTGTTTTCCCTTGCTCAATAACTTTATCCAGCTCGCCCTCTACAATACGCATTTCATGAGGAGCCGTAAGATCAATATGCTTTGCAGAAACGAATCCTTTCTTGTCCAGTTCAACTAACGTGAAACCTTTTCTCTGGTTCTGTTCACCAAAGCTATACTTCATGAGAGAGCCAGAGTAACGGATATGCTCTGCGCCTTTCTTTTGAGGCTGATGCAAATGACCAAGTGCGACGTAGTCAAAATCTAAGAAGTGTTCATGACTCACGCGATCAGAACCACCAATAGATAATGGTCGTTCAGAGTCTGACTCGATAGCCCCATCAACAAAACAGTGACTCACGAGCACGCGCTTTTGCTTAGAGATAAAGCGCTCTTTAATTTGCTCAACAAGCAATTGATGAGCCTCATCATGAGTGGATACCGAGGCTTTGTAGGCAAACCTGACCTGTTCAGGGTCGTTATAAGGCATACCATAAAACGCGACCTCGTCCGCAGAGTCCGTTTTTATGATGATGGGAGTGAGCATCTCTTCAAAGTTGCTAACAATATGGAGACCTGCATTTTTCATTTGCTCTGAGCCGAAACCTAACCTTTCTGCACCATCATGGTTGCCAGATATCAATATCATTGGTGTTTCTAACTCGGTACAAATGCGTTTCACGACTCGATTTAACAGTTCTATTGCAACCGTTGGTGGCACCGAACGGTCATAGATATCTCCCGCCACTACAACTGCATCGACGGGGTTGCGTTCAATATAGTTAATCAGTTGTTCGAGTACTGCTTGTTGATCTTCGAGTAGTGATACGTTGTGGAATTGTCGACCAAGATGCCAATCTGAGGTGTGGATAAACTTCATTCGAATTCACTTTCCGCCAATTCTATGAGTAGGCTTGCTTCTGTCAGAGTCCATGTACCGTTTATAAAAAGGAATGCGTCACGGGTGGGATCTCGAACAAACCAAAACTCAAGTTATTTTATATCGGTAAGGATATCTTGAGTCGAACAGCTTTTCATGTGGTTTGTGTTCTATGGCTGGCTATTTAATCAGAAAGCGAGAAGAACACTGTAAAAACGCGGTGAGCAAAGCTATTTTGAAAAGCAAGCTGCGCCTAGTCATTGTCCAAACATCATTAAAGGGCCAGTTTCGAGTCAATCCCCCATAACATTTGCATCACTAAAACCTCAGCTACTAGAAGGAAAAGCAATAGCCAGACCTATTCACTACGCCAATTGTATATTACTCCTACCGCATAGCCATCTGACTCGATGTCGGCTTGCAACACGTGAAAGTCTGGGCAGGGGCTGCTTCTTTGAAGCTCATCAATCACTAACGCTTTTAAAACGCCGCCACATGCACCCAATCCGCCAAGTTTGATATCAACAAATTGATACTGAGTTTGATCGGTCACCCACGGAGACAAGAATTGCATTGAGTTTAACCATTGCGGTTCTTCCTCATTAACGGATAAATACAATTGACTGAGTGGATGTTCACAACTTACTCCTAATTGCTTAAACACTTTGTCCACGGCGATGCGTTGTTGTTTGGCATCTAAATCAATTCGAACAACATCAGGCACAAGACCTGAATGTCGAAAAAAACACTTGGTTAAAATGATAGAGCTTTGAGGTTTGACATGCCCTTCTACATCACTCGTAACCTCTATAGCCAGTATCCAAGTCGCTTGCGTTTCATTAACTTCACGATTTATCCGATTTAGTGCCATCAAAAATGCAGCTTGGCCATAAGGATAAAAGTAAATTTCAGTATTGACAGTTTGGTCAACGAAAATAGAAAGCTCGCTTATCAATGCTTTAAGCAAACTTTTGTCCACCGAAGATGGTAAAAGAACACAGAGATTCTCCTTGATATCAGCTTGCTCAAGACTCTCGCGCTCAGAGCGCACGAGGCTTAATATATGCTCATCTATTGATTGAGCAAAGTCAGGGGGTCGGATTTCCTCGGACAATCTAAAAGAATCATCAGCTATCTCGCGAACGGTGTGTGAACGGCCATTAAAGGATAGAAGATGCGTTTGAAATGCGAGTGGCATCTAGCCTCCGATTAAAACCGTAGGCATACCAGATAGAATTTTGCCACCATGAGACGTTGAATCGCCGACTCTCGCGGCTGGTTTACCGTTGATTGTTACGCTAGAAGAACCTGCTGAGATACTATCCGGAGGACCGATACAAATAAGCTTGTCGCCTTGTCTTGCCGCAGGTATCCCGCCAATCGTTACGTTTGGTGAACCAACAACGACGGGACCACCGACATGCGGTATCTTTCCTGTTTTTTTAGGGCAAAGATGAAAGCTGCCCAAAATTGCGGCTGGTTTACCCACTTTAAATCACCTTAGTTCAATGAAATTTGCCCAGCTTTAAGAGCAATAGCTGAGCCGTTAATGGATATTTTATTACCTTTGATATTGATTTCTCCAGAGCTAGACATCTGAATAGAAGCACCACCTACTTTGATCTCGACGTTCTTTCCTGCATTAAAAGACAGTACTTCACCCGTTTCATTCGAAAAGTTTTTACCTACTTTCAAGCTCGCGTTCTGACCAACCTCTTGATTAACATCATTGGTCACTTTTTCGGTTTTACTGTTTTCAACGGCGATATCAACACAGTCTTCAACTAGCATTTGGAACAGTTTTTCAGCATGAAGATAAATGTGCTCTTCACCAGGCTTATCATCGAAGCGCAACTCATTAAAACTGGATGTACCTTTTTGTACAGAGCGTGATTTATAACCACTCTGAGAACTTTGCTCTGGTAAAGCGTAAGGAGGGAGTTGACTACCGTTATATAGTGACCCCGTAACGATTGGTTGATCAGGGTCTCCGTTAACAAACTCGACGATGACCTCTTGTCCGACTCTAGGGTGAAACACCGACCCCCATCCGTTACCTGCAATATTTTGCGCAACACGAATCCAACATGAACTATTTACATCGTATTTACCAACACGGTCCCAGTGAAACTGAACTTTGATACGGCCATGTTTGTCTATGTAAATTTCACCATCTTTGTTCCCCGTAACTACTGCGGTTTGCAAACCTTTCATCTGAGGTTTCGGGTAGTTAACTGAAGGACGCAGGATTGTCTTTGAGTCAACACAACTAAACGAGACTTTGACACCTTGCGCACCGGTCCCACCTTGACCAGTCTGGTTATAAACAGCAGCAGACAAAAAAACAGAAGACAGTACATATTCTTTGCCGACTCGAGATTTATCTTCATGCTTTTTAAACTTGAAGCACTTGCCCACACTGAATGTTCTGCACGTAGCCTCGCCACGACACAAATATGCATTTTGCTGTAGTGCTTCTATTGCATGCGTGTTTCTTAGTGCGTATTGATCATTGCTCTCCATTTCACCCATGTATTCAAAATACTCGCTTCCAGGTACTGTAAAAAAATCACTTTCACCCTTTGCAGTATTTTTAGGATTCGAAGAAGGCTTGAGCATGTTATAGCCTGACTTTTGACTCGCTTTAGTAGTCAGAATTTGCGTTTCATGCCAAGAAGAAATGTGGCTAGATTTCGCCGTACCTGTATCAAAATCGACTAAAAACTCAGTACCCGGCTTATAAAAACTGATGTCATCAAAAATACTGAGCGTATGGGCAGACTTAGTATGTGTAAAACAAAATGATAGCCCCTCCTCCGATAACAGACGTCGAACAAATTCAAGATCTGATTCTTCATATTGTACTTTGTATGTGTATTTAGGATAGGACTTGGTTAACTCAAAACTAAAGGCAACACTATGCTCCGATAGTACTTCAGAGATAATTTCCTTTATATCTTTATGCTGAAATATTCTGCAATTTTTTCGATATTCAGCGAAACGTAATTTAGGCTCTATTAATAATTCTATGTTTTTATAATTTTCGCCTTTATGTGTATTAGAAACCCTTTTCCCTTCTAATCTTGCAGCAGAAACATAACCATGCATATAACGAGGATTTGAAGAAACATCCTCATTATTTTCAAGGGTAATGGTAACTTCCTTACCAATAATTTCGTTTAACTCACTTCGTTGATCATTAAAGTAAGCTTTAGCACGCAATGAAAAAAGTTCTGAGATCTCTTCTCTATACTCAAACGAGTTTAGTATGATGGCATCTTTACCGAATGGCGAAGAAATTCGGATGAAATTGTTATCTTGAGTTGCTCTTTTCATTAAATACTTCTTTCAAAAAAATGCGGAGGAATACTCCCCCGCATGAAAATTACATTTGTTGACCTTTAACACCGCTGTAGCCGTATACCAATGGAGCAGAAGTGTTGTTCTTATCGTCAGTAGGAGTCACTGTCATCATCATTTCTGTGTAAGAAATTGTGATAGTTTCAACTGGACGATCGTCTTGGATAGAAACTGAGTAGTTAGAAATCATCGCATCAGTCAGTTCGATCTTCATGATCTCTTCAACCTTCTCACCCTGCTTAGTAATATGGAAAACCGCTGGTTTACCTTTACCAATCGTCGCTTCTTTAAATAAGTCAGGAGAAGAACGGTCTTGAAGTTTAGTGATAGTCAAATCATATAGACGAGTAGCGCTCGCTTCACGGTCCATCGCTGTACCAGTGTATGATGAGATCTCACGACCTACACTCCAATCTACAGATAGTAGTGTAATCAAATCTTTGTATTGCTCGGCTGTTGCCTCACCCTTAATATCTGCGTATTTAAGATACGTATTAGACTGCATGCTAATCTCCTATAGCATTATTAATTGACATATATCGTAGTAATTTAATTATCTGACGTTTGGTGATAATTAGTGATTAATGTATCAAAAACTTCATTTTAAATACGCCCTGTTATATCTTTAAATAAGATTTAATTTAAGCGTTTTTTATAAAAAATAATAGTTAATATGAACCAACTCCCAATTATTATTGAGAGTGTAAAGGATGTTAAACTATTGAGACATCAAGTCCACTAGTTGTACCTTTAACAATAATTTCATCAAACGTCTTATCATTAAGAATTGCATGCAATATTTCATGAGAAATCTTCGGAAGCAATGTATTTTCTATGGTTGTTTGTACCACACGCGCACCACTCCCAGACTCATTGCTATTGTCTACAATATCATTAATTAGTTCCTCATCAAAAAACAGGTCAGCGTTATAGTGCTTACGAATACGAGTCGTAATTTTATCCAACTTTAATTTTGTTATTTCTATCAATACTTTTCTTGATAGAGGCAAATAAGGTAATACGTTCACACGCCCTAAAAATGCAGGTTTAAAGTCGACCAACAAATCATCGCGTAAAGCATCTTTTAGTGCTGACGGCTCAGGAGATAAATCAGGATCAGAATACAAAGACATCGTCGTTTCGGTCCCTGTGTTCGCGGTCATAATAATAATAGTGTTTTTAAAGTCTATATCTCGACCTTCACCGTCTTTAATTGAGCCTTTATCAAACACCTGATAAAAAATATCTTGAACACCAGGGTGCGCTTTTTCCATTTCATCGAGGAGAATTACACTATAAGGTTTACGTCTAACAGCTTCAGTCAGTACACCTCCTTCTCCATAACCGACATAACCAGGAGGAGAACCTAATAGCAATGAGACTTTATGCTCTTCCTTAAATTCTGACATATTGATAGTCGTGACATTTTCTTCACTACCATACACTTTCTCTGCAATCGCCAAAGCCGATTCGGTTTTACCCACTCCGCTTGGTCCGGTCAGGAGAAATACACCATTTGGTCGTGTCTCATCCGTGAGCTGCGCACTCGCGGTTTTTATCACTTCAGACATGAGCTCTAAAGCGTGATCCTGCCCGACAACTCGCTTACACAAACTTTCTTTCAAACCCAATACTGCTTGGATTTCATCATCCTGAAGTTTACCCAACGGTATACCGGTCCAATCCGAAATAACTTCTGCGATTAGCGCTTCATTTACATGCGAAAAAACTAAGGGCTGTGAGTTAGCGGAGAGGTTATTTTCAAGCTCTTGTAACTTGTCTCTCGCAGTCTCAGAACCCTCCTGGATTATTTGGGTTCTAAGTGACTTAGCTTCACTTACCCATTCTTTTTCTTTTTCCCAAAGTACTTCTAATTCAATAATGTCATTAGATAGCGCATCAATCTCTTTTCGGACACTTTGCAGCTGCACATCAAGAGATGCTCCTAGCCGATTCTCTTGGCTAAGATGCTCATACTCAGCTTGCTTTGCTTTAAGTTTATTTCTTTTCGCATCTAGGCCTCCCGGTGTAGATGACTGACTTAACGCAACTCGAGAGCAGGCCGTATCCAAAACAGAAACCGCTTTATCTGGCAGTTGACGACCATTAATGTATCGAGCTGAGAGTTGGACCGCTGCATTGAGAGCTTGGTTAGTGATATGAACATCGTGGTGTTGTGCCATTACATCAAGTAAGCCTCGTAACATTTCGATCGCGAGTTCAGGGGCAGGCTCATCAACCTTTACGACTTGAAAACGCCTAGTTAAAGCTGCATCTTTTTCAAAATACTTTTTATACTCTGCCCACGTTGTTGCTGCGATCGTTCTGAGTTCACCTCTCGCTAATGCTGGCTTCAGAATATTCGCCGCATCACCTTGGCCCGCTTGCCCACCACCGCCAATTAGGCCATGAGCTTCATCAATAAACAATATAATAGGCTGTGGAGCGTCGTTTACTTCCTTAACAAGGTTCTTAAGCCTGTTTTCAAACTCACCTTTCATGCCTGCGCCGGCTTGCAGTAACGCCAAATCCAGAGACTTAATTGCCACATTTTGCAGAGCGGGAGGTACATCGCCATCAATGATCTTTTGCGCCAAACCTTCAACAACGGCTGTTTTTCCAACACCAGCTTCTCCCGTAAGAATCGGGTTGTTTTGTCGGCGTCTTAATAAAATATCGATCATTAGGCGAATTTCATTATCTCTACCAATCACCGGATCTATTTTACCTTCCCTAGCTTGCTCAGTAAGGTCTGTTGTAAATTGATTCAAGGCGGAATTCGCGTTTGACTGCGCTAAGTCATTCGATCTTGATTGAGGCGCATTACTTTCTTTAAAGTTCAATAAGCGAGATGGTTCTATCTTGTTTAGTTCAGGACTAATCGAACCAGCCATGTTGACTAACGTATCATCAGACAAGTAGGCAAATAAAAGATGGATGCACCCCAACTGTTCTTGATTGAATTCAATGGTTGCAGACAACAAGGCATTTTGCATAACAGTCACCGTATGAGCTGATAGCCCAGGCACCGACTGGCATCCTGTTTTGTATTTTTCTAATGCCTTTTGAATATCGGTTTCAACCTTGATTTTATCGACATCAAATTCGTCAAAAACTTCAGAGTAAATATCGTCAGGATGGCGGATAATCATCATTAACCAGTGAGACATTTCAATACTGTGATGAGTTCGGGAGCTTGCCATAGCAGCTGCCTGTTCAAGCGTTTCCTTAGCCTGAGGAGACAATCTTTCGACCAACGCTGAAAGTGAGAGTGAAGCCATTACATTTCCTTTAAATAGTAATTGTTATAGTTCGATCTTTTGTACGTTCGTGTTTTTTAAGCACAGAACCAATACCTAACTGCCCCTGCTGTTTCGATAAACAAGCTTGTGGTAGCAAACTATGTTTGGTGGTGAGCTGCCACTTCAGTTGTTTATGTTTTCCAATCAACTCATAAGCAGCGTTCTTAATGATTGCTATATTGGGTTGGTTAGGAAGCAATTTACTAACTAGCTGTTTATCTTTTGGCAGAAATTCTATTGTTGTCCCCGCGTTGATGTTCCATGCTTTCGAACCCAAAGACGCTCCTAAACCAAGTTGAGCAAACTGCCCTTCAGGCATAGTTCGGGATGCAAGGCGTGTTTGCTCTTCTTTCGTAAGGTGTAACCATTGTCCTTGAAATTCATGAACTTTTACTTGGCATCCAGATAAACATTCAAGAATACTTTTTAGTCCACCTTTACTTCTCACTGGTGAAGCAAACACACCACCATAGTGCCGGGACAGTGAACTCCCTTTCCCAGTTAATGCCGATTTACAGCTTTCTAACGGCGAACGCGCGCCCTGCGCATGCGCACGAGACTGAACAGTCAGCTGACTCAGTTGCCAACATCGATAATAAAGAGATAATAAGCGATGATTGAAAATATCGTAGAAGTCCACCATAGCCGTATCGCCTTCTTTTTGGCGATGTAAAGCTAATTCACTATAGTGCTGGGGAAGCACACCTTGCTCACCCGTTAGGCCTATTAAATTGGTCTCAATCTCTAACTTGCTGTCATCTATATTTTTCAGTTCACAAAGCTGAGCATTTTCAAAACCTAATGATGGATTAACCTTTAAGTTTAGCTTTTCATGCTTCGGTAACGCATCTGTTCCTATTTGCGCCTCTGCTTGCAGAACTTCGTGTTCAATAAGATGAATCGCTTCAAACAATGGATGTTGCTTTAATTCTCGATAAAATTGTTCCGCGCTCATAGCAACACCTTATCGCCAGTTAATGCGGGCCATAGGTGGAAAGACTTTCCCGTGGACTTAAGTCTTATTTCTAACTGCGTAAAAATGTTAATTTCAGCATATTGCGAGAAGTAAACAGATAAAACACTACCTAAGAGAAAGATCTGCTCTTTGGGTAAAATTTGATCAGAAACCGTCAAAATAATTTTTATACCGTGCGCAAATCCAACTTTGCCTTTCTGACTAATTCTTCCTGTAGTAGGCTCAAACTCTAACTTAGTTAAAGCATCGATTACCGCTTTCGTTTCTGCTGTCCCAGAAAATGCATAGAGATTAAGGGTCTGCTTCAAAGTTGCTAAACCATCTTCCTCGGTAAAATGGTTTAAAGTTAAAAGCTTAGTTAACTGCCATCGTGTGCTTTCATCCATTTCTGGCCGAATAGTTTCTGATAAAGAAACTAAACAACGAACAGATTCGAAATTGTCATTTACCTCCGGTAAAGATACTTGCGGCAGCCCACCTCCAAATGGAAGTTTCTGCGCTAAGTTGCGGTTACAGCACTCAGCTTCCACGTACATTAACCAGTTTTCCCGGCTATCCGGGCTGAACAATTGATGTTTTTTATCAACAAAAGAAATGTAAGTTTCTCTACCTGGCTCATCATACCCACCAGCCCAGTTCTTATCCTCACGTCTCATCAACCAATAAATCTCACTAGTGTTCGTATAATGCGTGTGCTCACCAGCGTGATAACATGGCAAATTGTGGTACGTTTTGTTCCAATTTCTCAACGTTACGTCAGAAATTGAGACAACCTCATTACTTTCAGATTCTTGGTATTGCGGAGACAAGTGGTAATCGTATTCAGTTGGTAGAATACGCTTAGGCTCCATAATACTTTTAAATAAGTTGATTACAGGCACACAACCTACCATTAAGCTTTCTTCGTCCACTTGCTTTGGAAGCCAGTCATCGTTGGTATCAAAGTAAAAATACAGTTCGAATTGCTCTCCAAGATCTAGCTCAGATAATCCAAGTTCGGTGATATCAAAGAACATAAACTTCTCAGGAAAGTGCAAATACTCAACAAGTAATCTTGCTCCTGAAAAGCTTCTTTTACTGTATGACACAACTTTCTCATCTTCTGAAAATCCCACTTCAGAAAGATGTCTTTTGGTTAAAGGACGAACTTCTTTGCCATCCACAACAACAGATAAACCAATTAGGTTTTGAAACAGCATTTGGTAGAGCTTAAAAGTCAATTGAGATTGACCGTTTAAATAGAAGCGCAGCCGTTCTATCCCCATTTCACCAAGAGGAGTCTCTTCATCTTGAGCCGTGAGCTGTACTTTCAAAACTGAATGAGCATTGCTTTCCCATCGTGAGCCAACTGGCTTGAAAGGCGCATTTTTAAAAACGCCAGAGGTCACATCAACAGGATACATTCTGACCGGATAACAAGTTCTAAACTCGCACTCATGATATCCAGGAGCACCGATAACAACTCGCTCGCCTTCTTCTACATCAAAATAAGAGGAAGTGGAGTTAGAACAGCTCATTTTAATGACTGACATTGACGGGATTGGGGCGTGAAAATCCGGATATAACTGTCCCATCAAAGACTCTGTAAACTGAGGGTAACTATTGTCTAAGCTTTGTCTAATCCTTGCTGTTAGAAATGCGCAGCCTTCTAACAATCTTTCTACGTGTGGATCGTCAACCTGTTCCTCACTAATACGAAGTCTCGCAGCGATCTTAGGATACTGCTCACCAAACTCTTGCCCTTTGTGACGCAAATAAGCTAACTCGCGATTATAGTACTTGAGAAACTCTTCACTCATTTTGCTCTACTCAGTTTCATACCTAAATTTACCGGCTCTACTTCAGAATTGAATCGCACTTCATGAATACTGTTATCAATTAAGCAAGTGGCATTTATCTGTAACCTCAATACCCTATCAATAGCGTTTTTCTCGTCCGAAATCTGGACATGAGGGTTCCTTAACCTCGGCTCAAACTCTTTAATTGCATCATGAACGATGTCGCAAAGCTGATTCTGCCCTTCTTGGCTGCTATAGGGCATTGAGGAAAAATCTGGCAGCCCATAGTTCAATATTGAATAACGAACTTCTAGAAGATCATCAGGAATATTTTTCCATCCAATACGACTATTCAGCATCGACTCTAGATCTCTAAGTAAGCTGCTCAACATCTGTTGCTGGCTTGCAGGGAAGTCTTTCTCATCTCGAGTGAGAGGATCACTATCTATCAATTTGTCGAGCAGAGAAACGGTTAACGACATGATATTTCTACGCTATTTGTTTCTGTTCTAATAATGTAGTCAAATCACAGATTGGAAGCGCTGAGTCACCGACTAACCAACATTTTTGACCCAAGCCAACAAAAGATTCTTGCTCACCAATCTGCTTCCAATCCGTTTCTCGACCTAACTTTTGCGCATCGGTCTCTGAGTCAACATATGTCAACGGCATATGGCCTTCGCCTTCACCAAGTCCATCGATATCAAACTCGACAGGTCGCCAAATACTCTCTAACAAAGAAGTAGGTGCTTTAACTTCTAGCGTATGGATGCTCGATATGGGTACAAGAAAATAGTTACCTGCTGTAGAAAACAGTTCAATGTAACCACCTAAACGATCATCAATATCTCTAGCATCTTCGTAGTTTGTGCCGTTTACGTTAAACCCTTTAATAGTGCGATGCTCTTCAATGCGATGCGATAGACGTGACGCTTCTTCGTACTCTTGATTTCCGAGAGCAAGATTAAATCGAACAAGCTCTTTAGTTAATTCCTCATCACCTAATACTTTGGCACTAGCCGCACCATTGATAAAATCCTTTCTAGCTTGAGCTGCTTTCACTAAATGTCGTAGCTGACTTGCACCAGGCAGATACTCAGGAAACAATTTAATCGATTGCATGAGCTGAGCGTCCGCACGCTCGAAGTCCCCATCAATGCAAAGAAGCTCAATGAAGGAACTTCTCAAGCTCGCATCTTTAGGGGTTGCTTTAATTTCATCAATTAATTGCTCTAGAGCGTGTTGCAATAGGCCTTGGGACAAAGCATTTTTCCATTGAGTCATTGTTATTTCCTTACACCATGTGCTCTGGTGATAATTCGGTAATTAATTTAATGCTAGATACCATTTGATCGAGTTGAAAATGCGGTCGCAAATGGATAACTGAGTAATAATGTCCAGGAGTTTCTCTTTTCTCTCGAACTGTAATTTTCGCTTCATTTAGGGGGTATTTAGCTCGAAGCTCATCAGACGCTTCATCTGATGCGGTAGTGTACTGATGTAACCAGCGTTGAAAGTCACGCTCTAGGCTTTCTGCGTCTTGATACCCACCAATTTTGTCACGCCCCATAACCTTGAGATAATGTGCGACTCGCGATACACACAATGTGTATTGCAACATCGATGTCAGTTTTGCATTCGTTGAAATATGCTTTTCTGCGTATTGTTTGGGCTTGTAGAGAGATACATTCGAGGTCATCCCCACCATATCGGTCTCAGGTATTGGAGAAATAGAAATAAAACCGCACTCAGACAATTCTTGTTCTTTTCTCTCAGAGATTTTCAAGTTTAACGGACATCTTTCACGATCATTCTTGCCATTAACACGCATCTTGCTCCTTGTAGGAGCGACGATAATACCCTGACTGTAATCGCCTTGTTTAATCCCTCGCATATGCGTGAACCAACCATGTTCCTGAAATGCTCTAATTGATACGGCAGCAAAACAGTACGCACTACTCCCCCATAGCAAATCTCGGTTGGAGTCGTAGATGTGTTCTTGAAAATTGAATTTATCATTCCGCGAGCCATCACTTTTGTATGGCTGACGGAACAAGACGTTAGGTGCAGTCAAACCAATAAATTTAGCGTCATCGTTGTCTCTCAAACTACGCCACTTTGCATAATCTTCCTGTTCAAATTGGGCCGCTATATCTCTTATCGCAGAGAGTTGAGCGAAACTATCAACACCAAACATCTCTGGCGATGCAGACATGATAAATGGGCTGAATGCTGCAGCTGCAGACTGAGAGATCTTACTCAACACAGACAGATCTCTATCAAAATAATTTTTACTAGGATCACAGCGAAGCTGATAATCTCCAACCACCACACCAAAGGGTTCTCCCCCTGCCATCCCATATTCATTTTGATAGAGCAACTTAAATAGTGCTGATTGGTCAAACTCGATGGCTTTTAAAGCATCTTTACTGATTTCATTCCATGTCGCCGTTAAAACCTTAACTTTTACAGAATCCGATGAACGAGAATCAACCTGTTCACATAAATACCTAACTCCAACCCACCCCCTTTCGAGCTGTTGAAACTCAGGATGATGTAATATTTCATTTAGTTGAGATTCTAATAGCTCATCAATGCGGTTAATTGTGTTCATCACACTATGACGAAAGCTGTCCAAATCTCTTGAACGTGTACCTTCTAGCCAAATTCGAGCTGACGATACAAGATCAGAAGATTCATTGAATCGAGTCAACCACGGGCTATCAAGTTCAGCGTAGCCTCCGGTACTGAACTCATGTTTTAGCTTGCTAGGGTCGCGAAAGTTAAGTGACACTGCTAATTCCATCTAGAACATAAAGATTGGTCATGGCTGGCCTTTCGACCAGCCAATTCGTTTCTTATCCACCTGACTGAGGGATCTTGGCCACAAGTCGCAAAGATGTAGTCAGTTCTTCCATTTGCAACCAAGGTTTCAGCCATGCTACGGCATTGTAAGAACCAGGTGCGCCAGGAATTTCCTTAACCTGAACACGAGCGTCTGCTAGAGGGTATTTCGCTCTGATCTCTTGACCACCGCCTTCAGAAGCATTGACGTAACCTAGGATCCAGCGGTTCAGCCAAGACTCAACGTCTTCTGCTTCCATAAAGCTACCAATTTTATCTCGAGCCATTACTTTCAAATAATGCGCAAAACGAGATGTTGCCATCATATAAGGTAGGCGGGCAGAAATGGCCGCATTGGCCGTTGCTTCAGGGGATTCATGGTTCGCTGGTTTTTGACAGGTTTGCGCACCAAAGAACACTGCATAGTTGGTGTTTTTGTAGTGACAAAGCGGTAAGAAACCAAGCTTACCAAGCTCCGCCTCACGTCTGTCGGTAATACCAATCTCTGTTGGGCACTTCATATCAGGGTCGCCATCATCACTCATGAAGAAATGCGTTGGCAAGTTATCCACTCGACCGCCGCCTTCTGCACCACGGATGGCAGTACAAAATCCATATTTTGAAAATGCGTCGGTTAACTTAACACCAAGAACATACGAAGAGTTCATCCAACAGTAGTCGTTATGTTCAGCGTTAACAGCAATACCTGAAACAGGATCTACTTCGAACTCTTCAAACCCAAACTCTTCGACTGGAGCGGTAGCTTGTCCGTATGGCAAACGAGCAAGGACTTTTGGCATCGTCAGACTAACGAAGCGCGAATCGGCACTCTCGCGGAACGAACGCCATTGGGCGTATTCTAGTGATTCAAATACCTTATCTAGGTCGCGTGGTTTTGACAGCTCAGTCCACTCATCAAAGCCGAATAGTGCTGGTGAAGCCGCGGACAAGAATGGAGAGAAGCCAGAAGCCGCTACATTTGACATTAGGCGTAACGACTCAATATCTTCTGGGTGGTTGGTAAACTCATAGTCTCCAATCAATGCACCATACGGTTCACCACCAGCACTACCAAACTCAGACTCGTAAACCTTTTTAAAGATCTGGCTTTGATCAAACTCAACAGCTTTGCTCAAGTCTTTATGTAGCTCTTTCTTGGTCATGCTCATCATGCGAACTTTCAGAGTAGAGCTAGTCTCTGAATTCATCACTAGATAATTTAAGCCGCGCCAAGAACCTTCGAGTTTCTGTAATTCTGGGTGATGCATTACTTCAGACAACTGATCAGAAATCTGCCTATCGAGCAAATTAATCGCTTCACGAAAAGTTACTGTTAGGTTTTTGTTCCAAGTAACTGTCCCTTTCATTGCTTCTTCAGCGAGCGTTTTAATCAGCTCCTCAGCACGAGAAGCTTCGGTCTGCTTAGTCGCACCAATAGCTTGATCTAAGAATGAAGTTGTCTGTTCATTAACTGTTGGATCTAACTGTTTTTCAGCTTCAGTCGTCATTATTCCGCTCCTTCAGTACTATCTGACTTCGCTTTCTTGTCAAGATCTAACTCGCCTGCAAGTCTTGCCAGATTGTCTGTATTGTTCAAAACATCCTCTAGGATATTTTCAAGCTCTTCTGAGCGGTCAACTTTTGTCATCAAATCACGCAGTTTATTACGCGTTTCCATCAATTGGCGTAGTGGATCAACTTGATTTACGATCGCAGCAGGCTCAAAGTCTTGCATTGATTTAAAGTTTAAATCGACCTCAAACTGTGAATCGTCATTCGCAAGCTTATTCGCAACTTTAAACTTCACCGATGGATTCATTTTTTTGAGTACATCGTCAAAGTTATCTCGATCGATCTGAATAAAACGGCGGTCTTTTAATGGCTTCAACGCTTCTGTGTTTTGACCAGCGAAATCACCCATTACACCTACAACAAAAGGCAGTTCTTTCTTAAGAGTTGTACCTTCAGTTTCAACATCATAGGTAATGTGGACACGAGGCTTCCGTACTCGTGATAGTTTCGAGTGGATACTCGTCATACCATTCTCCCTTTATTAATTTTCATTTTGTTCTGCTATGCCAACCAAACGGAAGTAGCTTTTCTTTGCATCCCCGTCGGAGATAAGTTCCGCCAGTAACTCCGGCAGAGGCATCCCACACCAACGAATAATCTGTTCGATGGAGTAAGAAACTGGTGAGTGAGGTTCACTCTCTCGGAAGAAATCAGCTACTTGCTGCAATTGTCTAATTGCCTGCTCTCGTGATTTCATGTTTGTCGCTAATAATGCATCACAACTTTGTGCACTTAACGGTTGTTCAGAAGAAGATTCATCAAGATCCTCTAGCTCTTCAATCACTGCTTGTGGTTGATTAAAACGATCTCCAAGAAGGTGCTTTAATGCCGAGTGTATTGATTCAAGTCTTTTTGATATATAAGAGCTAGGAGTCACATCACCGACCGCTTCATCTAATCGCTGACTGAATTCATTAAATGATTCCGTAGCGAACTCCAAATCCGTGATTAATTCTCGATAAAACGTATCAGAAGTCGACTTAACCGTAGTTGTAATTTCAGATAGCTCCACAGCCCCAAGCTCGACTCGATTTCGGCGCTTATCTTCGTCTAAGCGCTCAAGCTCTATAGCTTGCTGATATTCCCAATAGGCATAAGCTTGCTCCACGCCTAAGTCAGTCAATGGTATACAAGCAATTGGAAAAATAAGTGTTCCTTCACTATCGATACCATTGAGGCCAATAATCGCCGATATTCTTGTCTCAATACCATCTTCATCAGGCATTGGGTACAGATCATCCCAAAAGTTCTCAATTAAACTGGTTGCGAGTTTGTAGCCAACGCCCATACCACGAAAACCATACAATCGAGTTAGGGCTTCTATAAGCCAGGCAACAAATTCCAAATCTTTAGACTGATTCGTGAGTATTTCTGGGACATCTTCAATAAATACTCGCCATAAATTACTGTGGGTATAGATACTTTCTTCTTCTATAAGAGCATTACGTTCAGCGTTGCGGGCGGCCATACGCTGATCTTTCAACCGATAGTAAGCAGACTGTGGTGATACATCCTCTCTAGGATCAACACCTGTAGGATTTTCTTGAGATATAGGAGCCAACGCTTGTTCATACCAATCAAACATTTCATTACTCATAAGCTCTCCCTCTTAGAAAGACAGGTATTGTTGCGTCTTCTCTAGTTACTGTTTCGCACTCCGTTTGCGCTTGGCGAACTTTGATCAAAGCACAAGTTACGTTATCACTTGCGCCCCGAACCAAAGCCGAATGCATGAGCGCTAATCCAGCTTGGTTGACTGAGTCTGCATACAATGTCCGATGAATTTCATCACTCGTAAGTTCCTTAGAGAGCCCATCGCTACAGAGTAAAAACTGATCGCCGTCAGCCAATTGCCCTGAAACTTGATCAATAGTGACACTTTCGTCGACCCCAACAGCTCTGGTAATAACATTTGCAAGAGGGTGAGATTCGGCATCTTCAAATGCCAATAAGCCCTGATCCACTAAGTCCATGACTTGACTATGATCACGTGTTTTTTGGACAAAATTACCACTTCTAAGCTGGTAAATTCGGCTATCACCCACCCAAAGACAGTGGTAATACCCATCCTGAATAAACAACAAAACAAGTGTTGTTCCCATCGTTTTACCGTCTAAGTGATTTTGTGCGTATTGGTAAATTTCTAAGTTCGCTTCTTGAACCACTCTTCGGATATCATCGATATTAGTACTGGAGACATCCTGCATGTGGCGCGCGACTCTATCCACTAGCATCTGGCTTGCTATATCGCCAGCACTGTGTCCACCCATTCCATCGGCAACCACCCAAATATGCTGTTCTGTCATATCCAACAGAGCATCCTCGTTATAAGGGCGTACTTTTCCTGCGTGCGATTTAGCAAAGGTAAAATAGTTCCAATTCATTCTTCTATCCTACCAATTCCACTTTTTCCAGCCGCCATCAAGCATGGCTGAAAACTGACCAATTGAAGGGAATCCACTAGTAATGAACATGCATGGTTCAACCTTCGTTGAACCTTCAGTCCACCAAAAACATGGTTTACTCAATTTCTCTTTAATGAGGAAATTCAAAAGCGTGTTTTGATCAGTATTGCCGTGATCATGAAAAACTGTAGATATTTGGCTTTGATAAAGAAACTCCAGAGGCCTCACTTCACTTGTCACATTCGCAACGAGGTCATTTTTTTCTTGAGTACTCTTATGCCAAACATCAAAGACAAAGTCGTCCTCAAGTACTGAAAGAGCAAGAGCGGCACTGTCCTCGGTCCAAGCTCTGTCACCCCAATATTGCGCAGCTTCACCTTTTACGGCACGAGCTATAGTAAAGAAAAAGTATCTACCGCATGCATCAACACTAGGAATCATGCTACCAATGTAGGTTGAGTCTTCTAAATAGCTAATATCCAAAGCAAAGTGCCACACAGGAGCCGTTAAAAAGTGCTCATTCCAGCTTTCGCCCAGTTGTTCCCTGCTGACTGCAATAACCGCCTGTTGCCAATCATGCCAACGCTCCGAGAAATCTTGTGATAAACCATCTTTCACAAAGTCCCCTTTTGCAGGCATTTTACCGATATATCCCCAGCCTGATGTTATAAGGTTCGTGGACATCTGAACCTCTCCATTTCATTTGACCAAAACGGATTAATGGCACTAGAAGGAATAAGCTCTAGTTGCACCTTGTTTCCCTTTAAATCAATCATAACTATATTGTCTTTACGCGATTCTGGCCTTGCTTTAAGTGATTGATCCAAAAGCTTGAATATGCCCCACTCACCTTCATAGGTATGCGCAATTTCGCGTTTAGATTCAGGTGGTGTGAACACAATTCGAGTCTGATCTTGACCGGCAGGCCAACTCAACGATTTAGCTCTTGCTGGTCCATGCTTATAAACCAAATCTTGTCCACCCAACTCTAAGACAAATCGAGTAATGTGCTGGTCTAGATAAACAGGCTTCATACCAAACTCTACGCGTAATGAATTATCAGATTCAAAGAAAGACTGCCTGATACGTTGCGCTCTTTGAAAGACCATTAGTGTTTCTGGACGAACTCCAATTTCCTTTTCTAATCGCCAACGACTTTTCGAAGTATCCACAAACGGTTCGAGGTATTCTTGGAAGAATGCGTCAAGCGTGCCCCCATAACCAAAGAATCGCTTAAAGTCTTTCAATCTGACTTCTCTGCTCGCATTGGGCTCGAATGGATATCTGCCAGCAATAGTCCGCTGATAAGGACGCACCACTTGTGTTACCCAAAGTTGATTTAGATGATCCTTCGAACCGCTCTCCGCAAACTTGACCGACTCTTGAGAAAGCTCACCTAGCCATTGATTAAATGGTCTCGGCAAAAGTTCTTTAGCACGAGCAAAGGAAGCTGCGACATCTTGTGTAACGGTTCCATCTAAAATACTTTTGTAGGCAATTTTCTGATTGTTACCAGAGCTTGATAAGTCACTTAAATACGAACGCAAGTTAATCATTGCTTGTTGAATATCATCAAAGTCTTGCTCACCAAGGCGTAAAATCTCTGAGAAATGTGATTCGACTTCTTTACCTGGCAGAGCAACATTGAAACCGTTTTCTTCAGGTAAATACATGTCTAGTCTATCTGCCGTATTTGAAAACTTAACTTTGGCAACTTTACCAGCAACTTCAGAAGCGGCTTTTTGATTTTCTGACAATGATACTTTTGATAGAGCAACCTCTTTTTGGATTGCTCTCAACAAAGATTCGATTGGTCTTTCAACTCCAGATAAAACCCTCGCTTGCTCTGTCGCAAGTTCTAGGCTCGGAGCCTGCTTCAATTGAATATCTTCGATCAACGTTTTCCATTCATTAACATAATCTTGATAGTATCGAGACTGAACGCCTTGGATGGCACTATCTTGATCAATTTCATGAGCCTTAAGATCGTCACCATAAACCCAGTTCTCTTCCATTAGGCTTTTTACTGTACGGTTGATCTGAATCTGAAAAATGCTATGAAAACCATTGTACGTGTAGAAACCCGAAATGCCTTGTGATAGCGGTTTTCCACTAGCTCGCTCGAACTGCTCAAGCCCTTTAGGTCCCAATACATCAGTCAAGCGAAATGAAGGTACATGACTCTTAGAAAATTGTATTTTCATTCGCTGATAAGCACGTTCAGGTAGAGACATTTGAGTCAACACTTCTCGAGCACTCGTCACGGCAGCAGTGTTGTAAGTAAAGCCTTGTCCATCGTTGCCTAATAAATATTGAGTGTGCTGTAGCAAACGTCTTCTTAAGTCTGCGTTTAGCTCACCCGGATATTGACGTTCGAAATAAAAGTTAAACCAAGCCAACACTTCATCTTGTTGATATTTGTCTGGATTGAATAACATCAAATACGTTTTTAACGTTTCGTACAAATACTCACGATGCTGTTGATTGCTCTCCATTTCTGACACCAAGCTATCAAGAAGCAGAGGGGCGTAATATTGGGTCAAAGCATCAGAATATGCATTGTTTGCCGCCTGAGACACTTTGTCTCCCTGATAGAGACCAAACCTCTTTACAGAGTCGGCATCACCGTAGTCGCTTTGCTTTCCGAGAGGAAGCGTCATCAACTTATCTAATGTTTCTACAGCTGAAACAATATCCGCTTCAAAATCTAAACTTTGAGCGCCAATCATTGCATCAATATGGCTCGCTTGTTCATTGGTATCGACAATTAACTGTGAGTTCCACTTATAACTCATCAACCAAAGCGCAGAAGCTCCTAGCAGTAGCATTGTACATCCAATGTAAACACCTCGACGCATCCAACCTGACTGCTTTTGATAGTGACGATTAACTGTTCCTAACAGTTGCTCTTTGAAAATAACCTTGTCAAAAAGATTCTTTACGAAATAACTATGAGAACCAGTCTGACTCTTTGCTAGAGCTAAACGATTTAACCCAAGTCCATTGGTTGATTCATTCATCAGCTTATCGACTGGTAAGCCTTCTTGAACCGAACTCAACATAAACACACCACGAATCAAGGCAGGCTCTTCAAAACTGTTTTGTGCAAAAATTTCAGCTAAAAACTCGTCAAGATTAGCTTGTAGCACTCTTAATTGCTTTGGAAATTCAAAGATAAGCGCGCGTTTATCTAAATCGTCCTCAGTTTCAAGTATTCTAAGCATACGGGCATCAAGGCGCTCCAACATGCCATGAAATTCTTTGTTGAATAGAGAAATAACGCCTCTTTCATCATCCACTTCACGAGGGAACATGAAACCAAATAAATCATCTCGTTCTTCCTTACTTAAATCGGCAAAGAATTCATTGAAACCGGCAACTAAATCCATTTTGGTGAGCAATACGTAAATCGGAAACTGCATGCCTAACTGGTTTTTCAGTTCTTGAAGTCTCGACTTAATTGCTCGAGCATGAAGACTTCGCTCGGTTCGAGTCTGAGACATCACGCTGGCTAAACTTATCGTAACAATCGCACCATTAATTGGTCTTTGCGTTCTATACTTTTTCAACAATCCTAAGAAACCATGCCACGCTTTAGAGTCGACCTTTTCTTGACTGTCTTGTGTCGTATACCGGCCAGCCGTATCTATAAGAACTGCTTTATTTGCAAACCACCAATCACAGTGGCGAGTGCCACCTACACCGGCAATAGAGTCAGAGCCAAGGCTGTCTCCTAATGGAAACTCTAACCCCGACTGCTTTAATACGGTTGTTTTCCCCGTTCCAGGAGGGCCAATCAACACATACCACGGTAAGTCATACAAGCTTCTCTTGCCTTTGTGTGTTTTCGTCACTACTTTGACAGCTTGCTCAATACGCTCGCGCATTAAGTCAATTTCACTTGCTGCTTCTTTATCTGATTGGCTATCAACCTCAAGCAACGTTTGAATACTTTCGTCTTCTTTCACCTTTTGCTTATGCTGCTTGGTAACGTTAAATATCGCCCAAAGCAACACCAACACTAGAATAGTGACTAGCCGTTGAAAGTCACTCTTTAGGGGCTCATATCCCGCTATCGCAATAAGTGGACCAACAACCCAAATGAAAATAGAACAAGCAGCGACACCGATAAGACCGAGAAACCATCTTTGAGTAAATATTCTGCCAATTTCTTTAATACGCATCTCTATCTACCTATTATTAATTCGCGACAAGAAGGTCGATTTCAATCCGGCGGTTAATAGCTCGGTTTTCATCACTACTGTTTTCAACTAATGGTCTTGCATCCCCCAATCCCTCGGGTATCACTCGCCCTTCTAATGCACTATTCGAGATCAGTTGTTCAGACATAGCAGTGGCTCGAGCTAATGATAGGTGCCAGTTCGAGGGATATTTACTCGTGAAAATAGGCCTATCGTCGGTGTGACCAGTAACAATGATCTTGCCTTGGGTCGACTCCAATGTTCTCGCAAGCTTAGAAATAACGGGTTGGATGTAAGCGACAACATCAGCACTACCTGATTCAAATAGATCTTGAGACTTTAACGAAATTCTTACCCTGTCTTGCAGCGGCTCAACATTGATTAGCCCCTTACCGATCTCAGTTGCTAGATACATTGAAATCTTTTCTGCAATTGGCGCTGATTTTGATTCTGACGTTGCATCTTGGTTAAGTTGTTGCGGTTGAATCAAATTGACTAATTGAGAAAAGGTGCGATTGGATGCCTTATTTAGCTCATAGCTAAAATACATATATATGCAGACCAATAATGCCGCCGTTACAGAACATACAACCCAAAGAGGGGCTCTATCAGAAGCCTTTGAGCCATTCAAAATGTGTTGGTCGATACTATTACTTAGCTCCTGAGGGACTCCTCTCCCATAAGACTTAAGAGTAGCAATAACCTGTCTTCTCAATTTCCGGTGCGATTCCAGTCCATTTTTTTCTAAACGGTATTGACCCAGAAACCCGAGAGATAAGCACACATACATTAGTTCAAGCAAATCTAAGTTCGCATCTGGTTTCGCCATGCACTTATCAAGATGCTTAAAAAACGCTTCCCCACCTTGACTGCTAGCATAGAAGGAGCTAAGTAATGAATCGTGACTCCAGAATGAATGCCCACCCCAATTGGTGTTAAGGACAACTTCATCTAGTGAACAGCATAAACAATAACGAGCTGTATCAATGGTATCCAAATCAACGTCATGCTGACGTAATCGGTTCTCATAATCTCTAAGCTTTTGTGCCAATGTCTCTTTTAGAAACAACGGATCGGAATGAGTCGCTGTCGACCGAATTTGACCGATAATAGATAACAGGCCATTCGCCTCTGCTAGTAGAGAGTTATTCCCATAAGCGACCACTGAATCATTGTTCACCAATTCAGGGCTTTTTGAGATAACTACGGTATTATCCACAGACTTTTCTGATTGTGGTTTCGATGCGGGAGCTCTTCCACCCGGTGTTGGTTTTACTATCGTTTGTTCCATACAGAGCGCGCCTATTTATTAATACTCCAAAGCTCAAGTTCAGCATTCGGAAAATGCCCTGATAGGTGAAGCGCAATACCGCCACTATCTTTTAGCCTCATCCAAAATGGCCCTTTCTTGACAACTTCGAAATAGACATAACCCGTTTGGTAAGGAATCTGTCTCGGGACGACACTCAACGGCACTACGTTTATACCGTTGATCTGATTATTAATTAGATCGCGAATCTGTTCTGCGGGGCCAAACTTGAGTTGCGCTGGGACCAGGCGTCTTATTTCATCTGTTGTGGTATCTGCTTTAATTGCTAGCACAAATTGGCATGACTCAAGCAAGCGTTTATCTGGAAGTGGCGTCACTTGAATACCGTACTGGCGAGGCTCCAACGGAAGTTTGGTCGCAGTTTGGTCAAGAACAACACTGAGGTACTGACTGAGTATCTGATTCAACTCGCTATAGACACTTGATACATCTAAGTGATCATACGCAAGCAAACTTGGGACTCTTTTAGTTTTATTAGAAAAAGTGGCTAACTCACCAATGTAACCTTTAAGTGTCGTCGCTAATTCCAGTGGATGTAACCTATCTAACTCACTGAAATGCTTTAACTTAGCCTCATATCGGTTCAGCATTTGGAGCATGATGAAATCAACAGCAGATGCCGATGCAGATTTACCCTTAATCAAGCGCTGCGCAATAACGTCAGCACGCATCTTTGTCATCGCGATAACGTTACGTAGATAAGCTGACATAACTTTGTCGCTAAGGAGGTTGATAAGCGGAGGAACGTACTCATCGTCTAGTATAACTTCCCCTTCAGGAGTTACCTCTTTGATCCTTAAGATAGGTAACTCCACATAACCCGCTAATTTGTCATTACTCGCTTTCAACTCTAGGTTAAGGGCTGCAACTTGGATGGTTTCTTCATCTTGTCCTGTAAGGTTATCTATCACGTCGATATCTTGAAGTACATAACGAGAGACGATCGATTCGCTTACATCCGAAACGTTTTTACCTGTAACACTTGAAAGAGGGAGAGTTATTTTTACTAACGTATTTTCAGTGTTTTTATCAATAAGTAGAGGCGAAACTGAATCGTTGGATATTAACGTATTAACCAACGTCATATCTGGCAAAACAGCTTCAAGATGCTCAAGTTCAATAAGACCATCTTTTAGCGCGTGTTTTTTTACTCGACATTTCCAAACTCCCCAATTGTAAGCCCCACCTAACTGATGTAAGCCCTTGAATTCTTGAGAGGTTGCGCGTTCTTGTTGTTGGAAGTGCTGGGGACGTAAAAACATTCCTTCGCACCAAGCCGTCTTGGAGTATTGCGTCATTTATAATTAGCCAACTAAACGTTATTTAACGACCAAAGACAGATCTTCTAACAATACTTGATATGTGTTGTAACCGGTCTTATCCACTTTAATGACTTGTCGCCAATTTGAGTTTTCAATATCTCGAAACGCTACGACAATGCCTAAATATTCTGTCTTTGGAGACATACTTGCTTGATATGTTTCTTTCTGACCTGGAGTTAATGAAACTTCATATTTATTCACTAAATCAGGTCCTAAGACTTTTTCACTTTCTTCATAAATAGAAAAAAAGTCCTGGCTTTCGAAAATGGTATTTGACGTTAATTCAAATACATACACCACTACAGGAGAAGGCCTGCCGTTTGAATCAGGATTAATGTTATGACTTGCTGCTATTTCTAAATCTGAGTATGGATCAACAACTAGGTTCGCTGCTGAGCACCCAAATAAAGCTATTGAAATTAATAACAAAATATATTGGTAAAACTTTTTCATCACCCTAATTCCTAGCCTTTGTTTTTTAATGCTAATTCATAGTGCTTAGCGAAGTCTTCTAAATAGAACGGAGACTCTTTATTGATAATATCATCGGATAACTTTTCATGAATATCCTCAAACCTCTTCCAACTTTGAGCATATTTTCTAGCTGGAATAACCATATTAATAACCGTGTCTTTCGCTAAAGCATCTGAGTATATAGAAGTAGGTTCAACAAGTGACATAACACTCGAAACCGTACCTTCAACACCTTTCATTAAGGCTTGCTCATGACTTTCGATGTCATTAAATGCTTCTTTAATGGCTGCATTTGGCTTTAAGAAGCTAGCGGTTTGACGGTTATATAAGTTATGAATCGCATCTTCTAAGTTTGCAGAAAACTTTAAAGGGTTATTTTCTGACTTACGAAATGCGGTATGACTAAGTCGATTTGTTTGTTTAAACACTGCTCTGTTATGCAGTGTTTCCATTAAACCAACTAGCATCAAAGAAAATGACTCCCCCAGTTGTTCGAACCATTCCTCTCGGTTATCGCTGGGAATCATCATTGGATCTATACCCACCCCTCTAACAAAAGCCGCAAGTTCACCCCCATTGGTATCAAAGTTGGGAGTCGATAGGTGTTCTGATTGTCGGTTAACTTTCGGTAAAGTTTCAGATACGGTGCTCTGTTTTTCGGGCTTTGGGATATCAATAAAATCATCGACTAAACCAATATCTAGCTGAAAGTCAGAAGGAACACTTTCGTTTAAGAGTTCACTAGCACTAAGGCCTAGGTCAACAAATTCTGCTTCCGATGGACTTGAGACTACTTCAGGGGGTGCGCTAGAAAGACTTTTACTTGTCTCAAGACTGAATACATCTGTATCTGTTTGAATAGAAACTGAAATTTGATAATCCCCTAAGCTAACCATATCGTCATCGCTTAGTGCTATTTCATTTCCTTGACCCACAGGAGTTACAGCATTATTTACAAAAGTACCATTAGTTGAGAGGTCTTTTATCAAGTATTTGTCACCAAACTTAATCAGTTCTCCGTGGGTTCCGGATACCACTCTTTCAGGATCTGGTAGTGTCCAATCACATTGTTCAGACCTACCAAATGTAACCTTGGCATGTTCATCACTTGATTCAAACACGAACTCACTCTCAATCTCTGGAGTAAATTTGTGAAAACTTGTTATGGTTAAAACCAACTTCATGTAAACCTCGCCAAAGACCTGCTAGATATTATTTTTAATTTTATTATTAACTGCTTTCTTATTAACAGTAAGATTAATAAAAATCTTAATACTGCCATTGAAAATCATGCACGGAATAATGAATCATTTTTTTATCAAAGCAATCACGTATTGTTCAACAATTTTAATTATCCAACCAAGTTCAAATTTTTGACACTTAGACTTTCATCAATAAAAAAACGAATGTTAGTTTGGACGAGAAATTCTAACATAATGACTTTTCATTGAGCAGAAAGGTATATATTCCCCCATCATTTATACGGAGTTCTTGTGATGGAAGACAGTAATAAAAACAATTCTATAAATAACGAAGAAAGCGGAGATAAAACTAAAATTGTAAAGACTCAAAAACGAGACAATGCAATTAAATCAACCAAAATCACTAATAATGAAACCTCCGTTAAAAATAAAAATGAAACAAATACAAAACTGTCTCAAAAAGAAAACACTCCGTTAGTTAATAAGAAAAAAAACAATAAAGATGACCCATTAAATAATAACAAAGATGTTATTAACGAAAGCTTAATAGGAACGACCGTTAAAAATCGGTATGAAATTGAGTCGGTTATTGGGCATGGTGGGCTTTGCGATGTTTACTTAGCTAAAGATAAGATTCTTGAATCTTCAGGTTCAGAAACACCCTACGTTGCGTTAAAAATATTACAGAAAGAGTTTGCTTCTCAACCAGAGACTGCACGCATGTTAATACGTGAAGCTCAACAAACTCAAAGGTTAAGCCACCCTAATATCATTAGGGTTTTTGATTTTGGTGTTGATGGCGAAATATACTTTTTAGTTATGGAGTATATTAACGGAGAAACATTAGAGAGTTTAATACAGCGTTCTAGGCCCCATGGGCTGAAGTTTAATGCAACTTTATCAATCCTAAATCAGGTACTCGATGCACTCTCATATGCTCACTCTCTTGGTGTAGTGCACGCCGACCTAAAGCCCGCTAATGTGATTTTAACGTCTGAGGGTAACGTTAAGCTGCTTGATTTTGGTGTATCTAAAACTCATCAATTAAAGCAGGATCAATATGCGGCTAAACGTAAATCCGAAAATGTTGAAACGCTTGGTTATACTCCCAACTATGCATCACTCAACCTGTTATCCGGTAAGGAACCGAACTTAAGCGACGATATGTTTGCTCTATTTTGTATTGCTTACGAGTTATTGAGTTGCAAACACCCTTACGCAAGAACTCCAGTTAATGAAGCTCTCAAACAGAAGATCAAGGTCTCTAAACCAACTAACATGCCCGCATCTAAGTGGCCAATATTTTCAAGCGTATTTTCAACTGGCATCATTCCGAACGAGCTGACCCCTGAGCAGTTGAAACGCAAATTGAATATGCGCTATTGGCCTATCGCTAGCGGCGCGGCAGCGAGTATATTATTAGTTAGCGGCATTGTATTTGGTTATCAGCAGCAACAAGAAACCATCGCCACTTTGGAAACCGTTATTAGCAAGCAAAATGATCAAATTGCCGGACAAGAGTGGCAGCTTGATACGCCAGCAGAAAAAAGTTTGGCACTGATTGATAGTGAAAAAAGCTTACATCCAGTCGTTAAGGCTGGCTTATTACGCTTACACAAGACCTATATTCTCAGCGAGTTTGAATCTGAAATTGATCAGGTTTTGAATTCTGATGCCAACAACTACCCGAATTATGATGAAATTGAGTCCATACTTGATAAAGCAAAAACCTACTACCCTGACTCACATAAAATAGAAGTTCTTGCCTTAGATATTCAGTCAAGCAAGCACTCCACGTTACTTTCGATAGCAAGGCAAATCAACAGTCAACTTGAAAAGTCTCGGTACAGTAAAGAAGACGGCAGTAAATCCATCTATGAGCTCAAGGATGAGTTAAATCAGATTCATCAAGGTTATCCTTTCACGCCAAGTTCGTTATCTAGCGATGTTTTCGGTCAGCACCTCACTGAAGCACTCAAAAAGAAAGACGCAGCTGCACTTGTTGCTCTTATTAAGGTTGGGAACACCTTCTTTTCAAACGTAGAAGAGCATCAAGAGAACTTACAGATAAGTAATGCGATGAAAGATGCAGTGCTGGAAATGAAATTATATGAGACAGCGCTAGATTCCAACAGCCCTCTACCGTTTCCAGAAGATGCCGCTAGAATCCTGTTCCAAGAAGAGTTTGAAAACTTTTATTCTCGCCTAGAAAAGGCAAGGACGACAACTCATCTAGATAACTTGGTGAAGGATGTGGATCTGTTCTCGAAAAACTTTCCTATTGGTTTTCAGGATGTTAACGATTTAAGATTCAAAACTGCTGATAAATACTTACGCTTCTCCGATATATTGCTTAATAAGCGAAGGACTTCAAGCGCAAGACGCGCTATGAAGAAAGCCAACGAGCTTATGAAGCAAATAGAACAGGACTCTAAGCAAAGCTAGTAATACAAAAGGGACGCGAGTCCCTTTTTTGCCGTAGATTACTTGCCAATATGCAACTAGATTGCTAATTTATACTTGTACTTAATGAGGAGAGTTAGCCTTGACTGAAGGAATAGTCAAAGTTGGCGAACGTCTGGCGTCCGTATGTAACGATAGCCTTAAACTAGGACTGCAAGACACTTACCGACTCGGCGTTTTACTTGGAAACATCCCCTTTGCTACTTGTGTTAAAAACACGCGAGTTGAAGTTTTTTCATCCCTACATTTCGACCATTGCCGTTTGGATATAAGTCAAAATATCTTTAACAATGACTTTCTTTTTGTAAGTTTATCTCAAGCGACAAGCAAACTATTTCTGCTCAAATACTGGTTATGCCATTCATACCTTCGGCTAAGCCTTCATTATCCGAAACATTCCTCTACCTCAACGTTTAATAGGGGTATACATGATTAATTTTGATGTTCTCAATACATACATGGATAACGACGTAGATCTGATCGTCACTGTTTTTTCTACATACCTTGAAGATCACACGAATGATATAGAGCGTATAGATGAGCTATATACAAGCAGATGTTGGTCAGAACTCTATCTATTAGCGCATAGTTTAAAGGGCATTCTAGAGAGTTTCGGAGAAGACACCGCGGTCATTGCGTTTCAAAGAATAGAAGAAAAAACCAGAAACGATACAGCGCCAGATAGCTCAGATATAGCTATAGTTACTAAAGAGCTAGCTGCAATTAATCAACAAATCTTCACTTACTTGAAGAATATGCAATAAAGAAATTCAAGGCTTAACTGGGGGAAATATGGCAATGAATAATAGCAATTTCAGGGAGTTGATTGAGTCTCTCAAAGACTTAACACCAACTCAAAAAAGGTACTTACTTAGCCGTACAAAGATGGCGCTAGATGATGAAAGTAATATGTTAAACATCAGTGATATTCTAACACCAGAAGAGTTGGAGGCGTTACTATCACCGGCACCAACAACGAATACAAAATAACAATGATATACAACGCAACCGTCAGATTAACGCTAGGGACCAAGTGAAGCAAATCGACTTTGCTTGGTTGTTAGTTTCTCTCCCTATTCCTTTTCACTACAACAAACGTATTGTTTTCGAAACCTTTTTCCAATGTAAACAGGTCAGATAATTGAGCGACTAACATCAGTCCGCGACCTGAGGAGGACCAACTATCGTCATCCATTAAGTTAGGTGCCTCAATCTGTTTATTTTTATGTTGGATGAACGTCTTTTCATTGATCGGCGCTCCGCAATCAGAGACTCTCAGTTCCACGAAACCGGACACTTGGTCATCCCCAACCCTACACTCCACTTCAATTGGTAGGCCTTCTATTTCACTGTAAGAATGAATATAAGCGTTATTCATGAGTTCAACGACACAAAGCTCCAATGATTGAATTGCATTTAAGGGGATTTGATGACCCATCAAAAACCGAACAACGTCTTTGCTCGCACTTCGTGAGTGAGTAAGGGAGCTCCCGTAAGTTCGTTTAAATTCGCTCTTTGACATTCTTTTCCTTAAAATCGAGCCTCTCACCATGCCATTTTACCTGTAAAAGGCTGGCATCATCATCAAACTCATCTTCGTTATGCCAAGATTGTACTTTTTTAAAGACGTCTCCCACTTGGTCTTCAACTGTCAGCGTGCAAACAGCTTTTATACTCGATGCCAATCGTTGTAGTGAAAACATCTCCTCACCCTGCCTCGCTTCAATCAAACCATCCGAATAAAGCCACAATGCATCGCCCTCATCCAGACTAATTTGGTTACCGATATATTCCATCGGCTGCATTGCACCAACGATAAAGTTATCGTCACCTATCTGTTCCATCGTTTTCGTACTCGTTCGCCAAACTAAGATCCTGGGGTGGCCAGCCGTGCAATAGCTAAGTTGCCCTGATTTTGTGTTAAGAATGGCGTAAGCCATAGTAAAGTAAAGTTGACTGTTTCTAGTTTGCTGATAACGCCGATTTAGCCGTTCAATCACAGATGCAGGCTCACTTACGCAATAGCCGTCATCTCTCAACTCCATCGTGATCGAATCAGGCCCCTGACTTTGAGATAGCGTCTGTTGAATAGAAAAAGCCATCAAAGCTGAAGAAATACCATGACCAGAAACATCAAATACATAAAACGCAACATGTCGTTCATCGAGCTCCAAATACCCCAACATATCACCACCAATCTGGGAGCATGGTTTGTAGACATAGCTAAAATTTACATTCTGAATAGTTGATTCAGCAGGGAGTAGTTGCTCCATCAGATGACTAGCAGACTGTAGGTCTTGGTGAATTGTTTGATAGGCCGCATCTAGCTCTTTATTTCTCTCAACGAGTTTGTTGTGCAGTTCTAAAGTACGAAACCCCGCACGGATTCTGGCCTGAAGTTCCTCTACAGACGTCTTCTTATCTACGAAATCATCTGCGCCAGCATCAATGCCTTTCACGATCGAACTTTGGTCATTTCTAGAAGACAGTAGAACAAAGAAAATGTAACGTTCGCTAACTTTAGATTTTAATTGGCGACACAATTCAATACCATTAATTCCAGGCATCATTAAATCACTCAGCACAAACTGAATATCAGGGCGGTGGGTTAGCACTTCGAGCGCCGCTCGTCCGTCTTCAACAGCAAGCACTTCATAGCCTTGCTTTTCCAATGCACTGCTGATGTAAAGCAGTACTGTTTTACTGTCATCGACCAAAAGAATGGGTTTCATCTTCCGCCTTAATACGGTTGCTTTACTGGCTAACGCAAAACACTAGTCACTGACTGCTCATTTCTAAAACGGCTGTAGTCTTCGGCTAATAATTGGTGTTGATATCGAGTGTAAGACAACGCTTCATTAGAAATTAGTATCTGATGCTCTTTTTCGATTAACTGACTTTGCAGCCTTTCAATCTGTTCATTCTGCTGTGTGTAATTGAGGTACAGTGCGAATAGACCAAAAACCGAAACCATTAACAGGGCGATTAGAATATTATTGATAGTTTTCACTTGAATACTCATGACCTCTCCTTGTCTATTATTAGACTTTCCATGACCTCTCCTTGTCTATTATTAGACTTTCCATGATGAAAGAGAGCGTCTACGGACCAAGAGCTCAAGGCTCTAAAACGCAACGAAGCAAATTGAGGTTGTTTTTCCAATTATAGGCGATAGGAGAAAAAATAAGAAAAATCTGAAAAAATTTGAATATCCTGCTGAGTTAAGAATCGGTAAGGTGGTAGCAGCGAGCTATCATCCACTCGCTGCAATACATTAACTCTGAAATGCAGGTCTAGCTAAAATTTGGTTATACCATCGAGCAATGTTTGGCGACGTCGATAGCACATCAATTTCTAGGCCTTTAATTGCGAAACTGATCAAAATAAAGCCTGTTATATCGACGATAGTAAAATGGTCTACGGCGATAAAATCATTATGTTCAAGGCGCTTGTCTAAGACAGGCAGAAATTCGTAGACGCGTTGTTTTGATTCTTCGCCCCATGCTTCAACGCAACGTTCTCTGTCTCCATAAACTCCGGTCATGTTTCGAAACGCCTGAAATGCCGCATTTAGTCCTTGGAACTCCACCACACGATGCCACATTTCCACCTGAGCACGTTCAAGCTGGTTAGCACCAAACAGCGCCAGATCATTTTCAAACGCTTCATCTAGGTAGCGACAAATCGCCACGCTTTCGCAGATCGCTGTACCATCATCCAGTTCCAGTAAAGGCACTTTGCCGTTCACGCTTTTCGATTTAAACGGTTCAGATAGGTTATCGCCCTCACGAACGTTCAGCGCAATTCGCTCAACCTCGCCACCGATTTCCTTTAGAAAAATGCTAACTCGCTTACAACTTGGAGTCATTGCGGTTTCATAGAGCTTCATTTCACATCCTTTTATCTTTTTCTAACCGATTGGTTAGGATATACTGTAGCCAGTTTATAAACGATCAGTCAAGAACTTCACTATCAAAAATTTTCAAACAGTTGTGGGTCTGTTTGCTGAGCGAGATTTTTGATGCCGTTTGTGAGTTCACATGAATTTGGGGGCTGATACCCAAGAATAGATGGGTATTCATCATATTGGTTCAGTTCGAACGCTAGAGGTTCTCTGTACCATCCCTCCAAAGCAATTTAATTACCCGATAAGCAGACCCAGGCAGGTAATTTATGGCAAGAAAAGCCAACTTCGACCGAGATGAAAAGCTTCTCGTGGCTATGGATGTGTTTTGGCGCAAGGGCTTTGCGAACACGTCTATCTCGGATCTCACCGACGAGTTGAACATCAACCGCTTCAGTCTTTACAACACCTATGGTGACAAGCAACAGCTCTACTACGAAGCGCTCGATACCTACTTGAAAAAGGTCTCGCTACCGTCACTGAATGATTTGGAAAAAGACGACGCGTCTTTACCTGAGTTAGAATCGTTCCTCAAATCCTTTGCTGAGCTGCAGCGCAAACGTAACTGTGGGTGTTTTATCCAAAATGCGTTGATTGAGCACGCTGGCGAAGACGATGATGTGCTGCGTAAAGGGCATTTCTTATTTGACCATCTTATCGACATCATTGCAGATGCGCTGACCAATGCGCAAAAAGAAACCTTAGTGCCGAAAACGCTTAAACCAGAAGAGCTTGCTCGTTTTGTTCTCAACAACATGCAAGGCATGCGCGTACTTGGCAAAGCCAAACGTTATGCCGACTTGGATACGGCGCTTTCCTGCTTGCTGGTATTGATTAGGAAATAACATGTCGATTGAAGTGATAGCAGTACGTCTTACCAAGGGCATGGACTTAAAGCTGATCTTAGCGAAATTGGTCGAGCAGCATGGTATCAAAGCAGGCTCGATTGCCTCATGCGTTGGCTGTGTCTCTCACCTCAACCTTCGTTTGGCAGGTGCAGAGAGTACGTTAACCAAACAAGAACCATTTGAAATCGTCTCTGTGATGGGAACCCTAACGCCTGAGCATCAGCACGTTCATATCTCGGTGTCTGATCGTGAAGGACGAGTTTGGGGTGGGCATTTAATGGAAGGCACGGTTATAGATACCACCGCAGAATTGATCATCCATTCTTACTCAGAACTTGAGTTCACTAGAGCGATGGACGACTCGACTGGCTATACCGAACTACAAGTGAACCCTTCCAAATAATTAAAAGCTCCAGAGCCATACTGTGCTGTCTCTGGAGCTTTATTCGCTTGTCTCTTACGCTAAGAATTTACTCATATCGAGCAAGCTAATTTCGAGGATCATTCTTCGACTAAATAACAAACCTGATCATCGTCGACCGTTACTTGCCACGTTTTTAGACAGTGCGCTTCGTCTTCCAAACACTGCCCACTCTTTAAATTGAAGTGTTGTTTGTATAGCGGTGATGCAACACACATCTCACCATCGATATCACCGACAATCCCTCGACTCATCACATAAGCCTTACCAATTGGGTCCCAATCCTGAACAGCGTAAACACCGTTATCAGGAATGTAGAATAACGCAACATGCTCGCCTTCAATCAATACAGTGGCACCGATGAACGGCATTAAGTCATCAAGCTGGCACAATTTCACTTTGGTTAAAGCTGCCATTTACACCTCCTGTTTCACTGGAATACGCTGACCGCGCACACGTTGGTACGGCAAGACTTTGCTGCCCGACGTGCTGTTCAAAAAAGGACGGAACCGTTGCAATTTTTGAGGATTATCCAACGTACTCTTCCACTCACATTGATAGGTATCTACGACGCGCGCCATTTGTTCATCCAACGAGTCACATAGATTCAGAGAGTCATCCAAAATCACTTGTTTAAGGTAATCTAAGCCTCCTTCCATGTTCTCCATCCACACCGACGTACGTTGCAAGCGATCTGCGGTGCTGACGTAGAACATCAATACTCGGTCAATCATGGTGATCAACTCTGATTTAGATAAGTCGGATGCAAACAAATCAGCGTGTCGTGGTCTCATGCCGCCATTACCACAAACGTATAGATTCCAGCCGTTTTCGGTGGCGATCACCCCAATGTCTTTACTTTGCGCTTCTGCACACTCGCGAGTACAGCCCGATACGGCAAACTTAAGCTTATGGGGCGCTCGCAATCCTTTGTAACGGTTCTCTAACTCAATGGCTAAACCAACCGAATCATCAACACCATAACGACACCAAGTAGAGCCGACGCAAGATTTCACGGTGCGCACCGATTTACCGTAGGCATGCCCTGTTTCAAAACCAGCATCAATTAAGGTTTGCCAGATTTCAGGAAGCTGTTCTAACTGCGCACCAAATAAATCCACGCGCTGACCGCCAGTGATCTTGGTGTACAAATCGTATTGCTGAGCAACTTCGCCTAACACGATAAGTTTGTCTGGTGTGATTTCGCCGCCCGGAACACGAGGCACAATCGAGTAAGAGCCATCTTTTTGTAGGTTTGCCATAAAAGCATCGTTAGAATCTTGCAGAGATTGATGCTGTGGTTCCATGATGTGTTCATTCCACAAAGAAGCAAACACAGATGCCGCTGTAGGCTTACAAATATCACACCCATGCCCTTTGCCATGCAGTGCAATTAAGGTGTCGAAGTCTTTGATTTGTTCCACTTGGCAAATATGGAACATCTCTTGGCGACTGAGCTCAAAGTGCTCACAAAGGTGGTTGTTAACCTCTACCCCCATGGCTGCCAATTGAGTATCCAATACCGACTTCACCATATTGCTACAGCCACCACAGCCAGTACCGGCTTTGGTGTTGGTTTTAAGGTCTGTCAGGTTGGTAGTGCCGGCTTGAATCTCGGCAACTAAGTCGCCTTTTGTGACGTTGTGACAAGAGCAGATGATAGCGCTGTCTGGCATCTCTCCGTCCAGCATTCCGGTATCAAACAGCAGGTTCGCTGCGTGGTCTGGCAGGACTGTTTTGTTCAAATAACACTGCAAAAGCGCGTCGTAGTCGCTGTTGTCACCGACGAGAATCGCACCAAGCAATTGGGTACCACTCGCATCAACCACCAGCTTTTTGTAGATGCCTGCAACCGCATCTTGCAATACCATTTCTTGTGCGCCTTCGGTTTGCATTTGTGCATCGCCGATAGACGCCACATCCACCCCAAGCAGCTTGAGTTTGGTGCTCATGTCTGCGCCTTTAAAACCTTCGCTTGGCATACCAGTCAGGACATCGGCAGTGGTTCTCGCCATGGTGTAACCGGGTGCGACTAAACCAAAGATCTTCTGCTCCCAAAGGGCACATTCGCCAATCGCGTATATGTTCTCATCGCTGGTTTGGCATTGGTTGTTGATCACAATGCCGCCTCGCTCGCCTACTTCTAGTTCAGCTATTCTTGCCAACTCATCTTGAGGACGAATGCCTGCGGAGAAGACAATCACATCCACTTCGAGAGGATCTTTGTCTTTAAACACCATACGATGCTTAGCCGTTTCACCATCGCAGATTCGTTCCGTACCCGTTGAGGTGTGAACGGTTAGCCCCAGCGCTTCAATCTTCTCTTTTAGCACTAAGCCAGCACCATCGTCTAACTGCACGGGCATCAGGCGAGGCGCAAATTCAATAACATGAGTTTCTAACCCCAATAATTTGAGTGCGTTTGCCGCTTCTAAACCCAACAAGCCGCCGCCAATCACTGCGCCTGTTCTTGCGCCTTCACATGCCTTTTTGATTTGTGAAAGATCATCAAGCGTGCGATAGACAAACACGTTGTCTCGGTCTTTACCTTCAATTGGCGGCACAAATGGGTAAGAACCGGTCGCGAGCACAAGTTCGTCGTAACCCAGCACATCTTCACCATCAAGCAGAATGCGCTTTTGCTCTCTGTCGATGCCTGTTACTTGGCTGCCAAGTACGAGTTGGATGCCATGCATGTCGTACCATTCTTGGTTACTCAGCATCAAATCATCATGAGACTTACCCGCAAACAAAGAGGACAACTGTACACGGTCATACGCGATAAAACGCTCTGCACCAATCACGGTAATTCGGTGCTCCAAATGCACGTTTTTCTGCACTAATTGCTCGACGAGGTGTTGCCCGACCATACCGTTGCCTACCACAACGATGTGGCTCAATGCGTTCTTTACTGGAATCGTTAAAGGACTGTTCATCGCTGCCTCCTTATGCCGTTTGCGCTGCAGTTTTGGGTTTGTCTTCTTTCGAAGCAGGAATCTCGACTTTGGATTGCTTCTCGTAAAGGAACTTCAGCACCGCTTGTCGACACTTCTGATACTGCGCATCATCCGCCAGTGCGACACGCTCACGAGGGCGAGGTAGATTCACTTCTAACACTTCACCAATGGTTGCTGCCGGTCCGTTAGTCATCATCACGATTTTGTCAGATAGCAGCACCGCTTCATCCACATCGTGAGTAATCATGATGACGGTGTTGTTTAGCTCGGCTTGGATCTTCATCAGTGCATCCTGTAAGTGCGCACGAGTTAACGCATCCAACGCACCAAATGGTTCATCCATCAGCAAAACCTTCGGTTGAAGTGCCAGTGCTCTCGCAATGCCGACTCGCTGCTTCATACCACCCGAGATTTCGTCCGGCTTTTTGTGCGCGGCATGCTGCATTTGAATCAACTCCAAATAGTGATTCACTTGCTCCTGAATCCACGCTTTGCCCTTTTTGCCGGCAATTTGTTTTACTGCGAGCTCAACGTTTTGATACACGGTTAACCAAGGCAATAATGAATGGTTTTGGAACACCACTGCGCGGTCGGGTCCCGGTCCAGCTACTTCTCGTCCATCGACGATCACGCCGCCGTCTGTTGGCATGTGTAGCCCAGCGACTAAGTTCAATACCGTTGACTTACCACAGCCAGAGTGGCCAATTAGAGACACAAACTCGCCTTTATTGATTTGTAAATCGACGTTCTTAAGCGCGATGAACTCGCCATCTGGCGTTGGGAATCGCATCCCTAAACGCGTTAGATCTAATAATGCTTTTTCCATGATCTTTTCCCTTATCTCAACGCTTGTTGTTTATTCCAAGACAGCCACTTTTGAAGTTGCAACATGCCTCTATCGAGCATCAATCCAATAAAGCCGATTGTGATGACGGCGACCATAATACGACCCAATGATGCCGAGCTGCCGTTTTGGAATTCATCCCAAACGAACTTGCCTAACCCAGGGTTCTGCGCAAGCATCTCTGCCGCAATCAATACCATCCAAGCGATACCTAAAGAGAGACGTAAACCGGTGAAGATCATTGGAATGGCAGAATGTAAAACGATGGTGCGAATGTGCTGCCACCACGAAAGTTGAAGCACTTTACTCACGTTGATTAAGTCTTTATCAACGCTCGTTACACCCACTGCGGTATTAATCAGCGTCGGCCATAAGCTACACAGCGCTACAGTGATCAGAGAGTTAATGAACGACTTAGCAAACATCGGGTCATCACTCACATAAGTGGCACTTACAACCATAGTGACGATAGGCAGCCAAGCTAAAGGTGATACGGGCTTGAGCAGTTGAATGATTGGGTTGAACGCTTGATACAGCCCTTGATTAAGACCAAGCACGATGCCAAGCGGAATCGCGATAACCGTCGCCAGCAAAAAGCCCGCAGTTACGGTCACTAAGCTTGTTATGATTTGGTCGAAGAACGTCGGTTTACCTGTGTAGGGACGAATCTTCACTTCCGCGTCCGGATTCTTGGCTAACTTCGCAGCATTACGTTTTTCCTGACGTTCGATAAACGCTTGTTCCTTTTCTCGCTCTTGCCAATGGTCATCGACAAGGTTGCTGAACTGCTGAAAAGTTTGCACAGGTCCCGGTAGCGTACCTAATGAAGTTTGCACTTCTCTCGCTGCTAAGTGCCACATTGCCAAAAAGATCAGCAAGCCAATGACGGGCAAAAGCACCAGCCGACTTCGGTTCACTACCTGCTTAGCAGGAAACAGGGAAATGACATTACTAGACATACTCACTCCTAAGAAATTTACATCCTTGTTGCCACAAGCGAATTCCCTCGCTTGTGGCGTTTATCGTTATGGTTAAACCTTGTCTTTTCCTTTAAGCCCGATAGAGAACTTCTCTAGATATTTATTTGGCTCGCGACCGTCATAAACGATGTTGTCGATAAAGTGTGTTTGTGGCGCACGGAAACCATCTTCAGCACTAAAATCTGGGAAGTCTTTTTTGCTCAACACACCATCTTCAATCAGTGCTTGAGCTGCTTGTTGGTAGATATCTGGACGGTAAACCTCTTTCGCCACATCCATGTACCAATCATCGGATTTCTCGCTTGAGATTTGTCCCCAGCGACGCATTTGAGTCAGATACCAAATCGCATCGCTGTAATACGGATAAGTGGCGTTGTGACGGAAGAACACGTTGAAGTCTGGCACGTCTCGTTTGTCGCCTTTCTCGTATTCAAATGTGCCGGTCATCGAGTTGGCGATAACTTCGGCATCGGCTCCAACGTATTCGCTTTTTGATAGCATCTTCACTGCTTCTTGGCGGTTGGCATTGTCGTTTTCATCCAACCAATGTGCAGCTCGAATCAAGGCTTTCACTACGCGAATGTGCGTGTTTGGATACTTCTCAGCCCAAGCTTTGGAAACACCAAACACTTTCTCTGGGTTGTTCTTCCAGATTTCGTAGTCGGTCACGACTGGCGTACCAATGCCTTTGAATACGGCTTGCTGGTTCCATGGTTCGCCTACGCAGTACCCTTTGATCGTGCCCGCTTCCATTGTGGCTGGCATTTGTGGTGGCGGTGTAACACTCAAAAGAACGTCAGCATCCAACTGGCCACTGTTATCGCCTGAGTCTGGTGCGTAAAAGCCTGGATGAATCCCACCTGCCGCTAACCAGTATCGCAACTCATAGTTGTGCGTCGATACAGGGAACACCATCCCCATGTTGAACGGTTTGCCTTTATCCAGATAGCTGTCGACCACAGGCTTCAGTGCATCCGCTTTGATTGGGTGAACTGGCTTGCCATCTGGTTGCTTTGGAATGTATTGCTTCATCTTCTCCCAAGTATCATTGGAAACCGTGATTGCGTTGCCGTTCAAATCCATACTGAACGCAGTAATCACTTCTGCTTTTGTGCCAACACCAATCGTTGCGCCCAATGGCTGACCAGCGAGCATGTGCGCGCCAGCAAGCTCACCGTCGATGACTCGGTCTAATAGCACCTTCCAGTTTGCTTGTGCTTCTAAAGTGACGTACAAGCCTTCGTCTTCAAAAAAGCCTTTCTCATAAGCAACCGCCAGCGGTGCCATATCGGTTAACTTAATAAAACCAAACTTCAGGTCTTCAATTTCTGGCTCACCTAACTCTGCCTTTACGCTGACCGTGGTGAATACCGATAACGAAATTGCTGACACTTTCAGCATCGAACTCCATTTCATTGGTTTGCTCCCATAAAAAAAGCGCCACTACTCCGAAGAGCAGTAGCGCCGTTGCTAAGTCTACAATTACCGCCGTTGATAATTGAGATAAGCGATTCAACAATAAACCCAATTCTACTAATCCAATTACTGTGCCAACTTATTTTTCACATTAAATACAATGAATTAGCTTGTTCTACCGTTTCTTATTCCCTGTTATTGCTTGCTGATAGTGCAACACGCACCACGTTAGAAAATGCACCCTAACCCCAAAGTGGTAGAGCAACTAATCCAATACTTCCAAAGTAGTTATCAAATTCTTGGCAACTTGTGCGAGCGTTTGGCTCGATTGCATGGCTGAATTTCTAAGCGCTTTATAAGCCTGATCTTCATCAACGCTGTGCATCTTCATCAGCAGACCCTTGGCTTTTTCCACCAGCTTGCGCTCTTCAATCTTATGGGTTAGCGATTCAATTTCCGATTGCATACTTTCGAATTTCGCTCTCACTAGTGTCGCATGTTCAATCCAAGGCTGAAGCGCAAACTCACTATCGTGCGGCATGAGCACATAGTCCATTTTTTCTGATAACCGATTGATATCATTAGATGATAACTGCTTTAAGACGATAAGAAGTGGTGCCGATTTTCTACGGCAGAAATCGACGATCAAACGTAGTTCCGCGGTTGGTTGCTGCCATCCAACCACAACGCTTGCTGACGGTTCTCGTTGCATTAACGTTTCTAGTTGTGCCAATTGGCAACCCATGATGTTGTCGTAATCTTTGCTCAATAAGCCGGACAATCGAGCCTGCTCTTGGAGGCTATCGCAGCATACTATGATGGGTGTTTTTGACGTTGATTGAGTCATGCACATTCCTTGTTTATATCTCACTCACTAAGAGAGACATAACAAGGAATGTGCCAACTAAAGCTGAAGCATTTTAACTAGAGGCAAGATGTTCTTTGAAGAAGCCGAGTGTACGCTCCCAAGCGAGCGCCGCTTCTTCCGGAGCGTAGCGAGCCGTTGAGTCGTTATGGAAGCCATGGTTGACGTTTTCATACATTAACGCCTGATATTGCGCATCGTTCGCGATCAATTGCTGCTCATAGGCAGGCCATGTGTCGTTGACGCGCTTATCGAGCCCTGCGAAGTGAATCATCAACGGCCCTTTGACCTGCTTTTGAATCTCTTGCGCCGCCGGTGTTCCGTAGAAAGGCACACCTGCATCCAGCTCTTCTGGCATTACCGCTGCAAGCATATTAACGATGTATCCACCGAAACAGAACCCAACCGCGCCTAATTTACCGTTCCCACCCTCGTAGTGTTTAATGAAATTAGCAGCAGCAATAAAATCTTGTTCGATCTTGGCTCTGTCCATCTCTTTCTGCATGGCGCGACCTTCATCATCGTTCCCCGGATAGCCACCGAGTGGATAAAGCGCGTCAGGAGCGAAAGCAATAAAGCCGTCTTTCGCGAGTCGTCTGGCGACATCTTTGATGTATGGGTTTAGACCTCGATTTTCATGAATCACCAACACTGTCGGCGATTTTAAGGTCTTCTTTTGTGGCACAACCAAATAGCCGCGACCTTCTCCATGTCCATTGGGCGAAGCAAAGGTTTCATAGGTTGCTTTGATCTCAGGATCATTAAAGGAAACTTGCTCTGCGAGTGCATAATTTGGAGTCAGAGCATCAACCAGGGCCGTCATACTAAAACCTAAAACAGCGAGGCCACCAAGACGGTTGAGAAACTCTCGACGAGAGATTTTGCCATGTGCGTATTCGTCATACCAATCGAAAGCTTCTTGTGGAATGGGATGTGACGCCTTGTTGTTAGAATTTGAGTGCTTTAGAACCATTATCCTTGTCCTCATTTCTTATCGAAAAGTAAACTCATCAGGCCTCACTGATGTTTGCCCCAATCAGCTGTGAGACACTTCAAGTGATAAATACATCACTGACAAGCTTACACAAACAATAGATAAAGGATTCCGATCCAACAACGTTTCGCGGTTAGCTCGTCACAGGATTAACTGCCACAACAATAGTTTTCCCAATAAGTAAACGCATGTTCAAAGGCGTGTTCCCTATCGTGCACTTGAGCAAAGAGTACAACTGTCATCGTTGCCAAAACCGTATTCGCCATTTGGTTCATGTCATCTTCTGACGTCCCAAACGGACAGTTCGTAGGCATTGGCACCTCAGACAGCATTTGCTCCGTCCAGTAGTGCGATGTCACGCCGCTTGTTTGGCTTAACCATACCGTTTGGCTTACTTTCGGGTTGTATTCTGATTCGCCCGATTGCCCTTTGAATGACACAACAGCGTGAGCGGTTTGACCGATTTCATATTCGACTTCTGCATGAAGTTGTTGGAAACCAGGATGGAAGCTACCACGAATACCAACCGTTGCTTGCCCCGGATTCAATGCTCGAACCACGGTATTAATCGGCGTTCTAAGCCCATAACGATTCTTCCAACCGATCATGGTTTCTGCTTGTGGAGCAAATGCGCTGAGCGGTAGATACACGATGTTTTGTGTTTCTAAGACACGCTTTGCTTCTTCTGCTGATTCCGCTTTCTCGATAGCAAACTTGTCGAGGTAATCTTCTGCGTGTAAACGTCCAGATTGACGGTCGTGATAGCCATGCATCAGCACTTTATGACCATTATCGGCAAGGATCTTCGCTGCTAACAGGAGCCAAGGCTGACCTGCCGCTTCACGTTTGCCTGCGTAACATGGCCAGTCGATGTCTGCACCAATAGCAGGCATGCGGGATTGGAATGCTTTCACAAAGCCAGCGATTTCTTGTTGAGTCTCGTTTTGTACGCGGATCAGCATCAGCAGCATTGCCATTTGATCATCATCGCACTCTCCGTTTAGGTATTCATCCATAACTCGAAACGCTTGGTCAAAGTTCAGTGGTTTTCTACCACGTTCGCCACGACCGACTGTTCTGATACACTCCAAAATGCTGCTCATATTCCCTCGTATTCCGTCACTGACTGTACGGTTTCTATTAGTTGTTCGCGCAGTTTGACAACTTCTCCCATCACAATCAATGCTGGGCTGATGCCTTTAAGTGTAATCGATAACTCATTGAGCTGATTGAGTTGGGTAACATGCACTTGTTGTTGAGGGCTGCAACCATGAGTGATGATCGCGACTGGAAAATCTTCTCTCAAACCAGAGCCTATTAAACTCGTTTGTATTTGCGATGACTTTTCTAACCCCATATAGAAGACTAACGTTTGTCCGCTTTGCATCAGTTGGCTCCACGCTTCAAATGCGCCTGTTACCACTTGCCCCGTCACAAAGGTAACGCTACGAGCAACGCCACGATGAGTCAGCGGAATCAAGCTGTTTGCTGAACATCCAATCGCAGCGGTAATGCCGGGAATGACTTCGTACGCGATTGAGTGTTTGACGAGTGCTAACGCCTCTTCACCTCCACGGCCAAATACAAAAGGATCTCCCCCTTTTAAGCGCACAACTCGCTTTCCTTGTTGAGCGAGCGATACCATCAAGTCACAAATTTCTTCCTGACCAATACTAGGTTGTCCGCATCTTTTGCCCACGTAAATCCAATCGGCTTGTGGCGAAGCCAACTCCAAAATATCTTTGTTAACCAAACGGTCGTACAACAGTACCTCTGCCGACATAATCGCTTTCACAGCCTTTACCGTTAACAAGTCAGGATCGTGCGGCCCTGCTCCGACAATCGAGACAAAACCTTTGTGGTTCGCGTCCAGGTCTAGTGAATGGTCTTCTAAAAGTTGGTTCAGTTTGCTTGCTTGATCATGCTTAGAAAAGCGAGACGAGCGTTCTTGTTTCTGACTCGCTTGTCCTTTCTTAAACCAAGACTTTTGATAAGGCGCTTCCATGTGCTTATCCTCTTTATGACTTACTTTATTTGAATAGCCAAACTTTGCTGGTTCGCTTGCTGTTTGCCCTTTTGATGCTGATGGCTGTCGACCATTTGTTTGATTTGAGAGACGCACGAGCCACAGTTAGTACCGCATTTGAGTTTGTTTTGAAGTTGGGTCACTGACGTGCAGTCTTGTTTCTCCATCGCGTCATGTATTTGTTTATCGGTAACGCGGAAACAACTACAAACCAGTTTGGCACTGCTTTGCGATTGAGTGATGGTAAGCAGTTGCGATAGCTCCATCGGCTTGCCAATCAAGCCGGTAAAGTTGGTGTAGTCGGTTTGAATCGGTTCACTAGACACCACCAAAACAGAGCGAATGATACGCACGTCTCCAACAAGGTCATAGTCCACCGCTAGCCAACCTTGGGCAATATCTATCGTAATTCTGCGGCTCTTTTCCGTTCGACAAAAACTCTGCTTCTTTGGTCGCTTATCATGTGCAAAGCGCCAAATGCCCAAATTGCTTTCTGCTTGAAATGCGCTGTAGATAAATTTACCGGAATCAAACTGTGTACCGATGAACATACCGTAGGTTTTGACCGCGGCGTCTTGCACTTCAACATAAGACGACTTAAATGCAGGCTGCCCTGAAATAGGGTCTTTTGCGCTGTTTACTATCGCATTAACACTACTTTCACCGCCATATCGACCCGCCCAGTGCATTGACATAAACAGCTCCTGAAAACCCAAACCTTCATCAATGGCAACTTTGGCATAAATACCGGTGTTTGAAGCAGGCTGAAACAGCTTGGTGAGCTGTCCTGCTTTTAAGCGATTTTGAGTGGCAGAGAGCGTGTTCATGTACACGGTTGGTTCTAACTCTGAGGCGGCAAGGTGGGCGATATGCCCTGTGCGCGTCATGGTATGCCATTGGTCACGTTGCCTGCCCGTATTGAGCCACCAGCCTTTTGTTCTTTCTAAGCGCGTTGGAGATTCACTGGTCACGACAAAACGCGCTTTTCCATCTGGGTGTGAATAGACGCCATCAGCAAAAGGGCGCTCTCCTCCCCATTGTGTCGGCACCCACTCTTCGTATTCTTGCTCGGTTAAGTTGGCGTATTGAGAAAGATCTAGCTTCAATGGCGAATCTGCATTCATGCCTGTCATCGCGGCATATTCCCTGAATACCGCCCGCTCAGAAGTAAACGCAAAGCCATTTTGTGTCTTTTCCAATGCACACAGAGCTTGCCCAACTTGGCTTATCGCCCACCAATCTGATTTTGCTTCACCGGGAGGCGTTTGAAACTGGCGCTGCCTTGAAAGTCGACGCTCAGAATTGGTCACCATGCCTTGCTTCTCCCCCCAGCCAGCGGCGGGTAGCAATAGGTCCGCGTAATGCGCTACATCCGAATCCGCTGTGATATCGGAAACAATCACAAACGGACAAATCTCTAGTGCACGTTTTACCAATTGGTTATCTGGCAAAGAGACAACAGGATTGGTTGCCATGATCCAGAGAACTTTAATCTCACCACGTTCTACCGCCTCAAACAGTTCAACAGCTTTTAAACCGGGCTGAGTGGCAATTTCTGGTGAATCCCAAAACGCCTGCACTTGCTTTATAGACTTTGCGTCAAAAGCACGATGAACCGCTAACTGGTTTGCCAATCCACCGACTTCTCGCCCACCCATCGCATTGGGCTGACCTGTAATAGAAAACGGCCCACAACCTGACTTGGCAATTTTACCCGTCGCCAAGTGTGCATTAATGATTGCATTGCCTTTGTCGACGCCATTTTCGGCTTGGTTTACCCCTTGGCAAAACAACGTAATTGCGGTTGGGCTTTGCGCAAACCATTGGAAGAATGTCGTGAGTTTTTCTTCTGAAATGCCAATGGAAGACGTCAAATTAGTGACATCGTAACGCAAATCAGAAACTTCTTCTCTAAGTGCATTAAATCCGTCGGTATAAGAATTTATGTATTCAGAATCAATCAATTGTTGTTCAATAAGAAACTTGAGCAGCCCATTGAAGAGTGACACATCACCATCGTTTTTAATCGGTAGATGCAAATCCGCTTGCTGTGCGGTGACCGTTTCACGCGGGTCAATGACCACCAGCTTGAGGTTAGGATTGTTTTCTCTCGCTTGTTGAATACGTCGGAATAAAACAGGGTGCGTCCAAGCGGTATTAGCACCGCAAATGATCAATAGCTCAGTCTTATCAATATCGTCGTAATTGACGGGAACGACATCTTCACCAAATGCTCGTACATGAGCCGCAACCGCCGAAGACATACACAAACGCGAGTTCGTATCGATGTTTGCGCTGCCAACATAGCCTTTCATGAGTTTGTTGGCGACGTAATAGTCTTCCGTTAACAACTGCCCTGACACGTACATCGCGACGGAATCCGGTCCAAACTCCGCTTTCGCTTGATGAATCTTTTCAGCAATCAGATCCGTGGCTTGTTGCCATTGCACCTCTTGCCCTTGAGGTCGTTGCTTGGTGACAAGCTTTGGATACAACAAGCGCGAAGGCATATTCAAACTCTCTGCCAGCGCGACACCCTTCACGCACAGTGATCCCGCATTTGCAGGATGACACGCATCCCCAACGATTCCTTTCGCATTGACCTCGACACCACATCCAACACCACAATAGGGACAAGTGGTTTTTTTGCATCCTTGCGACATAACACCTCCAGTGTGATTCAGCCCAACTTACTAGCAAAAAAAAGCCTCTCCCGAATCGAGAGAGGCAGCAATGCCTTTAACGCTGTTAGTACATTTTCAAAAAGTAATACCCTATACCGCTCTCGCCTGCTATTAAGAGCGGCGCATCGAGTTATCGATGAACGTTTATGTAAAGCAAGTGAGGTGCCAAGATTAAAAACCCTTACCATACAAATGGTTAGCTTAAAACCAATTATAGCAACGTAATGCTACGCACTGATTGTGTGCAAATTTCGGTCATTATCGTGCAGTATTACTTTACTAATTCCATAACTAACCTGGATTCTTCGTCACCAAAATAATGCGCTTCTTCTTCTAACGTTTTAAAGCCAAGGGAGAGGTATAAAGACAATGCAGGTTGGTTCTTAGGATCGACAGTCAATTTCACGCTTGAGCCTAACGTCAACGACGCAATAACGTTTTCTAGGAGGGAACGCGCAATACCTTTACCTCTATGTTGAATATCGACGGCCAATGACATGATCCAATATTGATGTGCATTTGTGCTAGTCGTTAGCAATATATACCCTGCGACCTGCTCTCCCTCTTTTGCTACCAGTAAACTCTCTCCCCAACAATCAAAAGCTTGCCGAAAGAAAAATTGAGGATAGGCGTGTTCTCCAAATAAAGTATTTTCGAGCTTATATATGGCAAATAAGTCCTCTTTTTGCGCAGACAAGATGTCCATTCAATGACTCCTTCTTTAACATGAATGGCAGCAGTATACCTAAATCTCATCTAAATGACGGGACACAAACATCTCAATTAAGTGCTTAAGAAATGTAATATTCTTCCTGAAAATTAGGCCTAACTCACTTAGAACATACATCCGTGATCAAGTTTTAACCGCAAAATCAAAAACCACACAAGATGAAAATTTCAATACATACAACCATTAAATGCATTAAAATTAAGAACTTTATTCTGGTTTATTGAAAAATTCATAGTTGGATAATTTACAACCACCCCAAGTTCACAGCATTATTCACCAAGCTTCGCATGTGATAATAAACACTAAAACCTTTACCATTTTCAGCATTATTATTTTTATAAAAGCGAGTTTTAAAGTGAAAGAATCTCGAAATGCCTTAAATCCTAGTGAAATAAACACAACCACAGCTTGGTCAAAACATGATACACATTGGGTTCTTAGCCTATTTGGAACAGCCGTTGGCGCAGGCATCCTGTTTCTGCCAATTAACCTTGGGATTGGTGGTTTTTGGCCTTTAGTCGCGATGGCAGTACTTGCTTTTCCAATGACCTATCTTGCGCACCGTGGCTTAGCTCGTTTTGTACTATCTTCTAAGATCAAAAACGCAGACTTCACTGATGTAGTGGAAGAGCACTTCGGCGCAAAAGCAGGTCGTTCTATTTCACTGCTGTATTTTCTTTCGATCTTCCCGATCCTGTTGATATATGGGGTTGGAATAACAAACACAGTAGATAGCTTCATGGTAAATCAGGCTGATATGGCTTCTTTACCTAGACCTTTGCTTTCTGGCGTACTAGTGTTTGCACTAATTGCTATTATGATGGCGGGTGAAAAAGTAATGCTACGGGCCTTTGCCATCATGGTGTTCCCACTTGTTGCCATTCTTGCCTTTCTATCATTTTACTTAATACCGAACTGGACCATGCCTGTCATGGATGTGCCAGAAGCGTCAGCTTTTGCTAGCACTATGTGGTTAGCAGTTCCTGTAGTGATTTTCTCGTTTAGTCACGCAGCTGCAATTTCAAGCTTTGCAAATGTACAACGTCGCCATTACGGTAAGCAGGCAGATGCCAAATCCGAAGTTATTCTTCGTCGCACTAGCATCATGCTGATTGCCTTTGTTCTTATTTTTGTATTTTCCTGTGTACTAACACTGTCACCTGAACAATTGGCTCAAGCAAAAGAACAAAACGTATCCGTATTGTCTTACTTAGCGAACGCAACCGATAATCCATTTATTGCAACACTTGGTCCTTTAGTAGCGTTTGTTGCTATCACTTCATCTTTCCTTGGGCATTTTTTAGGTGCGCGTGAAAGCTTAAATGGTTTAATTAACAAGCATTTTAACCTATCTGAGAAGCGTGTTGATCGTATCAGCGTGGCAGCACTGTTCTTCTCAATCTGGGCGGCCGCGATCATGAACCCAAGTATTCTTGGTATGATGGAAGCATTGTCAGGGCCTGTTATTGCAATGATCTTATTTATTATGCCAATGTTAGCGGTGTATAAAATCGAGGCGATGAAACAATATCGAGGAAATGTCTCTACTTACTTTGTTCTAGCAGCAGGCATTGTGGCGGTAAGTGCATTGATTTTTAGCTTCTTCAGCTAATAACTAAAGACTAGCTTGGATTTTCAGGGGAATACCTTACACAAGGTTAAGGTGATTCCCTGAATTTTCTTACTCTTTAAAAGGTAATCATCGTTACCCTTGACTCTTAAATAAGAGCGAAAACACCCGCAATCATAAGTACTGAAGCGATGCAGGTACGGCCGATAATGCCGAAGTGCGAAGGTTGAATCATTTCATTATGCATAGTTAATCTCCTATTTATTATAAAAGCCATTTTTTATTGGCTTAATAACACTATGTCTAATATCCAGTTTTTTAACAACCCATACAAACATTAAATATTTATGACAGAAACGTAATTTTTTACACTTCGCCCTGATTTTGAGCGATGAATCCGCGGCTTAAATCATTAGATTGAGTCCACCGAATATGCTCGCCTACCTGTCATAGTTACCTTATCTATACCATCGCCTAATCATTGCATAAGTTTTCAATAGATTTTGTTTTATAAATCATAATATTATAGAGCTCCTTCTCGTATCTCACTCCCAAAACACTTTGCCACTGGGAATCCATCCGCACTTAACCAACAAGAAATGGTAGACTTAACTGGTATTCGGTTAAGAGATCACATTTTATTAATACGCTCATGCACTTCTCAATTAAAAAACTGGCTTGCGCACTTTGTACTGCACTTGGACTTTTCTTGCATCCCACCAACGTACTGGCGAGTACCGAAAAGCAAGCTTATCTGGAAGAACACATTTCAGCAGAAAGCAAGCCCATGTTAAAACTCTACTTTCGCTCGATGGGTAAGCCGCGATCAATTCAAAAAGATGAGTTAAATGCGCCACAGAATGCATCAGCGGAGTCTCTTGCTCTGTATTACTTTGCACGAAAGTACCTTAAGCGTTACGAAGGCGTTCCATTACCGAAAGATATGCCCGATTTAATCGAATTCGGTAAAAAGCACCATTTGGAATGGGTCGTCGCTGAAGCACAGCTCAATAAGGCTGTAACAATGATTGAGCAAGACGATAACTGGAACGCAGAATTGTTACTCCATGACGTTGTTTCTACAGCCCGTGATCTTGGTTATCTAGCATTAGAAGGCCGTGCTTACCGCTGGTTAGGCAATCTAGAAGTATCTCGAAATCAACTACGCAGTGGCCTAAAATATTATCGCAATGCCTATGAGTTATTAGAAAAAACAGTATTTGAAATACAAGTCGCGATGACACTGAACAACATTGGGACGGTCTACATCGACGCATCAGATTGGGCTCGGGCCAACAGTTACCTAACGCAAGCTCTCGACACTTACCTAGAGAGCGAATATCAATACGATAATAGCTTTTTTATGGGGGTTATCTACGCAAACCTTAGCATCGTTCACTCGAGCCTCGGAGATAACAAAAAAGCGGAATATTATTTCAATGAAGCCATTCGACTTTCAATGCAAACGGGGTCGGACACAGTCAAGCACCACTCTTTATCCAGCTTTTCACAAATGTTGAGCTCGGTAGGAAAAATTGATGATGCATTAATGGTCGCACAACGTTGCGTAGACCTGCCCATTCCAAAAAATCTAGAAATGCTAAAAACGTCTTGTTACGAGGCATTTGCAGAGGCTTACCTCGCAAACAAACAATACGATAAAGCTATTACAACAGCGCTTAACGTTCTAGAACAAACCAAATCAACCAGTGAATTAGAGCTGCGTCAGCGTATTGATATGCTTTCGGTACTGATAAACGCTCATCAAATTCTTAATGACTATGAAGCGGCTTTTCATTATTTAACCCAATTAAGAGAGCTAGAGGCTGAGTTTTCTCATCATATTCATGGTGAAGAGATGATTAACATTAAGTTTGACCTCGAAGCTAAGTTAGCCCAGAAAGAACTCAAATTGCTAGAAACAAAAAATGCGCTACAAGCCTCTGAACTGCGTTCACAGCGCTATCGAGAAATGTTCTACTTTATCGCTATTGCGGCAATTGGAGTCGTTGGTTTTCGTTACGTACTGCGCGTTAGACGTATTAATAAAGCACTCACTCAAGAAAATACTACCGATCCATTAACTCAACTGCATAACCGTCGCTATCTTCACATTTGGTTGGACAAAATGGCTCGTAGAAGCCCAGATAGAACATTTGCCTTAGCCGTTTTAGATGTCGATCATTTTAAAACCTTTAATGATCAATATGGACACGATATTGGCGATAAAATGCTGACTCATATTGCCACGCTATTTAATGAATCCACTCGCTCTGGTGACCTACTCATTCGTTGGGGTGGAGAAGAGTTTGTCCTATTATTCGAAGTACAGCGAGCTGAAGATTGCGCTAAGTTTTTGGAGCGATTGAGATATACTGTTGAAAACACGCCATTGGTGGTTGACTCTAAACCATTAAACGCGACAATTTCCCTTGGAGCAGTGGACAAACTGTCGGCACAAATAATTAAACAAGAATGGGATCAATGGTTTTTCTTGGCAGACCAAGCTTTGTATGATGCGAAGCAAGCTGGTAGAAACCAGTTCGTCATTCATCCTACATCATAAAAAAGCACACATGAAAAAAAATCTAATCATTATTACTTTTGCGCCTCTATTTCTTATGGCGTGCAGTAATCAGCAAGCATCTCAACTGGGAATGCGCAGCAGCAGTGTCAACGTATATGCCCAGCAAATGAGTAACACTCAACTATGTGAAACTCTCTACTACAGCCGTGCAACTAACCAAACCAAAGTGGCGATTGGTGCTGAGTTCAATCGACGTGGATTAAACAAAAAGTGGTGTGATAAAGAATTCGATAAGTTGTTCATTAAAAAGTGGATTGATAACGTGCTGCCTGAGGAAAAAGCCGAACCTAAGAAACCAATCGCAACTATTCAACCCGCTTCAACTAAATAACCCCCCTCTTGAAGCAGACGGTACACTCGTATTTTCTGCTTTTCACTTTTCATGCATGCTCGATGCGACATATAAAAACCTCATAGTTTCAGTAAATTAACAAAGACTTATGTTGTCCATCGAACTTTTAATGTAAACAAGTTGTAAATGGTTTTCGTCCTTATTCTTTGTCGTTAGCTTTGTTTGTTCCTGTTAGCGGAATATGAAACAGGAACTAAAAAATTCCAAACAAAGACATGAGGTCAAAAATGGAAATACGCATTAATCGCCTATTTGCTGCTATGTTGGCAGTAGGCATTGCACCTGCCGTCTCGGCGTTTGATCCACTCTATTCTGAACAATGGCACTTAGACAACACGGGGCAAACTGCGTTTGCGGCTAATCCTGCTGTTGCTGGGAACGACTTAAACACTAAGCTCACTCAGGCAATGGGGATTGCAGGTGTTGGTGTGAAAGTTGCCGTTATTGATTCTGGAGTGCAGATCGATCACCCCGACCTTGCAGGTAATATAGTTACAGGTAGCAGAAACTTCGTCGAAGACTCTTCATTCCCACCAAGTTATCCGGTTGATACTAATGGTCATGGCACTGCTGTAGCCGGTTTGATTAGCGCCGTCGGCAACAACGGTGAAGGCGGACGCGGTGTCGCTTCTCTCTCTTCCCTCATCGGTTTTAACTGGTTAGCCAACCAGACATTAGAAGGCTGGTTAATCTCCCATGGCATGGACCCAGCAACACGTGATGTTCGCGTATTTAACCAAAGTTACGGTTTCAGCCCTATAAACCCGATTACTTTTGATGAAAGCGACCCTCAACTAAAACTTGAAATGGACGTGATGAAAAACGTCAGCGAGAGTAACGCCTGGGGTCGAGGTGCTGTATTTGTAAAGTCAGCAGGTAATGGTTACCGTTATTTCAATGCAGGACGATTCTTCGTATTGCCAAGTAACTTCTTTGCTGGTGGAGACAATCAAGGCTTACCGATGCACAACTCTGCTCAGTCTTATGATAACGCCAATTACTTCAATTTAGTCACTAGTGCACTACGAGCGGATGGTACGCGAGCGAGTTACTCATCGGTGGGTTCGAACGTGTGGGTTGCAGCACCAGCAGGTGAATATGGGCAAGATTTCCCTGCTATGGTCACCACTGATTTAATGGGTTGTGAAGAAGGGCAAAATACCAGTGATGGCCTTGGCATTAATGGGTTACACGGCGGAACGGAGCTCGATCCGAACTGTAACTATACCAGTACGATGAACGGAACCTCATCGGCTGCGCCGAACACATCGGGTGCCATCGCGGCAATCATGTCAACCAACCACGCACTTTCTGCTCGTGATGTACGTGCTTTACTAGCGGAGACAGCAAAAGTAACGGATAAAGCGCATCCAGGCGTACAGCTTGAATTTACTAACCATAAAGGTGAACAGGTTAGCTACGAGGCAATTGCCCCTTGGCAAAAAAACGCAGCAGGCGTAGATTTCCATACTTTTTATGGCTTCGGCGCTGTAGATTTAGATGAAGCGATGCAACGTGCTCGCATGACGAATCGCGTTTTGCCAACTCAAGTCATTACGCCATGGGTTAATAACGCTACAGAAGTAAGTGTACCCGATGCAAGTCTAGTTGGTGGTTCTTCAAGTATCGCCATTGCCGATGAGCTGACAGTAGAATCCGTTCAAGTGACATTGACACTGGACCACGCTCGTCTGCCCGACTTAGCTATCGAGCTCATTTCGCCATCAGGGACTCGTTCCGTTTTGCAAACACCGCGCAATGGTCTTGTTGGTCAATCTCTTGATTCATCGATTACTGGCTACAAAGATCAATTAATGTTGTCTAACCAATTTTATGGCGAAGATGCAAAAGGCGAATGGACGTTGCGAGCAATAGATACGAACGGCGATGAAGTCTATTCTTACATTGCATATTTCAACTCTTCCACCATCTATGACGTTCCGATGGCAAACAACGCTCAGCCCGGTGTTATTAAGAACTGGTCAATGCGCATATTTGGACACTAAGGAGTCAATAACATGAAATACAAATCATTTTCTATGCTGGCTCTCGTTATCATGACGTCGAGTGTATACGCTGAGCAACAGCTCTCTCAACAGCCTGCACCAGAACTGTTTGTGCCATCAGAAGCGGTTGAGATTAATGGCCAAGATTATCGAAAAGTGCAAACTGGCACTATTAGAACCCTATCTGAAGACGTAAAACTTCAAGCGGGTGATGAGGTGTTTAAGAATGCGTTTAGTAACGTATCCAAAGCCACTGGACTGGTTTATATCACCGTAAACAATCCTAACGAAGCGAAAGCAGTCGCCAAAGAGTTAAAATTAGAAGTTATCTTCGCAGAAGGGGAATCAGCGGTGTTAAAAGCATCTCAAGATCAAGATCTGCTAAGTATTAGCGACTACCTAAACGCAGACAGCCGGGTAAAAGCGTCTAAAATTGAACTAAACAGCGGTAAATACCGTGCACAATAATTCTCTAACAAGAGAAGTTGGCCTGTAAAACCATGCCTCAGCGATTGCTGAGGCATTTTTATGGGTAGGAACAGATACGCTATTATTCTTTAGTAACATTTCGCATAACTAGTATGATACCTAAACACCCTACTCGCTTGCGCCTGTCATTTCTTAAACAAAATAATTTCCGTTCTTAGCTCTTCTTCCGTGGTTTCCTTCGGACTATTCAGGTAGCGTTCGATTCCTAAAGGACTGGTTTTGACTTTCATGCCACTCTGACGAACCAAGTTCATCGCTAAAGCCCATGCATTTCCCAAAAACTGATATTCACCTCGGTGTTCGACGACAAATGTTTCACTCTCAGGAATGGTACCAGTAACCGCCCCTTGAGGCGCTGGTACTGAGTTATGAAGAGGAAAGCAAGTGATAAACTCGAATGTACCTTTCTGCATATCCATCGACTGGTAATAACAAAACAATTCACCATTCACGGATAGGGTTTCGTCACTAATTAACTGTTCTAGTTGCTGAACATGCTTCTCAATTACCGAACCTAATTCCTGCAAGCTAGCCACACCCTTGATCCCAATGTAATGAATTTGAGGCAACGTTCGGTTACCTATTTCGACTAAGTCTGAATGCACTCTTCCGGTTTCAAGCTTACTTTTGAGCATGCGTAACCCACGTTGATAATCCATCTCTATCATCGACTTAAACATACTTTTCAGAAAGAACAGATACCAAGGGACGCGAGATTGCATTTGCCATTCGACTAAACAGCCATTTTGTGACGGCGTCACGATTAGAGTCACCTTTCCATGGCTCTTGATTGGGCGAAAGAAATGTAGCTCCATATCTAATCGATGCTCTTGAGTACTTTCCAGTACAATCGCGCCAGTCCCAATACGCTGACCATTCCATTGATAACCAGCTCCAACGTGGCCCTGATTATCACTGAATGTCAGCTCGCAGCTTGGTTCAAGAATGATCCATGGCGACCAGCTGGGCCAGTTATTGAAGTTCTTGAGATAGCCAATAATTTCACTTTGATTCTTATTAATTTCAATACTTCGGCTGACCTGATAAGAGAGCATAACGGTTCCTCGAGTTTCCGCTTCACTAACTTCAGTCTAATTCAAATTCCAGTTTTTTCTTGTTTGACTGCGGGTTAGATGCGTACGACAAGAAAAATCCAGAGCGTTAATTCTCACTTGAATCAATACGCGCAAAGCTAAGAGCAGAACTCCACTTTTGCACTAAATCGAACACCATCATCGTCCAGTACTAACGCCCACCCCATCCGTTCACATATTCGTTGTACGATAACAAGCCCACAACCATAACCAGCGTTGTACGTCTCGTTGCCATCGTGACGGTTTAGGATCTTAAGCGCATGACCTTTCAACTCAATTTCAATATCTCCCACACTATAGCTAAAGGCGTTTTTAATCAGATTGTTGATAACAATGGTCACAAAACTCTCTGGTGCATTCACGACACCACTATGTTGTTCGTGCAAAGCGTAATTCGAATCTTGCTTGGCAAATAAAGGAGCCAGCTCTTCCAGTTGTTTTTGTAAACGAGTAAGAAGCTGATGCTCTCCGTAATGCTGAGGCTCTATTTTCTCTTTACCAAGTAAGAGAAACGCTTCTGTCAGTACACGCATCTCGTCACAAGCTGACTGCATCCTCGTGATGGCTTTTTGCGCAACTCGAGGTTGATCAGGAAGACGCGTCAGAATGTCTGTTGAGCCTTTAATCACCATGATTGGCGTTCTCAACTCATGCGATGCAAAACGGCTAAATTCTTGTTCTCGTTTGAAGTAGCCCGCGATATCGTTCTTATTATCCAGCAAAGTCTGCTCTATCTGGCGTGTTTCGCTGAACTTAGTTTCAACTTGGAAAGCGGGTTGATCCGGTGACATTTGGCTAATTTTGTCTTCAATTTGCGCTAATGGCCGAGACAATATTCGCACCATGTAAATGCCATACCCAACCATGACAAATGAAAACAAACCACCGAGCAGCAGCGTAAACTGATGCAGCGAGCTTTCGTATTCGTCCAAGTAATCATCTGAGTCATCTTGAAATACAATGTACATAAGCCCCTTCCCTGAGGGATGGTTCAATACAACAAAGTGTTTATCTTCTTCACCAAGCAGGTATTCATAAAAACCAGGTGAAGTAAAAGAGAGCAACCAATCCGGTGTCGGAGCTTCACTCCAATATGAGTTGAACTCCAATACGTTTGGCAATGGCGCATCCCAGCCCTGTTTCTCGAAATTCTCACTATAAAGCGCAGCTTCAGTATCGAGCCAGTGATGTAAACTCAGCACTTCCAGTTTGTTTTCTGCCACATAAATCAGCGACCAAAAAAGAGTAAACATCACAAACGTCATGACCCCAAAACCCCAACGGATCTTGCGATAAATGCTTGGATATTCGTTATGCTTTAAGTCGGTAACCTTGTCCATGAATAGTCTCTAATCGTGATTCTTCAAAACCTTTGTCTAGCGCGGTTCTTAAACCGTAAATATGGCTACGAAGTGCATCACTTCCGGGTGGTTCGTCTCCCCACACACTATCGATCACTTCTGTGCGCGAGACCGCTGCTGGAGCACGTTGGAGGAGCAATTTTAAAATTTTAGTTTGAATTCGACTCAGCTTAATTTCTTTGTCTTTTCTCGTTACTTTTCCTGTCCGCGCATCTAAACAAATATCTGCAAATTTGAGCGCTCCGATATCTTGTCTTGGACCACGATTAGCCAAAGCATGAACACGCAAACTGAGCTCTTCCATCGCAAATGGCTTCATTAAATAATCATCTCCCCCCGCTTTAAAAGCCGCGATTTTGTCATCTAGCGTATCTTTTGCCGTTAGGAAGAGAATTGGCGTTCCACATAACTTATCTTGTCGAAGCTTCTGTACCGTACTGATGCCATCGAGCTTCGGCATCATGATATCCATGATGATTACATCGTAATGATTTTCCTCGATTAACTTAATCGCAGCCTCTCCATGAAACGCACAATCGATAATCATGCCTTCGAGCTCAAGATAGTCTGCAATCGTCTCCGAGACGTTATGGTTGTCATCTACAATTAAAATTTTCATAAAATCACATTTCTTCACGATCTCTTCACGATATGCCCAATAAGATACAGGCAATTTCCTAAACTCGCTCGTAAATTGAGGTTAATACAATGAAAAAACTCGCTCTTATTTCTGTAGTAGGTTTGGCATTGTCTGGTTGTGGTGGTTCAGGTGGTGGCAGCAATAGCGATAGCACACCAACTCAACCAGCAGTGAAACCAAGTGTAGCGATTGGCTCTGTTGAAGCGGTCAACGCTGAAGAAAGCACGTTAACCGTCAATGGACATACGTATCGTGTGTCTGAGGTGGTTTATGACGACACACAAGTGCAATTGGCCGATGTAAAACCAAAAATGGTGGTTCGCGTGGGGTCAGATATTCGGCAAGCTTCGGACAATGGCGTCCGAGTCACACTTGAACCAACCATTACTGGACGTGTTACAGCAATTGATTATGTGAAGAAAACATTTACGGTAAACGGCGTAGATCTGCAGTTTGACGGTTTAAGTGATGATATAGAGATCAACGACTGGGTGATGGTGTCATCCTTGCCGACTGCGGATGCGGGTTATCGAGTGTTGTCTGTGGTCGAAATCGACGTAGATAACGATTACCCAGCCCTTGGAAGCTACTACGAACTGGAAGGTCGCATTACTAATACCGATGAAAATGCTGGCACGTTTGAGCTTGGTACAAATATAACCGTATCTTACGACAACATTAGCCAACTTAGCATCGGCCAATGGGTGGAAGTAGAAGGTGAAATGCAAAACGGCATCTTCATGGCAAATGAGGTAGAAGTTGAAGGCTACGACGTCATAGGCAATGACAGCGATGTGGAAGGCATCGTCACATGGGTTGCAAATGACTACAGTGAGTTCTCACTAAACTACCGAGGTGCATTCTTCATCGATAACGCAACACGATTTGAAGATGGCAGCAAAGCGAACCTAAAACAAGGCCAAGAAGTGGAAGTAACGTCTGTCATGAAAAATGGCAAACGCATCGCTACCGTTATTGAGTTTGAGCAACCAGACTTTGACGATAACAACCAATGGCAAGGTAAAGAATTTGAATGTGAAGGATACGTATCAAACTACGATGCTGAAGCAAGAACATTTGAAATCGAGCGTTGCGAAAACGACGCAGATCAATTGCTAAACAACACGACCGTTGTGATTGATGCACAAACACGCTTCCAAGGCATTGAAGAACTTAACCTAAATGGTGCTCGTGTCGAAGTCGAAGGTGTGATCATTAACGACCAAAATATTGCCCGTGAAGTGGAGTTAGACGTTTACGACAACTAATCCCTTCTACGCTTAAGAAAAAGTGTCACTTCGGTGGCACTTTTTCTTTTCACCTTACTTTGCTTCCCAAGCTCAAACCAACAAATTCTCAGTCAAAGCCTTTTCTCTCCGTTACACTTTACCTATGTTTCACAACATTGGTGACGACTATGAAAAAACGCAACCTCATTTTGTTAATCTTGTTTTTTGGTTCAGCCACGAGCTTAGCTAGCGTTATGGATCCTGACTGCGATGCAGAAAAGGCAGCTAAAGCCGCTGCGACAAAAGCCGTGGTTGGTGTTGGGGGTCGCTGTACGCCTAAAGAGGCACTGAAAGATACCGCAGTTGATGCAGGAAAAGACAAATTACCAGATGAAGGGATGGCGGGTAAAGCTGTTGATGCAATGACACCGGAAAAAGAGAAGAAAACGATGAAAGACGTAACCAAAAAGCTCAATAAAGATTGATACGCTTTCTTGTAGTTAACTTTAATAGCGAAACTCCCCCCTCCCAAAAAAAGAGCGCCGATTGACGCTCTTTCCGAACTCTAATAGATAACCAATTATGCGGTTTCTGCTTCACCTATCCAATGATAATGGTGGTTGGCTTTTTTTCCCACTAAACCGAGCTCTGCCAATTCTTCAAATACCTTGTCTACCTCTTCCGCAGACAGCCTAAACTGTTTAGCAACGGCTTTTTTGGTGCACGTAATTTGATGCGTTTTAAGTGCATCGCTAACTTGCTCTAACAAGGTTTTCGGTTCCTTTGGTTCTTCTGGCTCCGGCGCAGCTGGTATTTCTTGCTCTTCTTCCTCTTTTATATGAGGAAGATAACCCGCAGGCGCTGGGTCTATATCGCGAACTGTTTTCAATATCATGTCCTCATTTCTGCGATAGAAATATCGGAACCGTTGCTCTTCACCAATCAAGCCAACAAAAAATGCAGCAAAGAAGTCCAAAAGAATCGAAAGAAATACAACCAAGCCAAGCTGAGCTTGCTGAGAGGTGGTACCAAATGCGTTGGCTAGGCTATCAATCAAACCAATCACTGAGCCTTGCGTAACCGGCGGTAAACTATCACGCTCCATAGCCAAGCGTTGCTGCTCTTCACGTAAGGTTTTGTTTTGATCCTGAATGCGAGTTACACCAGTCGCGATACGCTCCATCTCGATGTATTTCTGCGCTGCCATATTGTTGAGCTCAATCTGCTTATCGATTGCCGCAATCTGACGATTAAACGCTTCCACTTTCGCCTGCTCTACCGAAATATGACTTTGTGCACTATTGGTTGCACTATTAATGCCACCAATACTACCGCCAATGGAAATCGCAGCTAAGACTAAATAAAACACGAGAGCGGTTGCTGCTCCTGTGTAGTTGCGATGGGCTCGGCGCTCACCGTATTCATACCAAGCGTAAAATTTACCCGCTTCAAAAATGATCGCTAAACCACCAAATAAGGTTTGCATCATCGGATTTTCGTCGATAGACAAAAACAGCAATAGAGAAAAAATAGTCGATGCTAAAATCGCAGCACCGGTGAATGCATATACACTCACCATGGCAAATCGACCTTTAGGGTATCGATATCCAATCTGTTGTTCGTATTTCATTTGAGAAATTTCTTAAGATTAATCGCCCCTCCGACTAAGTAGGACGGACGTTTCTGGCATGTACAAAGGAGCGCAGAATACCGTATCCTTTATTAAATTACTGTCATAATTCCGTTAATGGAAAACAAGTGAAGATTCGGTGTGCATTTTGAATCGATATCAGCCAAATCTAGCACGTAAAAACACCACCACGACACCCACTAACCGAAGCTTCAGTGGCATATAAGAGAGATTAATTCGGTATCTTCAAAAGCGACTAGGCAAGACTGACAAGTTGAATTGGAGGTTGTGAATGTCAGCCGAATCAAGACATTAAAGCGTTAAAAATAGACAATAAAACAAATAATGCACACTTGCATCACCTTTTAGTAAACTGATAATTACATTGTTTGGTTAATTTGTTAGTATCCCGCGCCGAAGAAGATAAGCACTCAATTGTATGGAAAACACTCTAATACAGCACAAACACCATCGCTTGCACGCTATTGCGGTTATTATCGCGGTGTTGTTTCAGTTGTATTTAGCGTCCACAGCCGCTCTTAACCCTACACAAGTTCACAGCACAACTTGGCTCAACAAAGTCCAAAGTGAAAAGGTTTTACTGTGTACCGCAGATGGTTTCAAATGGGTGGATATCAATACGTTGATTGAGGCTAACGCTCAATCTTCTTCTAAGCTCATCCAAGATCTTAACTTACACGACGGCTTCCAGTTTGAATGCCCGCTTCTTCAAGCTGTTCAATTCTTTCTTTTAGTTGCGATTGGGCTTTACCTGACAACCATCCATTGGCTGCGCCGAGTAAAGTATGCACTGACGACTTATCACTTTTCAAAATGCGATAAGCTCGTTTACAAACACATCGCGCCTAAGCACTCTCCGCCGAGTGTTTTTCCTGCCTAACAGGCATCTAATCATTGACAACTTTATTCAAAAATAACGATGACTCTGTTTGTTGTCCATTCAGAGAAGCTATTAATTCAAAAGGAAAAACACATGCTTAAATCATTAAAAACCGCCGCTATCGCGCTTATTGCTGTCATCGCTAGCCCACTGAGTTTAGCGCACGATTATGAAGCAGGAAAAATTCATATCGACCATCCATGGAGCCGCGAAGCGCCACCAAACGCACCTGTTATCGGTGGTTTTTTTCAATTAACCAACCACGGTGACAGTGAAGATGCATTGATCGCAGCAGAAAGCCCAATCGCAGGGCATGTCGAAATTCACACGCATAAGAAAGAAGATGGTGTGATGAAAATGATTAAGATTGACGAAGTGCGCGTTCCAGCCAATGACTCAGTGTTGTTTAAGCCAGGCAGCTTCCATTTAATGATTTTCAATCCAACACAAGCGCTCAAAGAAGGCGACCGCTTCCCTATGACGTTAACATTCAAAAACGCGGGTAAAGTGGAAGTAGAAATGGCGGTTGAAAAACAAGGTCACATGGAAAAACACATGCACCATTAATGACGTAAACAAAAGTGCCCGCTGATTTAGCGGGCATTTTTATCTCAGCTTAGTCAAAATCATTATTCCGGTAGATCCTAACTCGACTCTTCAGAATAATGGTGATGAATAACGCTCGGCGAAACGGGGTCACATATCATAACAGCGTGCTCGGGCAAGAGATTCTAAATCACGCTCGTCCCTCACTATTCAGAATGACCTTGAAAGACTTAAGATCCTAAAAAGGTTCCCTACCCGCTTAAAACTCAACCTCTCGACAAAGTTCTCCAACCATCACTTGGCAAGCCTAAATGAAATCATAAGTTTGGCAACAAAGACCCACGGTTAATCAGCTTTCTTTCTACTAGAAACAAACCTCAGCCCAACGAGCTAAGCCCGCAGCTATAAGCTCAATTGTTTATGCATCCCAATTATCCTGACTAAATACAAACCATACACGACCGTAAAAGTCGATATATACCACTGGATGAGTCAGCATCTCAAGAAAGTACGTGATCGACTTCTCATTGTTGGTGTTTCTCTGTTTATTAAACTCATTTGTATTACAATAATACTCTATGTTAAATAAAAAATCCTTTCCAACTCTACAAACATGAGAGAACACCATTATGTCTACTAAAATTGCATTTATTTCTGGTGCTACTGGCGGTATCGGCTTCCAAGTGGCAAAGCGTCTTGGTCAGGATGGATACACGGTCATTCTAAACGGCATTGAAGATGAAAAAGGTTCGGAGTGTGTCTCCAAACTACATAACGCAGGAATTGAGGCTGAATACTACGGTTTTGACGTTACAGATGAACATGCCGTCGATGAAAACATCAATGCTATTGGTGAAAAATACGGCAAAATCGATGTTGTCGTTAATAACGCAGGTGGTCTTGGTGGTCGTAGTCCTATTGAAGGTATGGAAACTGATTTTTTCCGTAAAGTCATGGCTTTAAACCTCGATAGTGCATTCTTCGTATCACGCGCAGCGATTCCATTTCTAAGAAAGTCTGATAATGCATCAATTATCAACTTCACTTCAAACGCTGCTTGGAATGCAGGTGGTCCAGGTGCAGGTATTTACGGTACATCAAAAGCCGCCGTTCATACATTAACTCGCGCTTTAGCTAAAGAGTTAGCTCCGGCTGGAATTCGTGTCAATGCAGTATCTCCTGGCACTATCGATACACCATTCCATGCTCAAATCAAAGCAACCAAGCCTGAAGTATTTGCTTCTTGGGCAGACAGTATTATGCTTGGACGCCTAGGCCAGCCAGAGGAAGTCGCCTCTGCTATCTCTTTTCTGGTAAGTAAAGATGCATCATTCATTACCGCAGAAACACTGCAAATTGGTGGTGGTCAAGCTTTAGGCATTTAGTACCAATAAGTCTTTTTACCTATCAGTAAGTGCGCTTTAGTACTGATTTGATAACGGCCGCAGTATGTTTGTACTGCGGCTTATCCTTATACCACCTCTCCTTTAACCCCATCTGTAACGTTTCACCCATTTTTTGGTATGGACAGTATTCCTCTAGCTGAAACAAAATCACTTGTATTACAATAAATTTTATTTTTACGTTATTTAAGCCTCCTAAAGGATTTGTTCACGATAAAATGGAAGCGTGATGAATCCGCTTTTCTTATATACACTGATGAATAAAACCCCCACAAACCTTACTTACATCTCACTTTTAGAAAAAATTCATCCCAAGCCCGCTATGCTCATAATTTTCAATTGCAAAAGCCACAATAGTCATTATGATTACCGACAAGCAATATAATCATACAATAGTATTTTTGGAGTTAAAATGACTAAACCTATCATTGGTTTCATCGGCCTAGGCTTGATGGGCGGAAACATGGTTGAAAACCTACAGAAACGTGGTTACGAAGTTGCTGTAATGGACCTCAATAAAGATGCTGTTGACGCAGTACTAGCTCGTGGAAACGCTTCTGAAGCTTCTTCAGGTAAAGAGCTAGCAGAGAAAAGTGATATCGTGATGCTGTGCCTAACAACATCTGAAGTTGTCGAAAAAGTTGTTTACGGAGACACTGGTGTTCTAGCTGGCATGTCAGAAGGTAAAACACTCATCGACTTCGGTACATCTATTCCAGCTTCAACGAAGAAGATTGGCGCTGACCTTGCTAAGAAAGGGGCTGGTATGATTGATGCGCCTCTAGGTCGTACACCTGCCCACGCAAAAGATGGTTTACTGAACATCATGGCCGCAGGCGACGTCGAAACATTCAATAAGGTTAAGCCCGTACTGGACGATCAAGGTGAAAACGTATTCCACCTTGGCGCACTAGGCTCTGGTCACGTAACTAAGCTTGTGAATAACTTTATGGGTATGACAACCGTAGCAACCATGTCTCAGGCATTTGCTGTTGCTAAACGTGCTGGTGTTGATGGTCAACAATTATTCGACATCATGTCTGCAGGACCATCAAACTCACCATTTATGCAATTCTGTAAGTTTTACGCCGTAGATGGCGAAGAAAAACTAGGCTTCTCTGTCGCAAACGCAAACAAAGACCTCGGTTACTTCCTTGCTCTATGCGAAGAGCTTGGTACAACTTCCCTAATTGCAGAGGGCACTTCTAAGAGTCTACAAGCGGCAGTTGATAAAGGCCTTGGTCAAAATGACGTTCCAGTCATCTTCGACTACTTTGCAGAGCTAGAAGCTTAGTCACACTCAGTTGCAACTATAAGCCCAGCAACCAATGTGGCTGGGCTTTTTTGTTTTTCCTCTTCCCCAGACGCTCATCACTCCTTGATACCCTAGCCACTCCTTTAAAGTTTTGCAGGGCAGCCTCTTCCAATTCTCTTATATATTTTCCACTCACACTTCAAAACCTCTCTCCTATTTCTGGCGTACGCCTCATTAAAGCTACGTCTGATTTAATGCTTTTTCTTTGCTAAGAAGGCACACATATTTATTTAAATAGACAAAGCATCAGGTTTGGGGTGTAAAGTGTAAACACGGCATGCAAAGAAAGTTAGATTGCTTTTTCGCTTTAGGCTGACGACTCTAATGTGAATATAGTCGCACCTTATTGGGAGTTCCCCAATACAACGAATAACAACAAACGATGCGCCACGCTTTCTCAGTCAGCTTGATCAAAAAATCCCACGGCTTTAACACCGCGGGATTTTTCATTGAGAGTCTTTAACTTTGGTTAGCTTTTCGCGTTAGCTAACTTTGGGCTTTTAGGCCCTCGGGCTGCGTTCACCAATAGAACACCCACCGAGAGAACAATCGCACCACACAAGATAAACAGTAGTCGACCAGATGGTTCATTTGGAATTAGAGCCATAGCTAGGATACCGAAGCCCGCTACGCTGATAAGCTTACCAAGCATGCCGCGCTGTTTTGTATCTAGGTTCTGCTGCTCTTCGCTGTCAGCCACAAGTGGCGTATTCCAGTTCTCGAACAATTGCTCCACTTCTTTCTCACGTTCAGGTGATAGACCTTTGTAGAAGCGCGTTGTCAGCAAGAAGAAACCACCGGTGAAGATAACGTGTGCCGCTAAGCTCAAGCCAACTTTCAGATCTGCCCACTCACGTCCTGTAAACGCTTGCTCTAGACCGAATAGGCGCTCTACATCTTCTGCTTGTAGTGAGATACCGAAGATGTAAGAAACAAAGCCACCAACAACCAGTGTTGCCCAACCAGCCCAATCCGGCGTCTTACGAATCCACATACCAAGTAGTACAGGAATCAGCATTGGGAAGCCAATTAATGCACCGACGTTCAGTACGATATCGAACAGGCTCAAGTGACGTAGTGAGTTAATGAATAGACCGATACCAATGATGATGAAGCCCATCACGATAGTCGTTGCTTTACTCACGATAACCAGTTCTTTTTGCGACGCTTGTGGACGCACAATCGGGCTGTAGAAGTTCATCACAAAGATGCCCGCGTTACGGTTAAGACCAGAGTCCATTGAAGACATGGTCGCCGCAAACATTGCTGACATCAGAAGACCCACCATACCTGCTGGCATTACGTTTTGTACGAATGCTAGGTATGCTGCATCACCACCTACTGAGCCGTATTGCTCTGCGAAATCAGGCATAAATGCCGCAACGTACCAAGGTGGTAGGAACCAGATGATAGGACCAACAATCATCAGCACACATGCAAGACCTGCAGCTTTACGTGCGTTTTCACTGTCTTTTGCACATAAGTAGCGGTAAGCGTTGATGCTGTTGTTCATGACACCGAACTGTTTAACAAAGATGAAGACAACCCAAAGGATAAAGATACTGAAGTAGTTCAGGTTGTTACCCAGCATGAAGTCGCCGTGGAAGTTCGACACGATGTTGCCAATACCGCCACCATGGAAGTATGCCGCCACCGCACAAGTGATCGTCACTGCCATGATAACCAGCATCTGCATAAAGTCAGATGCAACAACCGCCCAAGAGCCGCCTGTTACCGCCATTAGCATTAGCACTAAGCCCGTAACGATGATGGTCGCTTCCATAGGAATGTTGAAGACCGCTGCCACGAAAATCGCAAGACCATTCAACCAAATACCGGCCGAGATCAAGCTGTCTGGCATACCAGCCCAAGTGAAGAACTGCTCTGAAGTCTTACCAAAACGTTGACGAATTGCTTCAATCGCCGTCACTACACGTAGTTGGCGGAACTTTGGAGCAAAATAGAGGTAGTTCATAAAGTAGCCAAATGCGTTGGCTAAGAATAGGATTACAACAACGAAACCGTCGTTGAACGCGCGTCCTGCGGCACCTGTAAACGTCCATGCTGAAAATTGCGTCATGAAGGCGGTAGCACCTACCATCCACCATAACATCTTACCGCCCCCTCGGAAGTAGTCACTGGTCGAGGTAGTGAACTTACGGAACATCCAACCAATTGCAACTAAGAAGAAGAAGTAGGCAAGAACAACAAGAGTATCAATAGTCATTTTTTCAGCCTTTCAAGTTTGATCATTTTCTAACGTCTAGACTACTCTCCTCACAACTCTATTTGTACTACAATAAGTTTTAATTGTGATCTAAAGCATAAGTTATTCAACGAAAAAAAATACGTAAAACCCCTTAATTTCTTAGACCAATGGCTTTCTAGGAGATAATTGCCATTCAGAACACCTCAATATATTGTAATACAAATTGTCTAATTGAAATTTATTAGAGTATGGAATATTTTTCTTCTTCGCGCTTTGTCTGAAGATCAAAAATGCGCGGCATTTCTTTAAAGGAAACGTAATGAGATGTTTCGAAAAAATTTGATAGAAAGTAGGATTTATATGAATGCGATTCTTAACTCTCGCCTCTTTCAAACTTTCAAACACAAAAAAGCGAGCACTGAGGCTCGCTTTTCATTCTTTCGCTAGTTTTATCGGGGTGTTACGACACTTATGCTACGTGAGCTACTGCGTCGCGAACCAGTGTACCCAGTTCATCCCACTTACCTTCATCGATAAGTTTTGTTGGCACCATCCAAGTACCGCCACATGCCAGTACTGAAGGGATAGACAAGTATTCGTCTACGTTACCTAGGCTCACGCCACCTGTTGGCATGAATTTCACTGGGTAAACCGCCGTTAATGCTTTAAGCATACCAACGCCGCCAGATGGCTCAGCAGGGAAGAACTTAAGTGTACGCAAACCCATTTCCATCGCTTGCTCAACTAGGCTTGGGTTGTTTACGCCAGGTACGATAGCCACGCCTTTGTCTAGGCAGTATTGAACCGTGCGAGGGTTAAAGCCAGGGCTTACGATAAAGTCCACACCAGCTTCGATTGCTTGGTCAACTTGCTCGTTAGTTAGGATAGTACCAGCACCGATCAACATTTCTGGGAACTCAGCGCGCATAGCACGAATCGCTTCTGCAGCACACTCTGTGCGGAACGTGATTTCAGCGCAAGGCATACCGTTTTCAACCAAAGTGCGGCCTAGAGGAATCGCATCTTCTGCTTTGTTGATGGCAATAACAGGAATTACTTTTAGGTTTGCTAATTGTTCGTTTAATGTCGTCATAAGAGTGTACTCGTCGTCGTTAACTTGAGTTCAATAAATCACTGCGGAGCGCCGATTACTCAGCGATCCGCAAAAGAATTACAAAGGAAGATCTGGCATCACTTCACGTGGAATGATGGCACCTTTATGTTGAATTACCGCGCCAGCCATACAGTGGCCAGAGTAAGCCGATTCCGCTGCATTGCCGCCAGTCAAACGCTTCGCCAAGAAGCCCGCACTGAAAGAATCACCAGCCGCTGTTGTATCAATCACGTTGTCGACTTTGTTTGGCGCCACGTATTGTGCTTCGCCATTCGCCACAACCAAGCAATCTTTGCTACCACGTTTGATGATGATTTCATCCACGCCCAGTGCAGAGGTTCTCTCGATACACTGTTCTAGATGCTCGTCACCGTAAAGCATTTGCTCATCTTCAAATGTGAGCAGTGCGATATCTGTGTGCTTAAGGATCTTAAGGTACCAAGACATGGCATTCTCGCGGCTTTCCCACAATTTAGGACGGTAGTTGTTATCGAAAATAACCTTACCACCTTGTGCCTTGAAGCGCTCAAGGAAGCCAAACAGTTGCGTCTTACCTTCTTCAGTAAGGATCGCTAATGTAATACCGCTCAAGTAAACCGCATCGTACGAGTAAAGTTTGTCGACTAATAGCGGAGACTCGTTTTGCTCGAATAGGAACTTAGCGGCCGCTTCGTTACGCCAGTAGTGGAAGTAACGTTCGCCAGTTTCATCGGTTTCGATGTAGTAGATACCTGGTTGCTTTTCTTTAACGGAAAGAACCAGACTAGTATCGATGCCCTCTTCTTGCCATGCTGATAGCATTTCTTGGCTAAAAGGATCGTTACCCAGAGCCGTTACATAGCTGGTTTTAATATCGTGAGCTTTGGTCAAACGAGATAAATACAGTGCGGTATTCAACGTATCACCACCGAATGACTGCTTTAGCTGACCTTCCTTTTTCTGTAGCTCAACCATACATTCGCCAATGACCGCGATGTTTAATGATTTCATGTTGTCACCTTAGCAACTGAGGTTGCGCTATAGATTATTTTAAGAAATCTTCACGTGCTGGGTTGAAGATGTCTAGAAGAATGCTGTCTTGCTCTAGTGCAACCGCACCGTGCATCATGTGCTTACGAGCAAAGTATGCGTCGCCTTCTTTTAGTACTTTCTTCTCGCCCTCGATTTCCGCTTCAAAGCTGCCACGTACTACGTAACCGATTTGATCGTGGATTTCGTGAGTATGCGGAGCGCCAATCGCGCCTTTATCAAAACATAGGTGAACCGCCATTAGGTCATCTGTGTAAGCAACAATTTTACGTTTGATACCGCCGCCTAGCTCTTCCCACGGGTTCTCATCTAATACAAAGAAAGAATTCATCGTCATACTCCTAAAAAGTCTCTATTAAAGCGAACCCTACGGCACTTCATTCTTAACCATGCTTTATTAAAAGGTCCTCTTAAAAAAGCGTCGTATTGATAAAAGTGAAACGCGAAGCGAAAGGGTCTGCTGTCGAATTGGTAACGAGCATATCCGATCCACCTTAATTGTCATACAATATATCTAAAAATATGTGATATTCATCAAACGGTGCTCGTTAAAGCATTCCACTTAACGATTGATAACGCCGAAACATCAGTCACAACTAGGATTATCACAACAATACAAATCAATGGGTTAGCTAAATTCGCGTGATTTCACTCTCCCTTTTTGCCACAAAAACTACACCCAAACTTAATATTGTATTACTTTATAGAAAGTTTAAGAAAACAACACACTTCATCTGAGGGTGGTAAAGAAATGACTACACAACCGATTTTGTTGACTGAAGCAGAAGTCGAACTACTAAGAAAGGAAGTCGGAAAGCCGAGCTTAATGGGCAAATCCATTGAAGCGAATCGCAAGGAACTTGAAGCCTTCATGCGTCTGCCTCTAGACGTACCAGGTCACGGCGAAGCGGGCGGCTACGAGCACAACCGCCACAAACAAAACTATACCTACATGAACTTAGCGGGTCGTTTGTTCTTGATCACTCAAGAAGAAAAGTACGCGCAGTTCGTTAAAGATCTTCTCGCTATTTACGCAGAGAAGTACCTCACCTTTGATTTCCACGTACAGAAAAACACTAACCCAACAGGTCGTCTTTTCCACCAGATCCTTAATGAACACTGTTGGTTAATGTTTACTAGCCTTGCTTACTCTTGCGTCGCATCAGTGATGACAGAGGAAGAGCGCACAGCCGTTGTTGAGCGCATTTTCGAACCAATGCTAGACATGTTCACAGTGAAATACGCGCACGATTTCGACCGTATTCACAACCACGGTATCTGGGCAGTTGCGGCTGTTGGTATTTGTGGCCTAGCTATTGGCAAACCTGAATATCTAGAGATGTCGGTATACGGTCAAGACCGTGATGATACCGGTGGCTTCCTAGCGCAAATCTCACAACTGTTCGCCCCTTCTGGTTACTACATGGAAGGTCCGTACTACCATCGTTATGCGATTCGTCCAACTTGTGTATTTGCAGAAGTAGTACACCGTCACATGCCTGAAGTAGATATCTACAACTACAAAGACAAAGTGATTGGCAACACAGTACAAGCGATGCTAGCAACGGCTTACCCGAACGGTGAGTTCCCTGCCCTAAACGACGCGTCTCGTACCATGAGCATTACCGACATGGGCGTTCAAGTTGCAGTGAGCGTTTACAGCAAGCACTACGGTATGGATGACAACATCCTAGGTATGGCGAAGATTCAAAATGCCGTTTGGATGCACCCATGTGGTCTTGAGCTTTCGCAAGCCTACGATAAAGCCATCGCAGACCGTGAAATCGGCATGCCTTTCTGGCCAAGTGTGGAACTAAACGAAGGTCCAACCGGTAACAACGGTGCACAAGGCTTTATCCGTATGCAGGATAAAACCGGTGATGTGTCACAGCTTGTGATGAACTACGGTCAACACGGCATGGGACATGGTAACTTCGATACGCTTGGCATTACCTTCTTCAACCGTGGTCAAGAAGTGCTGCGTGAATACGGCTTCTGTCGCTGGGTAAACGTTGAGCCTAAATTCGGCGGTCGTTACCTAGACGAAAACAAATCCTACGCACGTCAAACTATCGCGCATAACGCGGTAACGATTGATGAGCAATGTCAGAATGGTTTCGATGTAGACCGCGCTGATTCAGTGCACGGTTTGCCTCACTTCTTCAAAGTAGAAGGCACTGAAATCAACGGTATGAGCGCGTTTGCGAACGACCATTACCCGAATACAGACATGCAGCGCAGTGTGTTCATGCTTAACCTCGATGAGCTTGAAGCACCGCTACTGCTAGACCTTTACCGCATCGAAGGTGAAGGCGAACATCAGTACGACTACTCTCATCAATACGATGGTCAAATCGTACGTACTAACTTTGATTACCAAACCTTTGGTGAACTGAGCACGCTTGGCGATGACTTCGGTTACCAACACCTTTGGAAAGTAGCAAGCGGCAAAGTGCAAGATACGGCGCTGGTTAGCTGGCTACAAAACAACACCTACTACTCTTGGTTAGGCACAAGCAGCAGCGCGAAACAAAACGGTGATAATGAAGTAATCTTCACTCGCACTGGCGCCAATGACCCAAGCTTTAACCTACGTAGCGAACCGGCATTCATTCTACGCAGCAAGGGCGAATCGACGCTATTTGCTTCTGTGCTAGAAACACACGGCTACTTCAACGAAGAGTTTGAGCAGTCTGTGAATGCACGTGGTCAGGTGAAAGATATCCGCGTCGTGGGTTACAACGCCGTTGGCAGCATCGTAGAAATCACGACTGAAAAATCACTAGTTACTGTGATGATCAGCAATGTGCTAGGCGCTGACGACCAAACCCCACACCAAGTAGAAATGAACGGTAAAACCTACAGCTGGAATGGCTTCTACTCTCTAGAAGTGAACGCACTCGGGCAGGAGAAATAATAATGAGCTACCAAACCCAGTCTTACCAACCGCTATTAATGAACTTTGAAGAAGCGGCAGAACTAAGCAAAGCACTTGGCACGGATAGCCTATTAGGAAATGCATTAGCACGTGACATCAAACAAACTGACGCTTACATGGCCGAGGTCGGTATTGAAGTTCCAGGTCACGGCGAAGGCGGCGGTTACGAGCACAACCGCCACAAGCAAAACTACATCCACATTGATCTAGCGGGTCGCCTATTCCTTATCACTGGCGAGCAGAAGTACCGCGATTACATCGTGGACATGCTAACGGCTTATGCGAAGGTTTACCCGACGCTAGAAAGCAACACCAGCCGTGACTCTAACCCTCCGGGTAAGATCTTCCACCAAACTCTTAACGAGAACATGTGGATGCTATACGCGTCTTGTGCGTACAGCTGCGTTTACCACACGTTGGAAGAAGAGCAAAAAACACTGATTGAAAACGACCTGTTCAAACAAATGATTGAGCTGTTCGTAGTTACTTACGGTCACGACTTCGACATCGTACACAACCACGGTCTGTGGGCAGTAGCAGCAGTAGGTATCTGTGGTTACGCAATTAACGACCAAGAAGCGGTAGACAAAGCGCTTTACGGCTTGAAACTGGACAAAGTGAGCGGCGGCTTCCTAGCTCAGTTAGACCAGTTGTTCTCGCCAGACGGCTACTACATGGAAGGTCCTTATTACCACCGTTTCTCGCTACGTCCAATCTACCTATTCGCAGAAGCGATTGAGCGTCGTCAGCCTGAGCTTGGTATTTACGAATTTAACGACTCGGTCATCAAGACCACGTCTTATGCCGTATTTAAGACGGCATTCCCAGATGGTACTTTGCCAGCGTTGAACGATTCATCGAAGACGATTTCGATCAACGATGAAGGCGTAATCATGGCTACGTCAGTATGTTTCCACCGTTACGAGCAATCTGAAACGCTACTTGGTATGGCAGACCACCAGCAAGACGTTTGGGTTCATATCTCAGGTAAAACATTGTCTGACGCAGTTGCAGCCGCAGATAACATCAAACCGTTCAACTGGGGTAGCCTATTCGTAACAGACGGTCCAGAGGGCGAAAAAGGCGGCGTAAGCATTCTTCGTCACCGTGACGAGCAAGACGACGACCCCAATACCGCAGATACAATGGCGCTTATCTGGTTTGGTCAACACGGCAGCGATCACCAGTACCACTCAGCGCTAGACCACGGTCACTACGATGGTCTGCACCTGAGCGTATTTAACCGCGGTCATGAAGTGCTGCACGATTACGGCTTTGGTCGCTGGGTAAACGTTGAGCCTAAATTTGGCGGTCGTTACATCCCAGAGAACAAGTCTTACTGTAAGCAGACGGTCGCACACAACACAGTAACGGTTGACCAAAAGACACAAAACAACTTCGACACAGCGCTAGCAGAAACCAAGTTCGGTTCTAAGCACTTCTTCAAAGCTGATGACGAAAAACTGCAAGGCATGAGCGGTCGCATCTCTGGTTATTACAACGGCGTAGACATGCAGCGCAGCATCATTCTTGCTGAGTTGCCAGAATTCGAAAAACCGCTTGTGATTGATGTTTACCGCATCGAAGCAGATCAAGAACACCAATACGACCTGCCAGTGCACTACTCTGGTCAAATCATCCGTACGGATTTTGAATACGATGTAGAAAGCACGCTGCGTCCAATGGGCGAAGACAACGGTTACGAGCATCTATGGAATGTGGGTTCAGGCCAAGTTCAAGGCAGCTCACTGGTAAGCTGGTTGCACGACAACAGCTACTACTCGCTAATCACAAGCGCAACAAACGGCGGCAAAGTGTTCTTCACTCGCACTGGCGCAAATGATCCAGACTTCAACTTGAAGAGCGAACCAGCACTGATCCTACGTCAATCTGGTCAAAACCACGTGTTTGCTTCTGTGTTAGAGACACACGGTTACTTCAACGAGTCTATCGAAGCATCGGTTGGCGCTCGTGGTCTAGTAGAGTCAGTAACCGTCGTTGGCAACAACGAAGTGGGTACCGTGATTCGTCTGCAAACCACCACAGGCAACGCTTACTACTTCGCTATCTGCAACCTAGACGAAGACAAGCAAAACGCGGCACATCGCGTTGAGTTCGACGGTGTGACTTACACTTGGGAAGGCGCATTCGCACAAATTTAATCTTTAGATAGTCACTAAAAATTAATGTAAAAATCGGGAACTAATTCAAAGCCGGACGTCATGTTCGGCTTTTTTTGATTGTTTACATGACTCTACATGAGCTTATCAATTAGCGTTTAATCATAGTAAAACCGTTAATAACTCTTAGGAAAAACAGACATAACTTAACCTTACGCCTTATCAAAGACACCACTTATAGATATAGAACTCTTCTGAGATTTAATTAACACTTTTACTATTTAACTTATGACTAAACTACTCCCCAACAACACTAAAATGATATTGTATTACAAATATTAGATGGTGTAAGAGACGTACTACTGTGTTTATAAAATCAACTAAATTGCTTCTAATAAGCTTCTCTGGGCTTGGATTAATAGGGTGTGGAGGAAATACCTCCCCTACAAGCCAAGATGATAAACCAAATATTCCACACCAAGAGCATGTAGCACCATACTCAATAGCAAAATTTCAAAACATATTGAGTAATTCAGATTTACAAGTATCAGATCCCAATGGGGAGGAGGGAAACAAAAACAGTGACGTCAAAAATGGAGCATTCTCGGATTATAAGAGTGACCACTTTTACGCAGAAAATGATTCCAATTACCTTGTCTTTAAAATGTCGAACTACAAAATGCGCTCAGAAGTTCGTGAGCGAGAAAACTTTAACATTTCAGAACAAGGCGTCTTTAGAACTTTGTATGCAGATGTTCGATTACCAGAGATTAACCTTGCAATGGCTAGCTCCCCTGCAAACCACGATGAAGTCACTTTCCTGCAAATTCATAACAAAGGCACAGATACTTCTGGTATAGGTGCTATCCCACACCCTTTGTTACGAATCGTTTGGGAACAAGAACGAAACAGTATCACTGGTCATTACTGGGCGGTAGTAAAGAACAATGCCATAGATTGCAGTCTATCTTCTAGCGCATCAGATTGTTATGCAACATCATACAATCGTTATGATTTAGGAAAAGCCGATCTCAACGCATTCACGCGATTCGAAGTAAAAATCGGAGAAAACACATTAACCATTAAAGTGAACGATGAGCAAAAGGTAAATGTAGATGTATCCTACTGGCAGCACCTCCTGAGCTACTTTAAAGCCGGAGTTTATAACCAGTTTGAAAACGGTGAAGCAAAGGTACAATTTAAGCAGTTAGGACTAACCAAAACTGACCATACTGATTCAATAGCTTGGAATATTGACGATTGGAAATTAACCATTCCTGCAAGCAAAAATGATTGGTATGGTTTTGGCGGTGACAGCGCGGCTGAATTAGAGCCTGAGCGTTGTAATTCAAGTAAAGATCTTCTGTCTAACGAAGAGAGCGTTTACCAACGCGAGATTGATTTATCATACTTCAATGTTATTGACGGTAGCATGCATTTCCGCGCCGATATGGGTTACGGCACGTCAACGGCCAACTCCAGTTACATCCGTTCAGAATTGCGAGAGCTCTACATCAGTACTAACTCCCCGGATTGCAGCACCAGCGATGAAGAGACAAGTTGGTATATTGAAGATAGTCGCACCGGTGCAACTTCTCATACGCTAAACGCAACACTAAGAATCAACGAATACCCTAAAATCGACGGTCAATTACCAAAAGTCGTGGTAGGCCAGATACATGGTTGGAAAATCAGCCAAGCACTCGTGAAGCTACTTTGGGAAGGTGACAATAAGCCAGTCCGAGTTATTCTGAACGATAACTACAAACTTGATAACAACAAAGACTGTACTGATTGCAACGCATTCAGCGTTAAGCTTGGTACCTACGCGGTAAACGAAGACTGGCAATATACGATCCGTGCCGATAAGGAAGGACTGTTTTTAGCCACCTACGATGCAGATGGCAGTAATATGGTCTCGCACACACTGAAGTGGGGAGAAGCATACTCAGACACCGCTAACAACAAGTCCTATACTCTGACTGAAAGATGGGCGTCGCCTGATATTGCGTTTTACTTCAAAGCCGGAATTTACCCTCAGTTTAAACCTGATAATGCATATCGAGGAGAAATCTTTGATGTGAGCTTTAGTGCTTTGAGCACTCTTCATCAATAGTCATTTCAATCTCTTAGCAATAGGCTTGCTACTTTGCTCTAAAGCAACGAACAAAGCTCATACCGCCGCCACGGGAAATTTATTTTCTCGTGGCCTCTTCTTTTAGAACACCACAATTCAACTCGCTTCACGCATAGTGTTTCCTTCTACGATAAATATATAAGTCAACCTCCACTTAGGCAGCTTAAAAACAGCTTCTATAGTTTCATGAGATATTTATCTACCCTAACGCTGAGCTATTTTAAATTTAACCAATTAAACTACTCTAATATACATTCGCACTTAAAAATAAACATTGTCAGAAGATAAAAGCAATCAATAATTATTACCTATCTATGGTGATAAATTTTTAAATTAATTTATCTATGTCAATTAAAATAATATTTGAGCTGTTTTATTCTTCTATAGAAAGAAAAAGCCCTCTGCTACAAAGCCGAGGGCAAAGGACTTCAATCAACTAAAAGTGATAGAACTAGCCTTGGTACTTACCAAAAGATTGTTTTAATTTATAGAAAGTAGCTTGTGCGTAATCATCTGGATTACCGTACATATTCTGGTTATAGACACCGGCTTTAAAGTACATATATCTGCCACCTTCGTCATAGCCACTGTCACTCATATCTACGACTTGAACAACATCATCTTTACCATCACGTTTTACCGTAACTGTCATTGTGTTGCCTTTCACATCAATGATGTAGCTAAATTTTTCACCTAGCGCGATGCCATCGTCACCGATTTCACCAGTCATATCACCCACTAAGCTGTAGTAATCCTCTGTTCCAGTTTTGGTTTTTTCGTGAGCAAAGTAAACTGTACCTGTTGGTTGGTCTGGTAGCTTACGATAATAAAGACGAATTGGCTCATCATCTTTGTCATGAATCTGGCCGATAATAAAGCGGCCAACTTCATGCGACTGACCAGTTGTGGTTGCGTGGTCAATCTTCAGAGTAGCTTCAAGCGTACCGTCTACACCACCCGCTTCTTTTTGATCTTCAACTGGTGCAGAACTGAATACCCAGTTATTAGGATTTACACCCTTTGTGCTGTAAGACTTATCACCAGCACGAAGCATGGTACGTAACTCAGTTCGCGCGTATTTAGTGTTTTCAGAAGTTCGAGCGCCTTTCACATAGCTCTTGAATACCATTCCGCCATCATCTGCTGTGTAGAATATATCAGAGTGTTGGAAGCCGTTAGCCAAGTCCCACTCATCAATATCATCAGCACGACCATCTTTGTCATGGTCGAAAGGTGTCGTCAGTTTCCAACGTGTTAAGTCAAAGTTTTCACCCGGTGCATTTGTAGCGAGTGGCTCTTTCGGTAACGTAGGGTAAGGCATTGCTTTAGAAAGATCACACGTCACAGTCGTTTCACAAGGACGGACGATTGGTGCTCCAAAGTCGCCTTTACGATTCTTTTTGAGTAAATCCTTTTGTGCCTTTTGCTCCGCTTTCATTTGCGCAATCATAGCCGCTTCAGCGTTAACGACATCATCAGTAATGATGTGACTTGCCGGACAGGCATTAATTCCGCAATTAACTGCCGCTAACTCAGTAACTGAGTTCCATTGGTTTTTGCTATTACCGTGGCCAACGTAACGAACATAGCGTGCTTTTACTGCAGGCTCAAACTGGAAGCGCTCTAAGCCAAGTGCGCGACCAGAGCTTTGCGCACCCTCAATAACCGTCACCCAGTTTTCACCATCAGTACTAAACTGAACATCAAATTTGCTGACGCGTTCGTTACCTTTGCTGAACGAGGCTTGAATTGCGTCGAACTCATAAACCGAGCCGTAATCCAACATCGCCCACTCACCATCACCATTTGCTGACCAGCGTGTCATAATATCTTGGTCAAACAACTGCTCTGGAACATTACCATCATGACTACTCGCCGTTATCGTAACGGGAGTCAGAATATCAGCACCAGTTTCTTGGTTGTTTGGAAATGGATCTACCATGGTCGCCGTACTATTACAGCCCACAGCAAGTAAAATAGAAGAAGCTAACAAGCTTTTGAAGAAAATATGCTTCATGTAATCTAACACCTACAAATTAAAAATGAATTAACAGCTCTTTTGCTGTAACAACAATTAGGCAATAACACTCGGGTTAAAAGCTGTATTTAAGGCCAAGGCGTGTTCTCAATTGGCGGTCATCCGTGGTTGAACCATCCTTACCTTTGACATTCCACAATTCAAAGTAAGGACGGAAATCTCCCATTTGGTAACCAACAATTAAGCCAGCATCCCACTCAGAATCTTTCCAATCAGATAAACGCACTTCGTCATAGTTTTTGTTGTAGTTGATCTCATAGCTCAGCTTGACGTTATCAAGGTACTCGTTATCAAACTGACGCATATCGTAAGAGCCTGTCAGTGTCCACTTACCTTGTTCAACTGTTTTCCCAGCAACGCTTACCGAAGTACCATCCGTTAGTGTTTTGTTACCTGCACCATCTGAATAAACTTGAAATTCGTGTCGGTAACGTAAAGCGGTACTTAAGCCAAAAGAGGATTTGTAACCAACACGAACTTGTGGTTTATAAGTGGTTTTTTCGTCATCATCGCCAAAAGTAATAGGCATCCCTGGTTGGATAAACCATTGTTTATTTATTTGGTAGCGAACTCCCCAATCAAACTCAGAATCACCAGCAACGAGTTGATCCCAAAAATGCGAGTTGTCGTAACTATGGAATTTTTGTTCAACACCAAAGTTCAGTTTGGTCTGATCGTTAATTTTAGAACTACCACTAATTTTGATACGTTGGGCATAAGTTTCACTCTCATGCTTATATTCTGCGCGATAGTCTAAAGTTGCTGCGGAAACCGCTCCCGCCATTAATGTGGAAGCAACGAATAGGGACATTGTTGTAACTGCTTTCATGATTATATCTCTCTGTATATATTTTTTGGGATACCACTTAAATCCCTGGATTTGATTCAACACTATTGAATTAATGTATGACAAATACTAGTTAATTCATCATGAGAGTTCTGTGATATTAATCATGTAAGTGCCCCTCAACTAACAATTTGTATTATTATATATTCAAAAGTGTTAGCTATGTCTGATTCTAAAACGACCTTTGTAGACATCGCTTACAGAGAAATGTTTTAACTCGTTTCATATGATAAAGAAGAAGATTAAAAAAACATAAAAAACAATAAATTCAATGACTTAAAGTCAAAAATCTTGACATGAAATCAAAATTCCCTTGCTAAATCACCTTTAGTTTTTGCTGTTCCTCTATAAAGAAAGCTGTCAACCTCATAAAGGTTCAGCTCTTATTGATGTTGATATTCAACTATTTTGTGTGACTTATTCATCACTTCAGTGAGCAATCATTGTATCTAGTGTGAGTCGGATCATTCTATTGATAAAACCATCTAGATGACAGAAATTATTTGTCTAACAATATTACATAAATAAAAACACATAGAAGTGAGTACCTACCATGCAAGTAACAAAAATTGCAGCAGCAATTGCTATTTCCACAGGTTTGTTAACCGGATGTAACACTGATTTAAGGGATGCACCATCGGCTCCCCCACCAACAGAAACTGAGTCTGAGTTGAGCCAAGGTATGTGGGATATTTCAACACCAGCCACTGTGGCGAAATCCGATGATGAGCACGACCTGCCAAACGTCTATGTCTTTGAAGACGGTACGCAAAAGTATTATAACGATGATGATAACTTCGGTACTTACACAATCTACACTTCAACTTATACCGAAGATAAAGATACAGAGACGCTTACATTCAACCTTTATGACGAGAGCGATCTAGGTAACCCTACCGAGTTAACAGGGACTTATGAAGTTTCAAACGGCATGTTAACCATCTCAGGAACAAATGACGGAAACTTCACCGGTAACGATGAATCAGAAAACGATGCGGTGAAAGATGCAGTTGCAGCGGCAAATAATGACGCTGGCGATAACAACGTCGTACAAATTTTGGATACCAATAAAGGTGGAACAGAAGAAGACACCGGTGAGTTACGAATCAAGCTGTCTGATTCAACGAGTGTTTCAGAAATTTCAACAGGCCGACTAACTGTAGATCTAACTTACCAGCATCATGAAGAAACAGAACAGGAAGCCGACGGTTCTGGTGACAATGCTTACATCTCATTTTATGCAGCAAAAACCTCGAATTCCAACTTGCATGGCGAAGTGGCATTTGAAAACGGCAAAATCAAATACCGCGATGCAAGTGGAAACTTGACGGAAACAGGCGACACGTTTGAGTTAGGTGAAAACCTCGCGATAGAAGTCAGTTGGATAGAAAACTTCTTCTCTTTTTCGGTTAACGGTAAACAAATAGGTGAAATGTTACCTGTCGCTGATGGCACCGCTGTAACCTATGTATCACTGAGACTAGGTGATAATGGCAACACTACAAACTTTGAATTAAATGCAGACAACTTGAAGATTTACTCTAGTGATTCGGGCTCTGAAGTGTTGGTTCTAGAAGAGGATTTTGACAACTACATTCCAGGCTTAGACCTCGCGACAATTTACAACAGTGCATCAAGCGAAGCGGTTGTCATTTCAGACGGAAGTTCTAATCCTGATAAACCGTCAGAAGACGTGAGTGAAAACTTTGACTCATACCCAGTAGGAACAAATATCAGTTCAGCAAACTCTAGTTGGAAAGAATACAATACGGTTGCTGATGACTCCTCCACCTTGACGTCCGTGGCTGTAGTAAGTGATGACGTATCAAAGAGCGGCGCTAACTCTCTGCTAATATCCGACACAGATACGACCAACAAACCATACGTTACGCGCGAGTTTTCAAACGGAGCAACATCAAACGGTAGCGTGTCATTCGATGTTTACATTCCGTCAGACAACGAAAAAACTACATACATTAATGTTGGCTCAGGTAAAAACAACTCAGATCGTTACTACGAATTGAGAATTTCGGGCAGTGGTAAAGTTGAAGCCGAAGCAGGATCAGATGACGTAGAAATAGGCACTATTACGACTGACGCTTGGAACTCAATGTCCCTAGCTTGGGATGGTGATGAGATTAACGTTTCTATTAATGGAAAAACGGTTGATGCGCCAAGTCAGTCCGAAACAGGCTTAGACGCAACGAATACACCATCACAACTGACTATTTATGTAGGGGACACAAGTGGTGCTTCAACAAAAGCATATTTCGATAACATCGATTCAAAGCAACTCTAGTGTTATTTTGTAGCACTTGATACTAGGCCAGGCTTTCGAGCCTGGCTTTATTTTTTTACCTCTTCAGAAGAACAAAATTCAACACAATACTCTAAATTCAAGCCAGTCCCAGTGATTGCTTGCTCTATCTTGTTTCTTACCTTTTAAAGAATTCCACTGAAAACAATAGCCTCATCAAATCGATGAGGCTTAAGTAGAAATCGAGTAGCTCTTAGTTTTCTATTAGTTTCAATTTTGATTTAGCTTGAGCTTAGAAAATGTCACGCTGTTATAGTCACCGTTTTTCTTGTCGACTGTAAAATCACCGGTGCCCGCACATCCTGTACCCCACACAGGGTGAGACTCACTGACGCTACATTGACCATAAGCTCCTGCTTTAAAATAGAACATGTCTTCTGCGTAGCCATGCTCAAAGTCCTTACTATCAATCCCCTTACTGAGATCTATGGAATAAGTCACTGTCTCGTGGCGTTCTGTTTCAAACGTCAAGTTCATCATAGTTCCTTGAACTTCTATCTTGTAGCTGAACTCTTCACCAAGAGCGATACCTGCTTGGCCTGGTTCTTCAAGGTTATCCCAAGTATTTCCCCATACTGGATATGCAATATCAATACGATTTGGATCTTCCTTCGCTAGGTTACGCTCGTAGTTCCAAAATACAGAGCCCATTTTGTGTTCTGGGAATTTTTTATAGAAGATTTTAATGGGTTCATTTCCATGTCCATAACCTTTACCCTCTTTTATTTTTGCATCAATTTTTTTCGCGTGGATTTGACCGACAACAACAGAATGAGCAGGCCCTTTCTCTGGAAATTTGGCGTGTTCAGAAACATGGTTCACTTTCAAGGTCGCTTCCAACGTTCCACCTACACGACTGTGTTTAGCAGCCTGAGGGTGGCTCGATAAAGCCCAATGGTTTGCTAAATCATCGGTTTGAATAGAAAAGTCAGCGCCACGAGGCATTTCACGTAGTTCAGAGCGTGCATTCTTCGAGTTTTTTGTCGTTACCGCTTTATTCTGCACTTCAAACACCAAGTTGCCTTCTTCGTTCAAGAAGAAGAAATCTTTGTGTGAATAACTCAGCATCGCCACACCCTCGATTTCGTCCACTTTTCCGTCTTCATTGATATCGGAAGGAATAGTGATCTTCCAGTTTCGCATATCAAATTTATCGGCAGGGACTGGATAATCAACGCCATTATTTAAATCAGAAGCGATAGCAAGAGTTGGTAAGGTAACAGCCATTGCGGCTACGAGTAGATTGAGTTTCATGTTCAAACCTTATTATATGTAATATTGTCATACATATAATAAGGTTTGCAAAGGAATGATTCGAGGAAAGAAGTTATGATGTGCTCTATTGATCACAATTTATAAACTCGATAAACGCCAAAATGATAAGCTAGACATACTCCTCTTTAGTCCATAGCATCTACGAATATTTTCGACCTAATCCAATAGTCATAGGATCAATCGTACATTAGCTTGTCTGCCTTATTAATATCGAAACCTTTCAGAGACTTACGTGCTAAATGCCTAAATGGCCATGCCTTAACAATTTCTTCAAACGGCATGATTGCAAACACCCAAAACACTGAAAGGTCCAAGTATAAAATCATCAAAGCACATAACGGTATTGAGATTACCCACTGACCGGTAAAGTTAATCTTAAACACCTCCGTTGTTTTACCTAACGCTCTCAAAATATGACCATGAACGGTGTTATAGCCACGTACTATCGGTAGCAGTATGTAAAGTGGAGCAATCGCGGATAACGCTTTGTAAGTACTCGGGTCTAAGTCGGGATACAAATCAGGAAGAACGAAACTAAGTGCAAAAAAGAAAAATGCTGAAACGAACGAGATCATCACGGCCATATCAATACTAATATCGACATTGTTACGCAGCTCATCCATTTTTCTTGAGCCAATTGCTTGGCTAATCGTGATTGCCGATGAATGCGCCCAAGCAGTAATGAACTGAGTACCCACTTTGATCCAAGGCATCACGATAGTCATAGCGACATAAGCATTTAAGGTCAGTTGCGAGTACAGCAACATGTATATCGTTGCGCCAGTTTGTAACATTGTGACGTTCGCCGCGACGGGGAAAATCTCTTTAAAATGCTTATGTATATTGCTTTTCAATGACGCATCAAGCTTCTTAATAGACAAGATGATAGAATCATCAAGCTTAATACACATGGTCAAATATAACAGCCGAATACTAATAGCAACCAAACTACCCGCCGCGGCGCCTTGAACGCCAATACCTTCAAAATTAGTCAGGCCGTGAATCAGAACATAAGACATCGCCACGTTGACTGGCAATTCAATCAAATAGCCTTTAAATGGAACTTTGGTCCGTCCAAGCGCATTGAACACCGCAATCATAACCTGAGTAATGGCATTGAATATGACGATGAACTTAGCAATTGCAAGGTAGCATTTTGTCTCAGCATAGAGATCAACGTTATCCGTCAACTTACTGATTAACGCTTCATCAAAGACAGTAATCAACAGCCAGAATAAGGATGCGACTAGAACGTTGATAACTAAAGCTGCCCAGAAACCTTTATTTAACGATAGATAATGACCAGAGCCTACGGCACGGCTAAGTACCAATTGAGACCCATTTGCTAGAGCCATTTGGATACCTAAAACAAAAGAAACTATTGTTGTAGCAATCCCCATAGCAGCAAGTGAAACTTCACCTAATGGCGTAACAAGCAGCGTATCAATCATAAGCATTGATTGCATCAACAAAGCATTAAGAGCAAGCGGCCAAGCAAGAGATAAGTTTTTCTTTATATATGGTTGGGAAAACATTAGTAAACCTTTGTAATGAGGTTAAACGTTTAAACTAAAGAGCTCTGTCGTTAGGCAAAGTTCATGACAAAAAGAAACGACAGAAAACTCTTTTTAGTCAATAAAAATGTACGCAAGCTCTTATCTATTCACGGCGTCGGAAAGCCTCTGATTCTCATCATTTAACAGCGTTTGAGAGGCTAAACGAGCTTGAAATGAGTTTCCGACCATAATTGCATCATAAATTGCACGGTGCTCATTAAGGCAGAACCTCCCTCCTTCAACTGACTTGTCAATAAACACCTTAAATATGGTCGAAAGTATATTGCTGAAGGGAACGTAGAATTGATTATCGGTACAAAGGAATATCGTTTGATGAAACAAATGATCGTTAGCAATCCACTCATCATAATCGTGACATCGTGCTGCCATCGTCATTCTTTGAAATACAATTGACAACAGCTTTCTTTGCTCAGCATTGGCATTTTGGGCTGCCAGCGCACACGCCTCTGGTTCTATGGCTTTACGCAATCCTAAAAACTGAGATAGAAACGGCTTAGTATCTTCTAAATCTTGGATCCACTCTAAGAGTTGAGGATCAAGAAAGTGCCAATAGTTTCTTGGTAGTACCGTAGTTCCAACTTTTGGTTTAGAGATAATTAAGCCTTTAGCAGACAGCAACTTCGTCGACTCTCGTAGTGCTGTCCGACTAACACCAAACAACTTACACAGTTCTATTTCACTCGGGAGCTTCTCATTTTGACTTAATTCTCCTGACAATATTTTGCGAGAAATCTGTCTTGCTACTTGTACATGTATCTTGTGATTTGAATTCCCGAGAAGTGAAAACTCTGCCATCTATATTCCTCATTGCCAGCAGCCTAAACGACTTGTTTAGCTAATAATTAGAAAAGGCCAAATGAAACACGCTTTGAAGGCGGAGACTTTCTGTGTAAATGTAAAGCACTGTTATTTAGCGTCTAAAATCTAACGATCTTATGAATATGATTTTTACTCGCGAGGTATATTGGCCAAACTCAATATTGAATGGTCGAGTAGTAACATCATGCACACCGATCTTTAGTATATAATAATACAATATCACTTTATTTAACAAGAAACCTGACCTTCTATTCAAATTGTGTGCTGTGTATTGAAAATCAGTGAGTACAATAAGTAGGCGCGACTAGAGTTAACTAACATATTGAGCTAACAAATAAATAAGGAATGATGTAAGAATCGGTGGCCTCATCTGTTATACGCTAAGTATCATAATCATGAAGGCTTCATAAAGCAGTCGGAGATTCAAAATGGATTTGTGAAGACAACTGTTATTACGTAAACATCTTCTTGGTGAGCTACACTTTGGATGATATAGTCCAAGCTTAAATAATACAATTTTAACGATAAGTGATTTTATGTCTGGTGAATTTCATTCTATCTCCGGTTCCAAGCGCAGCTTACATGTACAAGTAGCTCGCGAAATTGCTCGTAGCATTTTGTCAGGCAAGATCCCTCAAGGGTCCATTCTTCCAGGAGAAATGTCCCTGTGTGAACAGTTTGGTATCAGTCGCACAGCTTTGCGTGAAGCCGTAAAACTTTTAACATCAAAAGGTTTACTCGAGTCACGTCCAAAAGTTGGTACTCGAGTCATCAACCGAGCGTACTGGAACTTTTTAGACCCACAATTAATTGAATGGATGGACGGTCTAACAGAGATAGATCAGTTCTGTCATCAATTTTTGGGGTTACGACGCGCGATAGAGCCTGAAGCTTGTGCACTCGCAGCGAAAAATGCCACTGCGGAACAGCGAATTCAGCTATCAGAAGTATTCCAAGATATGTTGGAAGTCGCTAAAGCAGACGAACTGGACAAAGCGCGCTGGATGGATGTAGATATTCGTTTCCATAGCATTATTTTTAACTCAACCGGAAACGACTTTTTCTTACCGTTTGGGCATGTTCTGACTACAATGTTCATTAACTTTATTGCTCACTCATCTGAGGAAGGCAATACGTGCATCGAAGAACATCGTGAGATTTATGAAGCAATAATGGCAGGCAATGCTGAAAAAGCACGTCAAGCTTCGGCTAACCACTTGTTGGAGTCAAAACATCGCTTACCCGAAGCCAGTTAAGCTTGGGCTTGGGCGATCTAATAACTAGGCAAAAGCACGCATCTCGCGTGCTTTTTTAATTTCGTTTCCTCCAATTCTTTATGGCACACCATCAATATTTTGATATATAGTAATACAAATGTATTTTGAGAATGTTGTGTTATGACCGACTCGCTACTGCCAAATATCATACAGTTTATCAGCCAGATTGATCCGTTTGACAAGGTACCTAAAGGTGCACTTCGCGAGCTTGCTTCATCTGTTAAGATCACTTATTTAAGCAAGGGGGATGTTGTTGATCAGTATTCTTCTAAGAACGAAAAGTCACTTTATATTATTAGAACTGGCTCTATCGAACAGCGTAAATCTGATGGCATATTGAGAGCTAAACTTGGTCCGGAAGATTTGTTTGGCTTCACTTTTCTTGGTAACGAAGTCGAAAGCGGAAAAGAATACAAAGCAATTGCAATCGAAAATTCATTAGTTTATGTAATTCCAAATGCTGCGCTGAAAAAGTTGTGCACTTCTCATCCTGAATGTGCTGAACATTTTGCATCACAAGCTCAGGTACGGCTAAAGTCAGCATTAGATGTCGTGTGGTCTAACAAAGAAAAAGGGTTGTTTATTCGGCGTGTAGAGGAAGTTGCTAGTGGTCGAGTTGCAATTGTAACCGCTGAGCAATCCATTCAGTCAGTCGCCAACGAGATGATCGATAAGTGCTCTCCCTGCGCTGTCGTTTATCGTGATAATAAAATAGTTGGACTGATTACCGACCGAGATATGACAAAGCGAGTCATCGCCAAAGGATTAAGCATCTCAACACCAGTCGTCGAAGTCATGTCGCCTGATCCTAAAACAATTCATCCTGACGATTTAGTTCTGCACGCAGCCTCCATTATGATGCAGCACAACATAAGAAATTTACCCCTAGTCAGAGACAATAACGTCGTTGGCGTTTTGACAACAACGCACTTGGTTCAAAACCATCGAGTCCAAGCAATATTTTTAATTGAAAAGATCAAATATGCTGGCAGTGTCAAAGCGTTGTCTAGTTTTACGTCTGAGCGCCAAGCTATTTTTGAAGCATTAGTCGAAGGACGGGTTTCACCAGAAATCATTGGTAAAGTGATGACCATGATTATGGATGCGTACACTCGTAGGTTAATACAAATAGCCATTGATAAGTTGGGAACACCTCCCTGTGACTTCTCTTGGATTGTGGCAGGCTCTCATGCTCGCCAAGAAGTACATATGCTGTCAGATCAAGATAGCGCCATCGTATTAGATGATTCGGCAACAGATAACGACCGTATCTACTTCAAACATTTAGCAATGATAGTAAGTAATGGCCTGAATAAATGTAACTATCCATTGTGTCCAGGGAAGTTTATGGCAGCGACCCCTAAATGGTGCCAGCCTCTCTCTGTTTGGAAAAAGTACTATAAGAAATGGGTGGCAAATCCTGAATACGAGCGCCTCCTCAATATCAGTGTCTTTTTAGAAATCCGAACCGTTTATGGAAACAAAGACTTTGAACAGATACTTCGCGATGAGCTTCACTCTAACATCAACGCTAATAGAGAATTCCTTACGATGTTAGTTAACGATGCGGTGAAAACAAACCCACCGCTAGGAATATTCAATAGCCTAGTATTACAAAAATCGGGAGAGAACAAGAAAACGCTCGACGTAAAAAAATACGCGATTAATCTAATCATTGATCTTGCAAGGATTTATGGTCTTGCAGTTGAATGTGACCTCACTGCAACTGATGAGCGTTTTAAAGCAGCTAACGAAAAAGGGCTGCTCAGCCATGACGCGTACAAAAATATAATAAACGCATATCAATTCATCTTGTCGTTTCGATTTGCCCATCAATTAGAAGCACTAAAAAGTGGAGATGAGCCAAATAACCACATTGACCCCAATACGTTCGGTAGTTTTGAACGTCAACATTTAAAAGACGCGTTCCGCATCATTGCAGATCTACAAGAAGTCGCCAAACTCCGTTTTGGGAGCCGATAATGAAGCGCTTACTTGAGTACTTTCATCCATTGACACGAAAAAATCGTCAGAGACAAAAGCACTATAAAAAGAAGCACATCCCTCTTTATCTTAAAAAGCTGCTACGCTCGCCAAATCTGGACGTAAATCAACGAGCTTTTGACACTGAGTTCATCGTTCTTGATCTTGAAACAACTGGCTTAGACAGTGAGGAAGAAGTCATTCTTTCCATGGGCTGGGTAGAGATTCGACAAGGCCATATTGACTTAGCAACAAGCCAACACCTTTATGTACATAGCGACTCAAAAATTAAGCCCGAAACCATAGTTGTTAACCATATTACCCAACAAATGCTGACTGATGGAATCTCTATTCATGAAGCAATGCGGACATTCTTTAAAGCAGCAGAAAACAAAGTTATTGTTGCGCACGGATGTATAGTCGAAACTAGCTTTATTAATCAATATTTACAGCGAGTTTTCAACATAAAGGAGTTGCCGCTCATTTGGATAGACACCTTGCGAATAGAAAAAAGGTTACAAAGAGCTATCAATGCTTCCGATGAATCAGATGTGACTCTAGCAGCGACAAGGGAACGTTACGGGTTACCCGCTTACAACGGCCATAATGCACTTGCAGATGCAATTGCAGCTGCAGAGTTACTATTAGTTCAACAAACCCGTATCGCACCTCAGACAAAAGCGACAGTCGGGACCCTTTACCGGCTTAGCCTGTAATCACCCAGATCACAGACCTATTTGCTAAACATGTTCTCTGTCACAATTTGGTATCATCAGCATTTACCTTAATTAATAATACAATATTATTAATGAAGGTGACGTTAGCAAAATGCAGCGAATAGCCATTGTCACTTGCCAACATCAGAGCGAGTGTAAACTGATTAGTTGCTCCATATCATAACTACATTTTAGAGAGCTTAGCATTGCATGTGCGCAATGATTGTCGAAGATCTAGCAGCGTTACATAAACAACCGAATTCAGGTGATGTCCCCTCGAACGTCATCTGCAGTGGTTAGTAATCATGTAAAGCCGCTGTTGCGAACTTCAGCCGACAGCTCGCGGTACTAGTACCGTTTGGCCCATGCAGTACAGGCTTGCATGGGCTTTTTTTTAACAATCCTACATCAATCGATGTTAAATCCCTCTGGCAGATATGCATAAATCCGCGTCCATTCTTATTAGAGGACTTAAGATTCTTTATAAGTATATTCATAGAACCCATACCTAAACTCGACACTTTTAGCAGCTTCAGAGAAAAGCAATATCTGACACCGATCACTTGTATGATTAATTAAAGGGTTTATTACGCCTTACTGGTCACGGTTTTGAGTTATTGTACTACAAATAAGAGGAGCGAACGTTACTATTACTTAGGACAATAAACTACTTCAAAGGTCTAAAGATGGAACTCAATACTCTCATTGTGGGCATCTATTTTCTATTCTTAATCGCAATAGGTTGGATGTTCAGAACTTTTACTAGTACTACAAGCGACTACTTCCGAGGTGGCGGCAACATGCTTTGGTGGATGGTTGGAGCAACGGCGTTTATGACTCAATTCTCTGCTTGGACATTTACTGGCGCCGCTGGTAAAGCCTACAATGACGGTTTTGCTGTCGCTATTATTTTCCTTGCAAACGCGTTTGGTTACTTCATGAACTTCGCTTACTTTGCACCGAAATTTCGTCAGTTACGCGTCGTAACTGTCATAGAAGCCATTCGTATGCGTTTTGGTACAACAAACGAACAAGTATTTACTTGGTCTTCGATGCCAAACAGTGTTGTCTCTGCAGGTGTATGGCTTAACGCCCTCGCTATTATAGCTTCAGGTATTTTTGGTTTTGATATGACAGCAACCATCTGGATTACCGGTTTAGTTGTACTTGCGATGTCGGTAACTGGCGGCTCTTGGGCGGTTATCGCCTCCGATTTCATGCAAATGGTCATCATCATGGCGGTAACGATCACATGTGCAGCCGTTGCTATTGTTCAAGGTGGTGGAGTTACTGAAATTATCTCTAACTTCCCAGTCGCAGAAAGTGGCAGCTTTGTTGCAGGTAACAACCTGAACTACTTAAGCATCTTTAGTATTTGGGCGTTCTTTATCTTCGTTAAGCAGTTCTCTATTACAAACAATATGTTGAACTCTTACCGTTACCTAGCTGCAAAAGACTCTAAAAATGCAAAAAAAGCAGCTTTGCTAGCATGTGTATTGATGTTGGGTGGAGTTTTCATTTGGTTCATGCCTTCTTGGTATATTGCAGGCCAAGGTGTTGATTTAGCGGCAGCTTATCCAGATGCTGGTAACAAAGCAGGCGACTTCGCGTACCTATACTTCGTTCAAGAATACATGCCAGCAGGTATGGTTGGACTTCTGGTCGCTGCAATGTTTGCTGCTACGATGTCCTCTATGGACTCTGGTCTTAACCGCAATTCAGGTATTTTCGTAAAGAACTTTTATGAACCGATCGTTCGTAAAGGCCAAGCATCAGAGAAAGAGCTAGTCGCAGTTTCTAAAGCAACATCGGCGGTATTTGGCGTTGCAATTATTCTAATCGCGCAGTTTATAAACTCTCTAAAAGGTCTGAGTCTATTCGACACTATGATGTACGTTGGTGCGCTCATCGGGTTCCCAATGACAATTCCAGCGTTTTTAGGCTTCTTTATCAAGAAAACTCCAGACTGGGCCGGTTGGGGAACTCTAGTCGTGGGTGGCATCGTTTCCTACCTTGTTGGGTTTGTTATCACAGCTGATATGGTGTCATCGGCGTTTGGCCTTGAGGAGTTGACTAGCCGAGAATGGTCTGATGTGAAAGTAGCAATAGGTCTAATCGGACACATGACGCTAACTGGTGGCTTCTTCATGTTGTCGACTCTATTCTACAAGCCTCTAACTGACAAACGCCAAGCAGATGTCGATAAGTTCTTTGAAAACCTATCAACGCCTCTTGTAGCGGAATCAGTGGCACAGAGAAAACTCGATAACAAGCAACGTCAAATGCTGGGTAAACTTATCGCGGTCGCAGGTATAGGTGTCATGTTTATGGCTCTGCTACCTAACCCAGTATGGGGGCGCTTAGTGTTTATTCTATGTGGTGCCATCGTCGGAGGTGTTGGTCTACTACTTGTAAAAGCTGTGGATTCAAGCGCTGAACAAGCCTCTGAACCTGTGACAGAAAGTTAAATCTCTTATTCTAATAAACGCGGCTATTCTTTGGCCGCGTTTTTTAATTCTAAGTTCCCAGTACGAACACTTCACCCTTTTACGAAGACATATCATCTTGTCTAGGGTTATCGAATTGCAGCTTTATTTTGTCATTCGATAAGGCTAAACCAGAACGTGATAATCTGATCGAGTTAAAAGTGCAGCCTACCTTGCTTAAGTAAACGCCCCAAAGCCATCCAAATATCTGATGAAGTAAAGATCTCGGCTCGTATACTTTGTTACCGCTTCGTGATTTAGACTCGCTAGTCCTTTACATCACCACCTAGTCTACAAGCCAAACTATTCCCGCTGAACAAACCATCTCGGGATTACTTAGGTACACTATTTTCTCTTTTTGCAGATGGCACAACAACCGCTACCAATAAAGCTAACAACAGGAACACGGGGCTAAGCATTAATCCATGCCAGATTGAATACCCATCATGGAACAGCCAGAATATACCAAGCGTCAGTAGGTACGAAAAGTAGCTGCAAAACACCAAGCTAATCGCGACAAAGCGCTTTTGATTAATAATAAGAATCCGCACTAGATACTGGCTAAGAATACCAGAGCAGCGCATGGCAAGTTGCCAATTAATGATAAAGAAAGCAAGCGCAATAAACCCAGCTACGACCAGTGCATCATGCGTGCTTAAAATGAAGTAGCTACCAAATCGGCTTATGATGACCGGATAATCGCCTTCGTATATCGTTGACCAAGATATTGCGTTCGCTGCTGCTACGTAATTGGCAAAATAAGCAATGGCGTAGAAAGTCGTTTGAGAACTGAACGGCTGAAATACGTCTGTACAAAACCCTCGCCATTCTTCTTTGTTGGCGGTAGGCCCAACCCAGTCACGTTTTTTTTGAGCGGTACGCCCGGCAAACGCAGGCTCGTTGCGAAACAACAGCCAAAATATATAGAGTGCAAGTATAACCAAGAGTATCGAAAACATACCCTTCCCCCTCAGAAATTATCGGCGCCACTGCCAATGGCGTTGGGGTCGTAAACTGCACTTCCCTGCTATACCTATTTGATTTATCAAAGACTTAATATTTTATTACCACCAAAATTCATTTAATGGCATGCTAAACAGCGATATTTTCACGCTTTGTGCGTGAAGTTCGAAAGCCTACTTTTAGGTTTAGCACAAAAATAGCTACAGCAAAGCGTAAGATAGGGATTCCGCACCCATCAATGAAGATGAGGCGTTAAGCAGAAGCTGCGACCGCAATGAGAAGAGAAGGATTCAAAGCGGTCATGCATGGGCGAGAGGAGCAACTATTTCTCTAACTTTTCTTCAAATACACCAATCTCTCTGCCCAACCAAATCGCGCGTTCTGTGTGATCGAGCAACTCTTCTTCGCTTACTGGGTGAATAAGCACAGAAAAATCGCCTCGAATCGTATCAAGCCACGCCAAGAACTCTTCACTCAATGATTCTAGGTGAATTTCAAACATCGGCATCTTGTGTGGGCCAACTAACCTTCCAACTAATGGAAACACACGCAGCACATCTTGACGCTCTTGACGGATGATATCGTTCAAGGCTTGCGCTTTATCTTGTTCTCTTAGGGGAAAATAAACATGAGCGTGGTACATAACTTCTCCATAATCACTTCCGCTTGAGCACCACCTACTTTGGATAAGCTCAAGGACTGCCGAGGGTATACATTTGTAATGCCGTCACCCTACCTTGATTCCACTCAGTTGGGAAGAAGTTATGCATTCTCATAAGGTCGAGGCTTCGAGCACAACAAAAATTTGCAATTCATCATATAGCAACTGTTTGAGTTGATTCATTAATAATGACTCACTTTGTCAAATTTTACAGCCAAATTTTGTTGCAAATATGTTTCATTAACCAGTAATTAAATTCGAGTTTAAAAATACCACCAACAAAATAGCAGCATATTACTCTGCAAAATCAGGGTGTAAGCAAAACTTTACTACTGAGCGAAAGTCAAAATGAAGCATAATTTAACAATTTGTTTACACTTATTGTATCTGGCTATACCACGATTTAGTTAGAGGGTTAGATACAGAAAAGCCTTTCTCTGTATCTTGCGGTGAAATAGTCGCAGCGATGTTATCGACAAATAGTTTAAGGGACGAACAGATGCCTACCGCTATCGAAAGCACACGCAACCTTAGGTATGGCCTTTGCGCTGATATCAGAGTTTGAGTACCCATACAAACTCTGGTTTTGTATGAACAGCTGCAGTCCAAAAGACCCGCAGCGTCAAAAGGAGCTTGAGATGAACGTTCAGGCATTACCCATGCATCGGTTTATCGACCATCGTGGGGACCTAGTCGGCCAACTACCCAACTGGGCTGACACTGAAACATTGGTCGGGTTTTACCGAGATATGGTATTAACTCGCACTTACGACAACAAAGCAGTTGCCTTGCAACGCACCGGTAAGCTAGGGACCTATCCCTCACACTTAGGCGCGGAAGCCATAGGCATTGCGGTCGGCAGAGCACTTAAAGCCGATGATGTGTTTGTTCCTTACTACCGCGATATGCCTGCGATGTGGTGTCGTGGCATTGGCATGGAAAAGAACCTTCAATACTGGGGTGGCGATGAGCGCGGGAGTGATTTTGCTCCTGAAGGCAGTCCGGTTCCTAGCCGAGACCTTCCCTACTGTGTACCCATAGCGACGCAATGTACGCATGCTGTCGGGGTGGCTTCCGCGCTAAAAATTCAAGGTAACCATGAAGCTGCGCTAGTGATGTGCGGCGATGGTGGTACATCCAAAGGGGACTTTCTTGAGTCAATAAACTGCGCAGGTACTTGGAATATTCCACTTGTTTTCGTCGTAAACAATAACCAGTGGGCAATTTCAGTTCCGCGTAGTCTCCAATGTGCCGCCGATTTCTTATCAGAAAAAGCGCAAGGTGCAGGTATACCGGGTATTACTGTCGATGGTAACGATGTCGTCGCCGTTTATGATGCAACTAAAACCGCCCTTGAGAGAGCAAGAAAAGGGAAAGGTGCAACACTCATCGAAGCGGTGAGTTACCGACTGAGTGACCACACTACGGCCGATGATGCGACTCGTTATCGTAAAGAAGATGATGTTCAAACTGCATGGCAATACGAACCTATCGCACGTCTTAAAACGTACCTCCTTAATCAAGGCGCTTGGAGCGACGAACAAGAACAGCAATGGCTAGATTACTGTAAAGAGCAAGTAGAGTTAGCTGTTGAACGCTATCTGAGCTTACCGCCACAAGCACCAGAAACCGGTTTCGATTATTTGTATGAATCGCTACCTCAAGAACTTCATGCACAAAGAGATGAGCTCATCAACAAGGCAATGAGAATGCAGGGAGGCAGACATGGCTGAGCTAACGTTGGTTGAAGCAGTAAACCTTGCCCTGCACCACGAAATGCAACAAGACCCCAATGTTGTCGTATTAGGTGAAGACGTGGGCGATAATGGTGGTGTATTTCGTGCCACTGTTGGACTCAAGCAAGAGTTTGGTCTTAAACGAGTCATCGATACGCCACTCGCTGAAGCCTTAATCGGCGGGGTTGCGGTCGGTATGGCAACGCAAGGATTACGACCTGTCGCCGAATTTCAATTTCAAGGTTTCGTTTTTCCTGCGATGGAGCACTTAATGTGCCACGCGGCTCGAATGCGTAACAGAACTCGCGGTCGGCTCACTTGTCCCGCGGTTTTTCGTGCGCCATTTGGCGGCGGTATCCACGCTCCGGAGCACCACTCAGAAAGCGTGGAAGCGCTATTTGCTCACACTGCTGGATTTAAAGTGGTGATTCCTTCTTCTCCACAACGCGCATACGGCTTACTTCTCGCTGCAATTAGAAGCAATGATCCCGTCATGTTCTTCGAACCGAAGCGCATATATCGCACCGTTAAATCTGAAGTCGTTGATAACGGCGAAGCACTCCCACTCGACACCTGCTTCACCTTGCGTAAGGGGCGAGATATCACGCTCGTTACTTGGGGCGCATGCGTCGTAGAGTCACTTCAGGCCGCACAAACCTTGTCTAGTCAGGGAATTGAAGTCGAGGTGATTGATTTGGCGAGTATTAAGCCAATTGATACCGCGACGATTTTCAGCTCACTAGAAAAAACTGGACGTTTACTCGTTGTTCATGAAGCGAGTAAAACTTGTGGTGTGGGCTCTGAGCTATTAGCTCGAACCGCTGAACATGCCATGTGCTTACTTAAAGCCCCACCTAAACGAGTAACTGGAATGGACACCATTATGCCTTATTACCGTAACGAAGATTATTTCATGGTTCAGGAAGAAGACATTGTGACCGCGGCGCGCGAACTCGTGGAGGATTGGAAATGAAGACGTTTAATTTACCCGATCTCGGTGAAGGTCTCGCTGAGTCAGAAATTGTCAAATGGCACGTTAATGTCGGAGACATGGTTAAATTAGATCAAGTGATCTTAACCGTAGAGACAGCAAAAGCGACGGTAGACGTCCCTGCCCCCTACTCGGGCCGTGTGGTCAGCCGTCATGGTGAGGAAGGTGAAATCGTCAATATTGGTGCATTACTGCTAGAGATTGATGAAACAGGTGCCGGGAGAGAAGTAACGGCAGAGAAAAAAGTCACTGCTGACGCCGCAACCGTCGTCGGTAGCGTTTCTCACCAAGCGCATCATGTTAACGTTGATGATTTCTGGATTGGTGGCAACCACAACACGACAGAAAGTAACCTCGTTACCGCCCTGCCTTCGGCTCGCTTGTTGGCACAAAAACTTGGGGTAGATCTTAACCTCGTGTCAGGTAGTGGCCCGAACGGACTTATCGTTGATGCCGATATTTACGACGAAGCCGGAAAACAGCGTCCAGGCACCGAAGTTTTGAAAGGTGCTCGACGTACCATGGTATCGTCTATGACCGAATCGCACGAACATGTTGCTGCCGTAACTATTACGGAAGAAGCGTTGTTGGAAGATTGGCTGCCAAACGAAGATATCAGTATCCGCCTTGTTCAAGCGATTGTTCATGCGTGTCAAGAAGAGCCTGCTTTAAACGCTTGGTTTGATGCCGAAACCATGACACGCTGTGTACACACAACGGTCAATGTAGGAATTGCAGTAGATAGCCGTCATGGATTGTACGTACCAGTCTTGCGCCACGCAGATGAATACGAGCCACAAGATGTTCGTCGTTGGCTCGATCAAACCGTTGAAGGGATCAGAGAGAGAAAAATCGGTCGTGAGCAATTGCAGCACGCGACGATTACGCTTTCCAACTTCGGCGCGATTGCCGGTATTTACGCAACACCTGTCGTCACACCGCCACAAGTCGCTATTGTAGGCGCGGGCCGAATACTCGACCGAGTTGTGATAAGAAATGGTCAAGCAATTTCGGTGAAAGCAATGCCGCTATCCGTAACGTTTGATCATCGCGCTTGTACTGGTGGTGAAGCTGCAAGGTTTACGAAAGTACTTGCAGAGCACCTGCAACGTCCGAGCGAAAAGTAACTTATAAAAATCAAATGATAAAGGCTTCCAGTCCGGAAGCCTTTTGTTTTAGGAAGCAAGACTATATCTACAGCTTCTCTAACAGCTCAGGCATTACCACAAACAAATCGCCGACCAATCCATAATCAGCAATGTCAAAAATAGGCGCATCCGGATCGCTATTAATTGCAACAATCACCTTGGAATCTTTCATTCCCGCCAAATGCTGGATCGCGCCAGAAATTCCGACGGCAATGTATAACTCCGGTGCAACAATTTTGCCGGTTTGCCCAACTTGATGGTCATTAGACACATAGCCCGCATCGACCGCCGCTCGTGACGCCCCTACCGCTCCACCTAGCTTGTCAGCCAATTGTTCTACTAAAACAAACTTCTCTTTACTCCCGAATGCACGACCACCCGACACTACTACTCTAGCCGCTGGCAATTCTGGTCGCTCACTTTCTGGCGTTTGTTGCGAAACAAACTCACTAAGTTTATTGATAATCACCGTGTCGACTTGAGTAAGCTTAGGGACAACTGGCGTGTCAGATAGCTCTGCGGCATCAAAAGCCGTACTTCTTATGGTCATCACTTTATAGGGATCATTCGACGTGACTCTCGCCAATGCATTTCCAGCATAAATTGGACGAATCACCGTATCGATAGACTCGATTGTCATCACGTCAGAAAGTTGACCAACATTAAGCAACGCCGCCACACGAGGCATCACATTCTTACCAAATGTACTGGCAGGAGAAAGAATGTGTGAGTAGTTTTTGGCTACTTGTGAGATCAAAGGTGCGATATTTTCCGCTAATCCATGTTCATATCCCTTCGCATCAACCCAGATAATTTCTGCAACACCTTGAACACAATTCAACTCATCCAAAACTGATTGGCACTGATAACCAATAAGCAACACAGAAACAGGAAGCGATTTATCATCATCCTTAATCTCAAATGCCGCTTTAATTGCACACAGCGTCCCTACAGCCAACGATTGGTTGTCATGCTCTGCGAGCACAAGTGTTGCTAATGGTCGGTCTTCCATGGTCATGCCTCATATAACACGTCAGATCCATTACTTGAGCTTAGTCCACTTCACGTTAACGTCAACTGAGCTATAGTTTTCTGTATAGAAACCAAAGCCTGTCACGCAGATGACGATAATAGAAAGGAAGCATAAAGATGGAACGAGAATGCATGGAGTTTGATGTCGTGATCGTGGGGGCCGGACCTGCAGGCTTAAGCGCCGCTTGTCGGCTAGCTCAACTCAACCAAGACAGTGAAGGTGACGCACTTTCAATTTGCGTTGTAGAAAAAGGCTCAGAAGTGGGCGCACATATTTTATCTGGCGCTGTTTTTGAAACTAGTGCCTTAGATGAGCTTTTCCCCAATTGGAAAGAAATGGACGCCCCGCTAGCAGCCTCAGTTCAACGAGATGATTTCCTTTATCTTACTACTGAACAAAACCATATTCGCGTTCCCCACTTCCTTACACCGCGTCCAATGATAAATGGCGAGAATAATTACGTAATTAGCCTTGCCAACCTTTGCCGTTGGCTCGCTAACCAAGCAGAAAATCTTGGGGTGGAAGTTTTTCCGGGCTTTGCCGCTGCAAGCATCAATTATGATCAGACTGGCGCCGTGACAAGCATTAACACGAGCGATATGGGACTAGATAAGAACGGCCAGGCCAAACCTAACTTTGAACCAGGTATCGAGCTAAGGGCAAAATACACCCTTTTTGCTGAAGGTTGTCGCGGACATCTGGGTAAAGAACTTATTCAAAGGTTCGACCTAGACGCAGGAAAGCAACCACAGCACTACGCGCTTGGCCTAAAAGAGATATGGGAGTTACCCACTGACAGTAAGGATGTATCTGGCAGTGTTATCCACTCCGCTGGCTGGCCCTTGAGTGAAACAAATACCACAGGCGGCGGTTTTCTCTATCACATGGAGAACAACCAAATCGCCGTCGGGCTTATTGTCGACTTGAATTACAGCAATCCTTACTTGAGTCCGTTTGACGAATTTCAACGCTTTAAGCACCATCCTGCTATTGAAACACATTTGAAAGGTGCTCAGCGCATCGCTTACGGCGCAAGAGCCATTGCGAAAGGTGGGCTTTCCTCTCTGCCGAGACAGCAATTCCCTGGCGGTTTATTGATTGGTTGTGATGCGGGGACTTTGAACGTCGCAAAAATTAAAGGCAGCCACACAGCAATGAAATCCGGAATCATTGCAGCAGAAGCGGTACATACGGCCCGACAAACTGGAGCTTCTGAGCCAGACTACCAGTCGTTGTTTGAATCATCATGGTTGTATGACGAACTCGCCGAAACGCGTAACTTTGGCGCGAACATTCATAAGTTGGGCAGCATACTTGGCGGTGCTCTTTCGACTTTTGAACACAACCTGTGGCAACCACTGGTTAAGAAGCCGTTACCTTGGTCTATCAAGGACTATTCGCACGATCATGAGCAGTTAAAACCTAAACAAGAGTGCCACCCAATTGCATACCCAAAACCAGATGGTGAAATCAGTTTTGATAAGCCTTCGTCGGTATTTTTGTCGGGAACACAGCACGAAGAGAATCAACCTTGTCACCTTGTTCTGACTTACCCTCACATTCCAATTGATGTGAATTTAGGTATGTATGACGAACCGAGTCAGCGCTATTGCCCCGCTGGGGTTTACGAAGTGGTGGAAGTGGACAATAAGTTGAAGTTTCAGATAAATGCCGCCAACTGCGTGCATTGCAAAACCTGTGACATCAAAGATCCTTCGCAAAACATCACGTGGAAAGCACCAGAAGGTGGCGGTGGACCGAGCTATCAAAACATGTAGATACGTTAGTATGTTGACGATCTAACAAATGGATAAACAAACCGATTGGCAGAGCCTCATTACTCCTGCCAATCGGCAAAATGATCAAGCAAGAAGTCGATAGCCAATCGCGCTCGTAGTGGTAGAAAGTGACGATTCTGATAAACAATCCAGCTGCTGTTGCCACTTCCCCAATAGGGCTCTAGGATTGGCACCAAACGACCAGACGAAATAGCATCGTTGAAACTGCTCTTCGGTAAGTACGCCACACCTAATCCTTCTGCACAGGCTTGCAAGACCGTGTGTGCGTTATTGCTCTTCCATCTGCCCTGCACTTTTACGCCATCTAAAGGCTTGCCATCTTTTTCAAACAACCAAACGTCTTTGTTGGCAATAATGCAGCTATGACGCTTGAGTTGCTCGGGGTGCGTTGGCAAACCATGTTCATCGAGATAACGCTGACTGGCTGCCGCTGCCATGGGACGATCCACCAGCTTTCTCGCAACCAAGCCTGAATCACTCAACCTACCGTAACGAATGGCAAAATCGAAACCATCTTCAATAAAGTTGACCATGCTGGTGTTGAAGTTGATTTCTACCGTGAGATTAGGATGTTGCTTGGCAAACGCCATCAAGGCAGGCGCTACATGGTTTTCAGAAAACGCACCAGCGGCACTCACACGTAACGTACCACTCAATTGAGTTTGCTGCGTGGTGAGTTGCTCATTGGCTTGCTGAAGCCCAATCACCAACTCTTTACACTGTTGATAATACGCTTGCCCCGCTTCCGTTAGACTCACCATTCTTGTCGAACGTGCTAACAAAGCGACACCTAATCGCTCTTCTAGTCTTGTGACTTGGCGACTGACGTGACTGGTACTGCAACCTAACTGTTTTGCCGCTGCAGAAAACCCTAAGCTCTCAGCAACCGTAACAAACTCATTGATGCCTTCAAAACTGTCCATACTTACCTTTGCTATATAGCAATAATGTTTTGCCAATTAATCGTATTATCACTTATTTGATTAGCAATTAGTATGAAGGTGTTCAACAAATACACGTAAGCCAAAAAGGAAACCATCATGAAGAAAGTACTCATCATTGTGACGAACCATGCGACCCTAGGTGAAACTGACCAAGCAAACGGAACTTACGCGCCAGAGCTCACTCATGCCCTTAGCGAACTGCTGGGTGCAGGCTTCGATTACGACATTGCCTCTATCAAAGGCGGGCAAGCACCACTGTACGGAACCGACATCGAAGGCGACGCAGTGAACGAGAAAATTTTGGCGGATGATGATTTCCAGAACCGCATCAACAACACGATTCCAGTGTCACAAATCAACGGTGACAACTACGATGCGATCTTCTATCCGGGTGGTTTTGGTCTTCTTTCAGACCTAGCGAGCAACGAAGATTTTGCCAAGATTTCCGCAAAACACTATGAAGATGGCGGTATTGTGGCAGCAGTTTGTCATGGTCCGGGCGCTCTTCTTCCTATCACGCTTAGCAATGGCGAAAAGCTGCTTGCGTCTAAATCAGTAACAGGTTTCACTCGCGAAGAAGAGATCGACTTCGGCACCATCAACGATATCCCATTCCTATTGGAAGAATCTCTTGCACGCAGCGCAGCGCGCTACTCTAAAGTGCAACCATGGCAAGAGTTTGTAATTGTGGATGATCGTGTCATCACAGGTCAAAACCCAACGAGCGCACACGGCGTAGGCAGAGCGATTGTTGAACACCTAGCTTAAACGCACCGGAAACTACAACTATCCTAGAAGAGGAAAGCGTGCTTTGTCATGCTTTCCCTTGCTACAGGCGATCGCAAGATGCGCTTATACTTCTTCCCCTGCCTCGTCCTCTTCTACGATATCCGTTTCTTGGCTCGCCTCTTCCAACCATTGCTGTAAAGATTCACTTGCTAGCACCTTCTGTTGGTAAGCTTTGGCACCTTCGGATAACTCGATACCGTAAGTTTGGAAACGCAATACCACAGGTGCATACATAGCATCCGCTATCGACCATTCTCCAAATAGCCAACCGTTTGGATGCAGTTCTGCTTGCTCTGCCCAAATAGCGTCAATGCGAGCAATATCTTTACGTGCTCCCTCCGTTAGATCGACTTTTCTGCGTGCGCGGATGTTCATTGGGAGTTCGCTTCTTAAGTTAAAGAAACCCGAATGCATTTCTGATGCGATGGCGCGTGCTTTAGCCCGTTCCGCAGACTTACTTGGCCATGCTTTGCCTTGTAAGTATTGCTCGTTAACGTATTCCAAAATAGCTAATGAATCCCACACGGTTGCGTCATCATCCACTAAGGTAGGGACTTTCACGGTTGGTGTAATACCTTCCAAGGTCTTATAAAAATCTTCCGTGAATAATTTGAGCTTGGTGACTTCGACATCCAGTTTGAATTGAGAAAAGATCAGCCATGCGCGCAGTGACCAGCTTGAGTAGTTTTGGTTAGCAATAAACAGTTTCATGACGCCTCCATGCGGTTTGTGTTTTGAGTACCCATTCACAATATCTGATTGTATTTAAGGGGACTAACGGATAGTTTTGATGGAACACTTCAACAAAAACGATGGATGAGTTTTAGATATGGATATCGATGCGTTACGCAGCTTTCTGGCTTTTGTCGAAACGGGAAGTTTCACTCGTGCAGCCAAGCAGATCAATCGCACCCAATCCGCATTCAGTGCGCAAATGCGTAAGCTAGAAGACGAACTCAGCGTCAGTTTGTTTGAAAAAGAAGGTCGCAATCTTGTCTTAAGTGAAGCGGGATTAGCACTACGCTCTCACGCAGAGCAATTGGTTAGCTTGCACAATCAAGCACTGAAACAAGTGAGGCGCTATGAAAACAAGCGCCCTCTTCGCTTAGGTTGCCCAGAGGATTACAACGACAATATCTTGCCTAAAGTCATCCGCGTATTACAGCAATCTGAGCCCACATGTTCAATTCAAGTCTTCAGTGAGCCAAGCATCACCTTGAGAGAGAAACTAGATGAAGGAAAGCTAGACGCCGCTATTGTGACAAGAGCACCGGATAGTGAAGAAGGTTATTGGCTAGCGAGCGACAAAGGCGTGTGGATTGCTCATCCTGATTTTGACATTGAGAACGCCCAACCTCTCCCTCTCGCCCTATTCCAAACCGACTGTAAATACCATGCGGCAGCAGTAGACGGATTAACCAAACGTGGCACTCCTTATCAACTACTGGCATGTTGCAATACGGCTTCTGCACAACGAGCAATTGTACGTTCAGGCATGGCTATCGGTGCGATGGGCAGTATTAGCGTTAGCGAGGATCTTAAGATCTTAGACGATATGCCATCGCTACCTTCCGTGGATATCGTTTTGGTCACGGGCGTCGAGCCTCATCCGATACTGGATAAAGAATGCTTGGCGCAATTGGTTGAGTTAATGGCTTAACCGGATTAGCTAGCCAATCACAAAGTTAAATTGGCCAGTTAATCGCCCGTCGGTTCGTATGGTTTCAAACTGTAGATAATCTCGGGCTTTGCCACCCCACCATTCATCACCAGTATTGCCTTTTAAGTACAACTGAGTGGTCAGAAGCTCTTGGTTATCCCGCCACAACTTAACGTGAATGTGCGGTGGACGAGAGGCATAAGGCACGGGGTACAAAGTCTGGAATAAGTAGCGACCATCCGATTGAGTTTCTACCGCGCCAAAACCTGCAAAGTGAGCATCAAACTTATCATTATTTGGCTGCTTAGGATGATCGTAAATCCCCTGCCCATCGCATTGCCAGATTTCTACTTTGATACCCGAGACAGGGTTTCCCGATGTATCTACGACTTTACCTTGCAACACGATAGCTTCACCGACCAAACCTTCTGTTTGCAGAATCAAGTTTTGACGAAGAGGAATGTTCACTACTGGATAAAATGGCCCTTCAGTTTGTGCTGGCGTTGGCCGCATTGGTGTTTTCGCTTTTAAAGAGGGTACGAACAACAATGTCCACAGCGCTAAAAAGTGTCTTCTTTCCATGGTGCCACCAATGCAATTACGTTGAATTAAGTTTGGTGGAACTTGAGGGATTTGCCATAACGAATATAAAAAATGCCCCTGCAAGAGAGTCATTTGCAGAGGCACTGTGAAACTAAGTGATGAGTGTTGATTGAAGGTTTATGCGGCTTCGAACGCCAATGCTTTCTTCTCTACCTGACGGAAAATGAGAGTCAGCACACCATTTACCGTTAAATAAAATGCGCCTGCAATACCAAATACCGTCAACGTGTCGTAGGTTTGTGCGTTAATGCGTTGCGCGTAGCCCATCAGATCCATGATCGTAATCGTGCTTGCTAGTGACGTACCTTTGAAGACCAAAATCACTTCGTTCGAGTAAGCCGGAACCGCACGACGAATAGCGTATGGCAGCAGCACTTTTAGTGTTGCGGTTTTGTTCATACCTAATGCACGACACGCTTGCCATTGACCAGAAGGAATCGCGTTAAACGCTCCTTTGAACAACTGAGTGCTGTATGCAGCGGTATTGAGTGCTAGCGCTAACATCGCACAGAACCAAGGTTGGCTTAACCATGTCCAGAATACACTTTCTCTTACGGCATCAAACTGACCCGGACCGTAGTACACCAAGAAGATCTGTACCAGCAAAGGCGTACCTGTGAACAAGGTGATGATGCCACGACTTACCCAATGCAAACCCGGAGTACGTAGGATCAGAGTCAGCGTCATCATCAGAGCTAAAAGACAGCCCACAACCAAGGAAGCGGCGGTCAATTGGAGGCTAGTGCCTAAGCCATCCAGCATTTGCCAAACGTGTTGTTCGTTCATGCGGTCGCCTCCTGTCCCATGCTCATGCCTTGAATTGAGAACTTCTTATCAATCAGTTTGACGGCACGTTGTGTAATCAAAGTAATGCCTAGGTAAATCACCGCAGCGGTTGCGTACCATGTAAACGCTTCATGCGTCGCTGCAGATGTTAGCTGCGCTTGTTTCAACAAATCCGTCACGCCGATCAGTGATACAAGCGCGGTGTCTTTCAGCAGAACTAACCATTGGTTAGTTAAACCTGGTAGTGCGTGTCTTACTGCTTGTGGTAAAACAATGCGAACGAAAGCGTGTGCTTGACTGATGCCGAGTGCACTTGCTGCTTCTCTCTGCCCTCTTCCAACGGCTTTTAATGCGCCACGTAGAGTTTGAGAAGCGTAGGAAGCGAAGATCAATGACAACGCCACCACGCCAGACAAGAACGGGCTAACTTCAATAAAGTCGCCGGTGATTAAAAACAGAACCTGTGTCGAACCAAAATAGATGAACAACACGACAAGGATTTCTGGCAAGCCACGTACAATCGTCACAAACGCCGTCATTGGCCATTTAACGAAAACGCGGCGAGACATTTCACCACTGGCGAATACCACTGCCAGAATCAAACCGACTAAGAGGCTTGTGAAGGCTAGCTGGACAGTCATCCAACTAGCTTGAACAAGCGATAAAGAGTAACCCGTTAGTGCCATATTACTTACCGAAGTATTTGTTGTAGATTACGTCGTATTCGCCGTTTGCTTTCACTGTTTTCAGTGCTGTGTTCAGCTTGTTCACTAGCTCGTCGTTACCTTTATTTACTGCGATACCGAAACCGTTACCGAAGTATTTAGGGTTAGTGATGTGCTCACCCACGTAAGCTAGGTTGTCTTCTTTCTTGAACCATTCTGCTACGACTGCTGTGTCACCGAATACAGAATCAATACGGCCATTCTTCATATCGATGAATGCGTCTTGGTAGCTTGAGTAAGGAACCGCTGTTACGCCAGGCATTTGCTCAATCAGGTAGCTTTGGTGTGTTGAACCGTTTTGAACACCAACACGCTTACCTTCTAGTGCTTTTTGATCGGCCACTTTTTCTTTGATAGAAACAAACGCTGCTGAGTTGTCATAGTATGCATTCGTGAAATTCACTTGCTCCAAACGCGCCTCAGTAATGTCCATTGCAGAGATTGCCGCATCGTAGCGCTTGAATTTTAATGCTGGGATCAGGCTGTCAAAAGATTGGTTGTGGAAGGTGCATTTTGCTTCGATTTCTTTACATAGTGCATTCGCCAGATCCACATCAAAACCTTGGATTTGGTTGTTTTCATCCATGTATTCGAACGGTGCGTACGTCGCTTCCATCGCGAATTTGATCTCTTCTTGTGCTGCTGCGTTTGCTGCCATAGTTGCAGAAGAAAGGCCGATTAGTGAAGCTAGTAGAATCTTTTTCATTGCAATACTCCGTGTGTACTTAGTGGGCTGACACTCGCAATGACAGCCGAGCTTATCTGTTAAATAGACTGAACTTTAAAAACGTGATTTAGTGATTTAAGTAGTCAGCAAACTGGGCGGTTTGCGGGTTAGAAAACGAATCATTTGTGCCGTGCTCAACGATGTGTCCTTTTTCTAAATACAGTACGTGGCTAGCGATTTTCTTGGCGAAATCCACTTCGTGCGTCACAACTACTTGTGTAATTCCGGTTTCGCTTAAATCTTTAATAATCTTAACGACTTGGTTAGTAATTTCCGGATCAAGCGCAGCGGTCGGTTCATCAAAAAGCAAGACTTCCGGTTTCATCATCAATGCACGAGCAATCGCCACACGTTGTTGCTGACCACCAGAAAGTTGCATCGGCCATGCATCCGCTTTGTCTGCCAAATGCAGCGTCGCAAGAATTTGCATTGCCTGCTTCTTCGCTTCTTCTTTATCCATGCCAGCGACTTTTACCGGAGCCTCAATCAGGTTCTCCATCACTGTCATATGCGGCCATAGGTTGTACTGTTGGAACACCATGCCCACTTTACGACGAAGCGCTAAACCTTGCTTCTCTTTGATTTCAGTTGAAAAGTCGAATGCGTCATTAGCGATGTTTAACTGGCCGTTATCCGCTCCTTCAAGAAGGTTAAGAACACGTAGTAGAGAGCTCTTCCCTGCACCACTCGGACCGAGTAACACCAGTGTTTCGCCGCTTTCACACTTAAAGCTGACATCGTGAAGCACTTGTGTCTCACCGTAGGATTTATTGATTCCGCTTACCTGAATAGTCATGCTGACATACCGCATTAATTGTCACTTGGCATTTATATTACTCAAAAGGATTTTTTATGCAATAAAAATGTATAAAAATTAATTTCGTTAAATTTTTGTATGATAAGCAATCAATACAACAGAGAATATGACTGGTTTAATCAGTTGGTTTTAACTGAAATTGTTGATGAAAATCCAACAATATGATGGCAATCGAAACAAGGTTAAAATTCTGGTTACTTTTGTGCTTGTGTAGATGGAATTTTGAGTCTTTGAACGTACTACACCCGACGCAGACCTTCTCATTTTTGCCGGGCTTCCCCCCTCGATTTCCGGTAAAGCCTTCTATCGGCGGGTTCCTGATTAGGACTTTGTGAATGGACTATAATTTCTCTTTGTATTCTGGCCCTTAATTCGAGTCATCTAAGTATGAGTGAGATAACCCCATGTTGAAGTCGCATTGTTTTTCTCTCATTGCACTTGCTTCTCTGAGCTTACTTTCTATACCCAGCGTTTGGAGTAGAACATCAATCGTGTTACCTGGATTGCATGAACAGGGTATTGATCTTCAAGATAAGCCTATATCTGCTGCCACTGCACTTGAATGGGAGTTGGATAATGCCGATATCGTGTTTGGAGCTTACAAAGATAAGAGTGATAACGAGCGTGTAAAAGCGCTTGGTTACATGTACAACCAAAAGCTGGAACTTAACTCAGGTTGGCTGGAAAACGATATACGTAACCAAGCAGAACTGAATGGAATTGACTACGAAGATTTCTTTCTCCACTTTTCTGAAGACACTATCCTAGCTGAAGTCGACTCAAGCCATGGTGAAAATACCTTACTCAATCGAAAACCGATGATCGTTGGCTATACCGCCAGCGCTGACCACGCCGGCTTTTGGCTATATCAACCACCGCCATGGGATGCTGATGTATTTGGCCAGGCGAATAATGGTGGAGCCCTCTATGTCTATCACTCAGAGAAGTTCGACCGCTTAGCCTTTACGTTCTCTCAGTTTGCTCAAGGCGGCAGCTTCACGATTGAATACCCTTCTGCTATCGACTCGTTTGGTCGGGTAACAGAATGGAAACGCTTCGCGATTAAAAAAGACAAAACTGAGAACATGACTAAAAACCAAACAGTAAACTGGTCTGTTCCTTCGGATTGGGTTCGCGCTACAACGCATGATGGTAGCGGAAAAACTTATGGTGGCGGTCAGTACTTTGGCTCCACCTTTTTACGCGACGGCGGCCGCCTTTACTTTGCGAAAATTACTTGGCATGACGGCAACATAGAAAACCGCCCACGTCTCGAAAACATTCAACTCAAAAATAGCTTCCCTGCCGTCAATATCTCAGGAGCACCAACGGAGACACCGGAAGGTCAAACCATTCAACGCCGGCGTAAAATTCGTGGCTTCGACAAATCTGCAGATCGAAACCAAGACAATTATCTTTCTTGGAATGAATACAAAAACCGTTCGAATAAGAATGCAACGGCCCGATTTCGTTGGGAGTCACGGGTTATTCCATTTGGTCGTATGTGGAATCAAACCTCTTCTTGGGCATTGACCAATCTCGGTAATCCCGTTTTTACCAATACAATGCGCCACTATTACCAAGCTGAATGGGCGAAACAAGGTTTAAATGGTGCGTACAACGACGATACGAATAAGTTACTCGGTGCAAATCAGTTCTACATATATTCCGGAGGCACAGTGGATGAACTTGGTTTGGTGGCGGGTAGCCAAGCTGCTGACGATGCTTACAAAGCGCAATTCTCGGCGTTCTTGAATAAACTGGCAACGCTGGATGAAGATGCGTTAATTGGCCTCAACATAGGTACGGCAAACTTATTCGGTCGTAATGGGCAAAACCACTTGGTTAACGCTGGCTCCTTGTACTTGCGCGAGCACTACCTTTTCCCTGCTACCGGCTTTAGTGGCTATGCTGGCTTGGCTAAATTTTGGGATAACTCTGCACTCGCCAAAGCGGGTCAGAAAGTGATTTATCAAGCGACCACGCGTTATGGTCGAGTTCAATACTTTGGCAACACTGAGGATAACTGGAAACAGGACCAATACTCTGCACTAGCGGTGTTCTACTTAAACTATCACCCTGAGCGCATTTACTTTAATCAGTGGAACAATGGCTACTTATATGGAAGTAATAACACAACAAGTGACAACTTCTGGAAGGCAGGCGTACCAAAGAATATTGCTTATCAACCTAGCTCCTTGCTTGCCGTTGATTTGGGAGAGCCTGCCAATCAAATACCAGAGGGATATCAGGCGACTCCGCTAATGATGTCCACCAGCACGCCCTATTCCGCCGATTACACGGTGATTGGAGATGCTTCTATGAGCAAAGTGGCTCACCCTGACTTGCCTAATGGCGCTATCGATTTGTTACCAACCCATACGTACTTTGCGTATCACTCAGACGATGCGGTAGTGATGCATGGCCCTACAGAGATGGTGTTAGCCCGCGAATTCACCAAAGGCCGAGTGCTGTATCGGACTGATTTCTTTGGCAAAAATATCGATTACTTCTCCTCACCGAAGATAACTATCGCACTTCCAGAGCCTATGCGACCTGTAGATCAAGACGGTAACATCGGCGACTATGTTTCTCATATTGAGATTGGCGGCTACGAAGGAGTGTTCTTGCTGTATTAACTCCCTTTCAACACGCCTCACCAAACGCTTCATAAATCGCCGTTTTTATGCTTAACGTCACTGAAAAAAACTTGTTCACTGAATCTTTATAAACCGATGTATATACTGAAGTAAATGACAACGACAAGGAAATTCAGTCACATGAAGACGACACCTTCAATGCTCTCTGTTCTGCTGCTATCAGCATTATCTACTCATGCAAATGCGGACGAATGCGGAAAAATAACCATCGCAGACATGAATTGGAATTCGGCCAGCTTAATGGCGCACATCGACCAATTTGTCTTAAATGAAGGCTACCAGTGCGATGCGGAATTGATCCCTGGTGATAGCGTTCCTACAGGCACCTCTATGATTGAAAAGGGACAGCCTGACGTTGCGCCAGAGTTATGGACAAACGGTATTAAAGAAGCACTTGATAAAGGGATTGCGGATAAACGCTTGCGCATCGCTAGTGAATCGCTTGTCAATGGTGGTGAAGAAGGGTTTTGGGTTCCCGCCTATCTGGTAAAACAGTATCCAGAACTCGCGACAATAGAAGGCGTCATCAAGCACGCCAAACTATTTGAACACCCAGAGGATGATGACAAGTTCGCGTTTTATAGCTGCCCTGCTGGTTGGACATGCCAAATCACCTCCGGTCACTTGTTTAATGCATTAGGGTTAAGTGAGCACGGCTTTGAGATGGTTGACCCAGGATCTGGCGCAGCATTAGCTGGCACCATCGCCAAAGCCTATGATCGCAAAATGCCTTGGTTTGGTTACTACTGGTCACCGACCCCCGTATTGGGCAAGTATGATATGGTCAAAGTGGATTTTGGTAGCGGAACAGATTTAGAAGAGTATCGCAACTGTACCACTCAGCCTGATTGCGCTTCACCAAAAGTAACAATGTACCCACCTTCTCCAGTTCGCACAGTAACAACTGAGGCGTTTGCGAGCAAAGAACCCCAAGCATTCGCGTACTTGCAGAAACGCGGATTTACCAACGAGCAAATGAGTGAAATGCTGGCCTGGATGGAAGATAACTACGCGGACGGTGAAGAAGCGATGTTTTACTTCTTTAATACCTACCCTGACTTGTGGAAAGGCTGGGTATCTGAAGACGTCGCGGTGAGAATCGAAAAAGCGCTTTGATGATTAATACTTAAAGTGCCACAAATCATTTAACCTCCCATACCGTTTGAATAAACGGCATGGGAGACTCGTCAACGACTCGTTAATACATGGTGTGACCATTCAATGTTTCTTTAGGAATCTCTTGCAGAGCGTCCCAATGTTCGACGATCTTCCCATTGTGATCAAAACGAAAGAAATCCATTGTCACGTATTCAATATCATTAGGCCATGTTTGGTGAGTGTGTAGTGCCACCAAGTTCCCTTCAGCAATGGCTCGCACAAACGTAATGTCTTTATTGGGATACTCATTTTGTATCCGCTCAAAATACTCGATAAAAGCCTCGGGGCCATTTCCAACTAATGGATTGTGCTGAATGTACTCATCGCCAACATAGTCTTCAACCGCTTTTCTTGGATTACCTCGATAGGCGGTTTCGTAAAACGCAATGGCATTTCTTTTATTCTCTTGCAGATCCATTTTTCTTACCTGTGTTGCTCCATCTTGCGGATAACGGTAATCATAGTCTTTGAACTTCAGAAGTGATCAAACTTCGCGCACAAAAAAGGCCGCTAAAGAGCAGCCTTCATCACTTCTACTTGGAATCATCGCCTTTCATCGCTTAAACCACACCGCCAGCACCGAGCATAGAACGCTCACTGTTCTCCACCAGCAACGCGGTTGCGGTTTGTTTCAGTGTTTCCCATTCTTGGTCTTCGACAAAGATACCATTTTGCCAAGAAGCTTGTTGCGTGCGGCTTAACTCATCACCTTCAATGTGGGTGGTATACCCTTGTGCACTTTTCTCGATATCGAAATCGTTCACGGAGAGCTCGATAACCATACTATGCAAATCCGTATCATGCCCATCAAACTGATCCGAGAAAAAGACTTCTGGCGCGATTCGTCCACGGTTTAACACATAAAGCGTTCGCTTGGGACTAGAGCCATTGACCCATTGTGCACGGCACGCAATGCCTTTTGCAGAGAGCTTCAACAACTCACTAAAACCTAGCCAACGGTTATGACACTGTTTCAACGTAATGGTAATCGACTTACGGTTGATCATTTTCTCGAGCGCGAAATCCAACACCGCGGGTAAATGACACGCTACACTCCCGTTGTGCAGTTCTACCTCTATGCTTGACGGCGTACTGTTGGTCACCGATACGGCGCAGTCTGAATCTAACCCAAGAAACAGACTGGCGTTATTAAAATGACGAACTCCATGTAAGCCAACCATTTGCAAGTCCGCCACCATGTTCGCAATGACATCCGCCTCACCACAGTGACGGCGCATGCCAAGAAATGCCTTATTAACCGCGGCCACCAATTCGTTGTGAGAGACGATCATAATGCAAATCCTCCGTTGATTTTTTGATTGTCACTTTGCACAATTTCGTCACGCGGCGGCATGCTAGGGAAAATCCATGTGTCTGCCAGTTTAGGATCGTGAATTTCATCTAACAGCGGCGCGCCCTGGAAGAAGGTTACTCGAACCCAACGATCCGAGCGCGGATCAAACTTAGTCGCGCCAAAGATCGCCAATTTACAGCGCAGTAAGTGCATTGGTAACGCATCTTTACGCAGCACATTCATTTGAATATCCCCCATCGCACGGTTGCCTAGCGTCCATACGCGACGTGTGATCGAACGATAAGCCGGTTTTTGCAATAGAAACTCTGCTACGGACATTTCTACATCACAGTCAAGCAAGGCCTGGTACAAGCGATTCACTTGTCTGCCGATATCAAGCGGCAGTTCTTTTTCTTCTCCAGCCTCTTCCCCGCGAACACCAAGCCTTGGCTCTTCTTTATCTTGTGAGCGATACCAGAACCAGTAGTTGTTCTCGGCTAGTGAGTAATCCGCATCAATCGCCCAGCGGTACTTGCTTTGCAACACTTCCAGTAAATCTTGGATCTTTTTCCCGCCCGGAATAGATAACGTTTCATCCGTATTCATTTGGCTAGCAAATTCATCCACTAAAGATGGGTAGAGTTCGATCAAGCAAGAGGTGAGGATTTCTTGGGCTTCCACACTCATTGTTTTCTTATGCTCGACCAAACTCGCCCAGTTCGGATGTAATGCCATTAACGTTGTTAGCTCCGATAGCAGTTGTTTGATGTCTGCTATCGCTTGATGATTGAGCCTGTCTTGATGTTCATTGATGGTGATGACTTGCTCTAAATGACGCTGTGCTTTTTGCAGCAATCCTTGCAAAGGAGCATGGAACGACGCTTCACATGGCATCGCAAAGACTCGCGCTACCGCACGTTCGCGAGAGGTCATCCATTGGTCAACGATGCACGGGTGATTAATCAAGTATGGAGCCATGCCTAAGCCAGTCGCATTGCCGACACCAAGGTAGCGCTGCAAGCCACGATGCAAAGCCACCGCGTTGTCGCCACCTTGCTGAAGTGCCAGATAGTGCACCCAATCTAGGCTGAATTCACGCAACATATATACGGCACACATTTGCGCACTAAAAGACTGGCTGAAATCTGAGTTGTTCTCTAACAGTTTGAAATCGGCGATACCAAACTTTCCGTTACCATAAACAGCTGTGGTACGCAGGATATAACCCACTTCAGCTAACTCTTTCGGCTCAGGCTGCTCGCCTTGAGAAAGCGCGCTAACAATGTGCTCAAACACGCGCACACTTTTGTTTGCGCGAGCAAGAACAAGTACGTTGTTTGGATTACGTCCCGCTTCTTGCAGCGGTACATTTTCTCGCAATCTTTCCAACAAAGTAACATCAACATCGCCTTGAACCAGTGCAAATGTGACGTCCCACTTTTCAGCAATTACGCGATCATTACGCTCGTCGTCGGCAATTTCATCACAGAATACCACCAAATGATAAACGTGCTCTGGCGTGGTCAATTTGTAAATCACATGACCATAACCACGAGGACAAAGCTGCCACTCATGCTTGGTTACTTGCCAGTTTTGGCTTGCCATATTACGAATCAGACTGCGAACAAAGCTGATTCGGTTTTGGTGCATTGCGCCAAGCCTTTCGGCTGCCATGACAATCGCTGCATCGCGCATAGTTGCTTCCGTATAAGTAGAACGATGTGCATCCATTTTGCTCACCACCTATTTGTTATTGTAAGAATACTAGGGTTTGTGCGGATGCAGGAGGAAAACACCCGCACAAGCTCCACGTTGTTTGAATTAGATAATTGTTATAGCCCTTGCTCTTTCGCCATTTTGATTGCGATTTGCGGCGCATTCCAAAGTGACGGTAACAGAATCAACGAAACCGGAACCGCGGTAATCACAATGAAAGATTGCAGTGCAGAGATGCCACCAGAGCCAAGAGAAATCAGGATTAGTGCCGTCACACCCATCATTACGCCCCAAAAGGTACGGATGATCGCATTCGGCTCCGTTTCACCACTGATCACGACACTGATTGTGTAGGTCATTGAGTCGCCCGTCGTGACGATGAAGATCGTGGTTAAAATCAGAAATAGAATTGAAGTCAGCATTGGCATTGGTAGTTGCTGAGTCACCGCAAGCAAAGCACCTGGCAGGTTAAAGCCTTCGAACGCCGCACTCACGCTACCCGGTTCAGCAATTTCAAACGCAAGACCTGAGCCGCCCACAATCGTGAACCAAAAACAGGTGGTTAACGGAGCCACAATACTGATGGTGGAAATGACTTGTCGGATAGTTCGACCACGGGAAATACGCGCAATAAAAATTGCCATCATCGGACCATAACCAAGGAACCAGCCCCAGAAAAATACTGTCCACCAGCTTAGCCAACCTTCATCACCACGGTAGGTCGCCATTGGGATAAAGTTATCCAGCATGCTCCCTACACCTTGAATGTATCCGTTAAAGATAAAATTCGTAGGGCCAAAAAACAGGATGTAAACCATCAATGCCATTGCCAGAATCACGTTGTAACGACTAAGCAGTTGCATGCCTCGGCTTAATCCACTGAGTGCTGACAAGGTGTAAAGCGCAATCGCAAACAAGATGATGATAAGCTGAGTGGTAAAGCCATCAGGAATATCAAACAGCGCATTTAACGCGTAGCTAACCTGCAAGCCTAGAAACCCAATGGGCCCGATGGTGCCCGCGGCTACCGCGATAATGCAGCACGCGTCAATCAATGCACCGAGTTGGCCTTTAAGTGCTCGTTCGCCCAAGACTGGGTAAAGCAAAATACGTGGTTTTAGTGGTAAACCTTTGTCGTAATGTAGGTGCATCACCACGATGGAAGTTAAGCTACCTACAATCGCCCAAGCTAGAAAGCCCCAGTGCATAAAGGATTGTGACAACGCATTCACCGCACCTTGCTGCGGGTTATCTTGCGCGCCGTACAAAGGGGGTGGGCTAACATAGTGTGCGATAGGCTCAGCCGCGGCCCAGAAAACACCACCACCAGCCAATAAGGTACAGAAAATAATCGCCATCCAGCGGAAAGAGTCCATTTCTGGTTTTGCAATCCCGCCCAACATCACCTTGCCTGTTCGCCCTGCAGCCAAGCCAAGACCAATAAGAAAAGTGAGAAGCAGCAGTAACTGCCAGTATGGACCAAATACCTGAACTGCCCAGCCAAAGCCAGCGTTAACGATCGTAGATAACAGCTCGCCGTCATAAAGTGCAATAGCAACGAACAACGCGATGAAACCACCGCTATACCAAAAGGCCGGGTTATTCAGTCCTAATTTGTCCGTCGTGTTTTCTGTTGTTGATGTGTTGTGTTTTGCTTTCGACTTGCCCGATGACACGCTCATCGTGGAAGCTTTCATGCTATTGGTTAAATCAGACATACTCTGGCTCCAGAGGTTCTTTGCAGCAGCCAAAGACTGGCTACAAATGTGAGTTTTACGCCTGCCGTATTGTTATTATGTGGGCAGGCGGTTCCTACTTTGGGGAATGCTATGAAAAAGGCTCTAATCCTTCTTTAAGGAAGTTGAACCAGTTTTCACCCAATATTTTTCCAGCCTCAGATTCACTGAATCCGTGACCCATTAATCCGTTGTAGATGTTCTCCATCCCTGCGCTGCCGCAGAACCATGGCAGCGCATCTGGCCATCCCGAGTTACTTGCTGAACCTTCGCCGTAATCCATCGCTTTTGACCAACGCCCGTTGCGCATCCATTCCAATACTTGTTGCGGTTGGTTTAAGCACAGATCACTACCGATGCCTAAATGGTCGACGCCAAACATGTCTGCGGTTTTCGCAACCATCTGGCAGAAATCATCCAACGTGCACTGGCTGCCATTTGGCAAATGGAACGGATATAAACTGAATCCAATCAAACCACCGCGCTCCGTCAGTGCTTTGATCACGGTGTTAGACTTGTTGCGCAGTGCGTCATGCGCAAACGTCGGGTTAGCATGGCTGATACAAATTGGACGCGAAGAAAGATCGATGGCTTCCAACGTCGAACGCTCTGCACTGTGGGACATATCAATGATCATCCCGACTCGGTTCATCTCTTCAATCGCTTGCTTACCAAAGCGAGTTACGCCGGAATCGTTTTGTTCGTAACAACCTGTCGCCAGTAAGCTTTGGTTGTTGTAGGTCAGTTGCATGATCAGCAGACCTTGGCGGCGCATCACTTCAATCAGACCAATTTCATCATCGATAGGTGAGCAATTTTGCGCGCCGAAGAAGATGCCGACTTTGCCTTCTGCTTTGGCTTTTTCTACATCTGCCATTGAATAAATAGGCATGATGAGGTCCGCATTTTGCTCGAAGCGCAAGTTCCATTCAGCAAAACGCGTTAAGGTTTCGCGCGCAGTTTCGTGGTAGACGATGGTGGCATGAACGGCGGTAATGCCACTCGCCTTAAGCGTTTGGAAATACTCTCGATCCCAATTGCAGTACTGCAATCCGTCAATCACAATCCGTTGTTGGTACATAACCACTCCTTAAACAATTTCTTAGCCTTTCAGTGCGGGTAACTGACACCATCAGCTACCCTGCTGTTCTTAGTAAGGGCGCTGATAAGCGGTTTTCACCACGGTGTAGAACTCTTTGGCGTACTGCCCTTGCTCACGAGGGCCAAAGCTAGATTCTTTACGGCCACCAAATGGGACGTGATAATCTGTACCCGCAGTTGGCAAGTTAACCATGACGCAGCCCGTTTGGACTTGCTGTTTGAAGATCGCGCTATTGCGCAGACTTTGCGTGATAATGCCGCCTGTCAGGCCAAAGCGCGTATCGTTCGCGACCGCAATCGCCTCATCCAGATCAGAAACGCGAATCACGCTCGCCATTGGCGCAAAGACTTCTTCTTGGTTCACTTCCCAGCCATTCTGTGTATTTAAAAACAGAGTTGGTGACATGTAGTAACCGTCATGCTCTAGGCTCAGACGCTCACCACCGAAAGCCAGCTCCGCGCCTGCTTGGCGTGCGTTTTCGATCCACTCAAAGTTCGCATTCAGCTGGTTACCATCAACCACAGGGCCCATGAACACGCCCTCTTCCAGTGCGTGACCCACTTTAAGTTCGCTCATGCGTTGGATTAGCGCTTCAACATACGCGTCGTGAATTCCGTCCATAACCACAAGACGAGAAGACGCGGTGCACTTTTGACCTGCACCCGAGAATGAGCCTGCGATTGTCGCTTCAACGGCAATTTGAATGTCTGCATCATCTGCCACTACGAGCGCATTTTTGCTACCCATCTCTAGCTGACAACGCACAAAATTTGGTGCCGTTGCCGCTGCAACTTTACGGCCTGTGTCCACAGAACCAGTGAAGCTCACGCCGTTCACATCCTTCGAATTGATAAGGGTATTACCGACTTGCGAACCGCTACCCAAAACGAGGTTAAACGTGCCGGCAGGTAAACCTTGGCGATGGATAATCTCTGTCAGCGCAACGGCACTTGCTGGGGTTAGGTTGGCAGGCTTCCAGACGACGCTGTTGCCAAACGCAAGTGCTGGCGCGATTTTCCAAGCCGCTGTTGCTGTTGGAAAGTTCCAAGGAGAGATAATGGCGATAACGCCGACGGCTTCACGAGTAACTTCAACGGAGACACCTGGACGGACGGAAGCAGCGTTATCGCCAATTTGACGCAGAACCTCAGCAGCAAAGTATTGGAAGAATTGACCAGCACGGTATATCTCACCTCGACCTTCAGCAAATGGCTTACCTTCTTCACGCGAAAGTAAGGTGCCCAATTCGTCACATCGTGCAATGAGCTCATCACCAATCGCTTGTAGCACTGCTTGCTTGCGCTCGATTGGTGTTTTTTCCCACTCTGGCTGCGCTGATTTAGCCGCTTGAATCGCTTGCTCTACTTGCGACACACTCGCTTGTGCGAAATCGCCAATGTTTTCGCTGATATCAGAAGGGTTAATATTGGCGATGGTGTCCATGCCCGATTGCCACTCACCCGCTATATAGAGGGATTTTTCTGCTTGAACATTGTTAATAAAAGTCATGGTTCTTTCCTTGTTCTTCCGATTTGTGATGGCAAGCCACCCACTCACTGATCTCTAATTGTTCTTATTGGATTTATTCTGGTTGGCTTGCCGACGCATAGACGACAAACTCCACCAACATCTCTTCTCGCGCTAACCCTGCAACCACCATGGCGGCGCGATTTGGGTACGGTGCTTCAAAATATTCCGCGTACACTTGGTTAACGGTCTTTAAGTATTCTCTGTCAGTCACATAAATCAGGACCTGCAACACCGAGTCCAAAGACTCCCCTGCACACTCCAGGGTGTGAATGAGATTGTTAAAGGTTTGACGTGTTTGTGCTTCGATACCGCCTTCCACAACCGCGCCTGTGTCATCAATAGGAATTTGAGCCGTATACAGGGTTCCGTTGTTGACTATCGCCCATTCAAGCGGCGCTTTAGAAGCAAATAGACTGGTTTTAACTGGGTGTTTTTTAGTAGGAGTATTCACGTGCCTTTCAACCTTTGTAACAGCTTTGTTTCAATATGGTTAAATGATGCACATTGACAGGCGATAAATCTAACGGTAAATTTTTGACATTTGATAAATTAAACTTATCACCCTGTTTAAAATAACGTAAATAAAGGGATTAGGAGGCATTAGGGATGAGTATTAAGCTTCAACAATTAATGCATTTTGTGATGGTAGTCGAGGAAGGAGGCTTTCGAGCCGCTTCACATCGTGCAAATCGTTCTCAGGCGGCACTGTCAACATCGATAAAAGAGCTTGAAAAAATTCTAGGGCAAACGCTGTTTGAACCCGGAAACAAAACCAAATTGACCCCGTTTGGTGAAATTTGTCTTCCCAAAGTGGTTCAGTTTCTCAATATCTACAGTGCACTAGACAACGATCTCAAAGCAGCCGCTGCCGGACAGCAAGGGAGAGTGCGAATTGCTAGCGTTCCTTCTGTTGCAGCGAAGCTCATTCCTAGCGTGTTGGGCGCCTTTTGCGAACAGTATCCAAATGTAGAAGTAAGCTTGATAGACGATAATGCCGCTGGCGTCGAGGCTCGCCTACTCTCCGGTGAGGTCGACTTAGCGCTCGGTAACCCCTCTCACCTCGATGAGGGCGGCATTGACTTTACGCCGCTGTTAGCCGATCCAATAGGCGTGGTGTGTTTAAAGGACAACCCTATTGCGAGTCATCCAGAAGGAATCGAGTGGCAAACTTTGTTGGAACAACCCTTTATCCGTAACGGCACTTGTACACTTCTCGATCCAACCCCAGCAAGAGCTCTGAGTCAGCAAGCGCTCTATTCGGTCGAAAATATTACTTCGCTGTTTTCTGTCTTAGAACTTGGGATTGGTGTCACGACCCTACCGAAGCTTGCTTTCCCAACCAATGAAACACGCTTGGTTTGGATTCCGCTTATCGATCCACCACTTGAAAGGCAAATTGGTATATTTACGTTAACCGATCGCACGATCTCGCCTCAAGCTAAAGCATTTCACGATCTTTGTGTGCATTATTTAAACTATCAAAAAGAAGATAAATAATGGTTCGATTAACATGCGGATAATTGAAAGCCTCCATATTCAGAGTGGAGGCTAATTTGTATTTGTGTATTCGCTTCGTTCTATTTTTTGCGACGATTTCGGTTCTTATACACCACGCAAAAGTTACCACGCTTGGTACGACACTTTGAGCAACGTTCACAATCTACTGGTGCGCGATTGCCTTCTTTCCAACGTTTGATCAACTGTGGCTCAGCCAATAAAGGGCGTGACACAGCAAAAAATTGGATATCTGTGTTTTCTGCAATTTTCTCAATCGCATCAATGTCGCTCAGCCCGCCGACAGTAATCACCGGTATGCTAACGTCCTGACTGATCACGTGACCATATTCGTGAAAGTAACCTTCTTCTTGTAGTATGTAACCATCGAACGTTTGACCAACAAGTTCGTTTGCTTTGCCGTGAACATTGCCAGATACGATGATCGCATCAACGCCTACTTCTTCAAGTTTCTTACAGACGACGCGAGTTTCATCGAACGTTAAACCGCCGTCAAAGAACTCAGTTGCCGTCAGTTTAACGAGGATGGGAAATTCGCTTCCAACCAGCTTTCTGGTTTCAGAATAAATTTCTAAAAGAAAGCGCATGCGATTTTCTAAGCCATCACCATATTCGTCTTCGCGACGATTATAGTACGGGCTTAAAAACTGGTTAATTAAATAAGTGTGCGCCGCATGAATCTCTACGCCGTCAAAACCAGCGTCTTGAGCACGTTTGCTCGCCAATGCGAATGCCTTTACGATGTAGTCGATTTCGTCCTTTGTCATCGCTTTGCCTTGCGTATTTGTACCACGCTCAGGCACGTCACTCGGAGCGAAGATGACACGCTCACCGACGTTATGGGTGGTTTTGGTGCCACCGTAAGCAATTTGCATCACGATTTTAGAATCTTGTTGATGTACTAGCTCTGTTAGCTTTTTGTATTCTTCAATAAAAGAGTCGTTGTAGATCCCCATCATACCTGCGTTGGGTTTCTCTTCTTCAACGATATTGGCATAACCCGTGACAATAAGCCCAACCTCCCCTTTCGCAAGCGTTTCGTAAATATCGTAAAGCTTTGCCGTCATGTGACCATCTTCGGTCGCCATGTTCTCCCACGTTGCGCTTCTCACAAAACGGTTCTTTAGGGTCATGTTGCCAATGCGGGCTTCGGAAAACAAAATGCTCAAAACCAGTCCTCTTAAAGTTGTCTTTATGTTTTATCTTTTCGCAAGTAAACAAGAACGAAAAAGGAACAGCGATACACGATGTATGGCTGTTCCTTCTCTGAATCCTTGAGACCTGCAAACTACAGGCGCACCTTAATGCCTCGGAGACGACAAAACTTTAATCTGGGTTAATGTTTAGTGAGTTTTTAGATTATGTAAAAAGATGATTCTTAATCGTGTTCATTTCACTGGAGCTAAGATGCTTCCTCACCTACTTTCAGTCGTAAAACTTTTGTATTTCGCTAGCTGGTGATTCAACTCAAACATTCACATTGTTAGTTTGTATGCTGCTATGGGAACTAGCACTCCCCCCAAATGTTTACATTACAAACTATCGATATTGAATTCTCATATGGTAAGTAGAGTTATTGCGCTGTTTATACTTTTTAGCTTAATCGTCGCTATCTCTTGACATTATTACGAGTCAGCGGAAACGCGCGATCTACTATGTTTTACACACTGGTTGTTTTTGCTTTTAGATATGAATACGTGATAGTGAAGCTAGAGGAGGAACAGGAAAAACAGGGAAAATAAAGGACAATAGAAAGTTAAATGACCTTACTTCTAGGTAAGGTCATTCATGCATTCAGCAGCAAAAGATATTGGCGCTTAGCAAACGCTTAGGTTTGGTTGTTACAGAGCTAGAGGAATCAACTCGACGCCAAGCACACCACTAATCCCCATCACCACTAGCAGTGAGACTTTAAACACCGACTTTGACCAAGCGATGTAGTTGTTGTCATCAATGCTGCGAAAGGTCACTTTCGTCCACATAAAGCAAACAACCGCTGCAACTGCTAAGTATTCATACCCTGCTTCACCTAGTAAAAATAACCCCAACGATACTGCTCCAAACGCTACGACATACGCTTTCATGTGTCGATGCGCTTTATGAATGCCTTCTTTAAGTGGCAATACGGGAATCCCGGCTTCTCGGTAGTCTTGCATGCGGAACATGGCAATGGCATACGAGTGCGGCATTTGCCAGAGACAGAACATGGTAAAGAGTAAAATCGCTTCCAAGCTAATGAAGTTTGTTACCGCTAAGTAACCCACCAATGGCGGAACTGCGCCTGAGATACTTCCCACTAAGGTTCCATACACCGAGTTACGTTTGTACCACATCGTGTAAAAGAACACGTAATACACGTAGCCAAGCAACACGACGACAGCGGATAGTGGGTTCACTCGGATAAATAACAGTGCGGTTCCTACCAGCAATAAAGCAAGTGCATAAACAAACGCAATATCGATATTGATGTTGCCTTTCACTGTTTCACGATTTCGTGTACGTGCCATCTTCTGGTCGATATCACGATCGAAAATATTATTCACCACACAACCTGAAGCGATGACTAACCCAACACCAACTAACGTCGTAACGAACAGCATTAGACTGGCTGGTTCTGTTTTTGCGGCGAGGAAGAACCCCGCCGCAACAGAAATCAGGTTGCCGAAAATAATGCCCGGTTTAGTGATAGACAAATAACTTTTCAGCATACCTTGACCTACAACTTCATGTTGACGTTCATGTTGTAGATGATCCATACCGAGCCAGCGATAAGGATAAGTACAACAATGGCGGTAAACATCAGTGATACAAGGTTCCAACGTCCGTCGGATGTTTTTGTTTCCATGTGCAAGAAGTATTTAAAGTGAACAAATATCTGCACTAATGCACATCCAAATAGAATCGCATAGGTCGTTGTATCTGGTAATGATTTCGTCCAAACAAAGTAGAACGGAATTACCGTCAGAATCAGTGAGGCAATAAAGCCTTTCACGTAATCTGACGAACTGGTTTCTACATGTTGATCCATTACATTACCCCCAGTAAGTAAACGATGGTAAAGACACAAATCCAAACGATATCTAGAAAGTGCCAGAATAGGCTTAAGCAGTTAAAGCGCATTGCCATATTGTCGTTCAGACCTTTCGTCGACAGTTGATGATACGCTACCGCTAACCAAATCAGACCAAAGGTTACGTGCAGGCCGTGCGTACCAACCAACGTAAAGAATGCCGACAGGAATGCACTTGTTTGTGGCCCATAGCCTTCTTCAATCAGGTGATGGAACTCATAGACCTCCATACAGATAAAGCCAAGACCAAGCGCGAACGTGACTAACATCCAGCGTTTGAGACCAGCAACGTTGTTGCGCTTCATCGCGATAATGCCAAAACCAAATGTGATACTGCTAAACAGCAGCAGCATGGTTTCGACAAACACGAATGGGAGTTCGAAAATGTCTTTACCTGTTGGGCCCGCAATTGAATTGCTCGACAGCACAGCGTAAGTCGCGAACAAGGTCGCAAACAATACACAGTCACTCATCAGGTAAACCCAGAAGCCAAATAGCTTGTTGCCATTCGTGTCATGGTGGTGATCATGGTCGTGATGTGCTGCGATATTAGTTTGCATACGTCACCTCCAGATCATCTTTACTTTCGCTGTCTTTCACTGAGTTTTTCTTCGCTTCTTCAAGCTGAGCTCGACGTTCAGCCTCAATTGCTTTGATCTCTTCAACTTCCACGTAGTAATCCACATCATCGTTATAGCTATGCTGAATACACGTCACGATAATACCGACCAAACTTGCCGCCGCTAGCCACCAGATGTACCAAATCATGCCGAAGCCAAATAGGAGCGACCAAGCCGACACGTAGATGCCTGTTGCCGTGTTTTTTGGCATATGAATACGTTCGTATTCCACTTCTTTAGTTGGATCGAACTCGCCACTTTGTTTCTGGTACCAGAAGGCATCCAGCACATCACCTTTTGGTAGGTGCGCAAAGTTGTAGAACGGCGGTGGAGACGATGTTGCCCACTCAAGAGTACGACCACCCCACGGGTCACCAGTTAGATCACGATTTTGCTCGCGGTCACGGATACTCACGTAAATTTGGATGAACTGAGACAATACGCCCAGCGCAATCACAACCGTACCTGCTGCGGCAATCGACAACAGTGGGAAGTATTCTGGGTTGATGTCTTGGCTTAAACGACGAGTCATCCCCATGAAGCCCAGCGCGTAAAGCGGTAAGAACGCCATTAAGAAACCAATAATCCAAAGATAGAACGCGCGTTTGCCCCAAGTTTCATTCATGGTGAAACCGGTCGCTTTCGGGAACCAGTAAGTGATCGCAGCGAAACATCCAAACACCACACCACCGATGATAACATTGTGGAAGTGAGCGATAAGGAATACTGAGTTATGCAGAACGAAATCTGCGCCCGGAACAGCCATTAGTACGCCCGTCATACCACCAACAGTAAAGGTGATAAGGAAGCCCACCGTCCACATCATTGGCGTCGTAAAGCGGATGCGGCCTTTGTACATCGTGAATAGCCAGTTGAAGATCTTCACCCCTGTTGGGATAGAAATGATCATCGTGGCAATACCGAAGAAGGCATTTACGTTCGCGCCAGACCCCATCGTAAAGAAGTGGTGTAGCCAAACGACAAAGGCAAGAATCGTGATAACTACGGTAGCCCAAACTAGCGATGTGTAACCGAACAACTTTTTACGTGAGAAGGTTGCGGTGACTTCTGAGAACACACCAAAAATTGGCAAGATCAAGATGTACACTTCTGGGTGACCCCAAGCCCAAATCAGGTTGACGTACATCATTACGTTGCCGCCAAGATCATTGGTAAAGAAGTGCATGCCTAGGTATCTATCCAGCGTAAGCAGAGCGATAGTCACCGTTAGGATTGGGAATGAAATGATGATCAAAATGTTTGCACACAGAGACGCCCAAGTGAAAACTGGCATCTTCATCATTGGCATAGACGGTGTACGCATACGCAAAATGGTCGCGAAGAAGTTCACGCCTGTTAACGTCGTACCAACACCTGATATCTGCAGCGCCCAAATCCAATAGTCGACCCCGACTCCTGGGCTAGCCTCAATACCTGAAAGCGGCGGATACGCCAACCAGCCGGTACGACCAAATTCACCTAAGCCGAGAGACATGTTTGTTAGGATGACACCTACAACAAACAGCCAGAAGCTCAAGTTATTCAGATACGGGAAAGCTACGTCACGCGCACCAATCTGCAATGGCACGATGATGTTCATCAGACCAATGACCAATGGCATCGCTACGAAGAAGATCATGATCACGCCATGGGCAGTAAAAATTTGATCGTAGTGATGCGGTGGTAAGTAACCTGCTTCACCCGCAGAAGAAAGGAGTTGCTGACTACGCATCATGACTGCGTCAGCAAAACCACGAACAAGCATCACCATCGCTACTGCGATGTACATGAAGCCAAGTTTTTTATGGTCTACTGAAGTAAACCATTCATTCCACAAATATTGCCACTTTCCGGCTTTGGTCACCGCGTAAACTACGGCTAAACCAACCAGCGCCACAACCGCTAGGGTGATGACAATAATAGGTTCGTGGAATGGAACTGAATCAAGAGTTAATCTTCCAAACATTACGATTATCCTTGGTTTTCAGGCAAACAGTTCATTGAACCAGGATGCTGAGTCACAACGTCGGTGAACAAGAACGGAGGAACGCTAGAGAACAAAGTGACTGGCTCTGCGATACTTGGCGCTGCGAGTGAGCTGTATTGCTCCCAATCTTCAATACGATCAGGGCTCGCCTTCACTTTCTGCACCCAATTTAGGAACGCAGCACGATCAGACATTGCTGAAGCTGTGAACTTCATTTGCGAAAAGCCTTCGCCGCTGTAGTTCGATGCAAAACCCTTGTAGTCACCTTCGTGGTTCGCTATGAGGTTGAGCTTGGTTACCATGCCTGGCATCGCGTAGATCTGTGTACCTAAGCGAGGGATGAAAAACGCGTTCATGATGTTGTCCGAAGTCAGTTTGAACTGCACTGGCACGTCTTTCGGGAACGCCACATAGTTCACCGTCGCAATGTTTTCTTCTGGATAGATGAACAACCATTTCCAATCGAGTGACACCACTTCGATGGTCATTGGTTTAACATTACTTTCCAAAGGTTTGGATGGCTCTAGTTCATGAGTCGAACGCCATGTGATCGTCGCAAGAATCGCAATGATGATGATTGGAATTGTCCATACCACCACTTCGATTTTGGTTGAGTGTGACCACTCGGGTGCGTACTCTTCTTCAGTGTTAGAGGCGCGGTATCGGTAAGCGAAGTAAATCGTCATTAAAATCACAGGGATTACAACGATCAACATCAGCAAAAGAGCAGTAATAATTAACTCTTTTTCTTGCACACCAATGGCACCTTTGGGGTCAAGTAAAGCTGAATTACATCCTGAGAGCATAAGTATGACGGACGCCAAACTTCCCCTCGACAAGATGCGTTTATATCTTGAGGCTTCCATTAACTTTCTCGATGGTTGTCTGGTTTCAAAGCAGATGCCAATCAAAGTAAATAAGAGCTCACACATAGCGCAGAGGTAATGTATGAGAACAAGAAGAAACTTCGATAAGTAGTTATTCTACTTACAATTTTTCAACTTCGTCATCAAGCATTTAACCAGCTAGAATGAACCGTTATTTACTACGATACGATTGGTACCAAGCCAAGAACCAGTTGTTATAGTCATTAGAATGTTTATGTGTTGAGCATGAGTAACGTCGGGCTCAGAGCGAAACAAAACGGAATTGAGTGGAGATCAAAACCACACTCTTAGTGTGAGTTTATTGTTACACTTTGAAACACTATGTTACATTTGGCGCATTATGAGGAGTAAAAAGTTAAAGCTCATTAGCCACAACTGGAAACTAACCTTCCATTAATGGAAGTTACACACTTTAAATCGAATATTAACCTCAACACGAATTTCTCGTGCTTCAACAATTAATTATTTAAAAACAAATAGTTGAAACTTAAAATTGATGAGACTGACTATCAACTTCATTTGCGCAGATAGCCTTAATGAGAAGCGGAAACTAAAAAACCAAAAGTGTGATCAGCATCAAATTAATGATTTCACTTAATATTTGAGTGGTATTTACATCTCTTTATTGGATTGTGAGAAATCATTCCCAAGGTAAATCCAAACATAAGTTGTAAATACATTTGGGTTGCGCAGAATTAGCACTCCACAACATAGAAAATGTTGAAATGGAAAGAGACTTATTATTCAGGTCTATCAGAGCCTTATTTCAGTGATCACTTACATACGAATGCCGCCATCCACTTCTAAAACCCTGCCAGTAAAGTAATCACTCTCAATAATGTATTTTACTGCATGCGCGATTTCGCTTGTTTCGCCCATCCTGCCAACTGGGATCATCTTTTCTAATCGCTCTATGGCTTCTGGTTTCATTTGCTCTGCCATCGCGGTATGAACTACACCTGGTGCAACCGCCGCCGCGCGAATACCGTATCTTGCGAGCTCACGAGCCCATGTTGTCGCCATGGTCGCGACCGCCGCTTTTGACGCAGAATAATTGGTTTGTCCGATATTCCCTGCTCTCGCAACACTAGAAATATTGATGATAACGCCTTGGGAGCCACTCTCAATCATCTTGACGGCAGCTTCACGCCCACACAAAAATGTTCCTGTCACGTTAACGTTCATGACCAAATTGAATTGATCCAAAGACATCTTACTGATCACGCCATCTTTTGCTTTTACAAGTAACCCATCTCTTAATACGCCAGCGTTATTGACTAACCCATTGAGTTGACCAAAATCTTGGATAATCGCTTCAAACGTGGTTTCAACGTCGATTTCGTTGGTGACATCCACTTGATATGTCAACGCTTTCGCACTCAGCATTCGACACTGCTCTTGTGTTTCCATTAAGCCACTGGCGTTTACATCCAACAACGCTAAATCAGCGCCAGCTTGAGCAAGGGTAATGGCCATCATTTGCCCAAGCCCCTGCCCTGCTCCTGTAATGGCAATAACACTACTTTTTATGTCCATATTGGTGCACTCCATAGCTCGTAATGTTCTCTATCTCAACCAGTCTAAGTTGGCCGAAATGATGCGCGTTTTACGTCACCATCTCGGGCTGGTTTGTCACAAAACTCGGTCTAGCCTTTCTTACTCTTGTATAACTCAAATAAGCTTGAGAAATCGAGTTCGCCGTGGCCGCTCGCGTTGTGGAAAGAATATAAGTTGCGCGCTAACGACCCCATCGGAACCGAAGAATGTGTTTGTAACGCCGCATCTAACCCCAAGCCGAGATCTTTTAGCATGAGTTTGCTCATAAAGCCCGGTTGGTAATCGTGACTGGCTGGCGCACTGTCCATCACGCCTGGGCAAGGATTGTAAAGCTCCAATGCCCAATTTCGGCCAGAGCTTTGCAGCATGATGTTTGATAGCACTTTTGGATCGAGTCCATGATCGATACCTAGGTTTAATGCCTCGCACGTACCAGACATTAAAATGCCGAGCATAAGGTTGTTACAGATTTTTGCCATTTGACCATCGCCTGCTTTGCCAGCATGGAAAACATTTTTTCCCATATACTGCAAAATCGCATTGGCTTTAGAAAACGCTTGATCCGAACCACCAACAATAAAGGTTAATGTCGCCGCTTTCGCGCCAGCAACGCCCCCCGAAACGGGCGCGTCGACAAACAACACGCGTTTATTTGCCGCTTCATTGGCGACTAATCGCGCAGAGTCCGGATCAATGGTTGAACAATCAATCATCAAGGTACTTGGCGAGACAAGATTGAGGACACCTACGCCACCGTGTAAGTCACCAAGATACACGGAACGAACGTGAGACCCTGCTGGTAGCATCGTGATGACTGTGCTAGCACCATCTACTACCTCTTCGATAGAGCTCGCCACCACCGCACCAAAAGGTACTAGTTGCTTTGCGGCTTCGCTATCGACATCGAATACTTGCACGTTAAATCCAGACGCGAGTAAGTTTTGCGCCATAGGATGCCCCATCCTTCCTAAACCGATAAATGCGATGGTACTCATGATCATTCTCCTTATTGACCTAGTGTTTGTTCACCCAAATTAGCAAGCGGATGCTCGTTATCTGACCAAAGCGAGGTAAACAAAGTATCGATAACATCTTCATCGACTTCACTGACACTGTTAAATATCCAGCTCGGCTCGCCATCCCGGTCAATGAGCCGAGAACGGACGCCCTCTTTAAACTCACCTAATAAGGCACTGCGAACCGACAAACTCAACTCTAAACGGAAGCAATCTGCAAGCGGTAAGCTGTGGTACTCTTTCACTTGTCTAAAGCAAATATGCGCGGTGATCGGACTGCCCGATGCGAACGTTTGTTTCGCGTTTTCTATCCACTGACTGTTCCCGTCGATAGCCATGATTCGCTGTGCTATCGTATTAAGATCAAAGCCTTTGCACGCTTCCTCTATCTGATCTAAGTATGGACAAATTTGCGTGGTTGGTTTGCTATCAATAACTTGTTCTTCCATTAACTGTAGTAGTGCAGTTACCAACTCTTTCGCATCTTCTTTGCCCCACTGGAGCCGCTTCAGCTCATCCAGTAAGGTGGGATACTGCTCTTCCAACAGTAACCAATCGGCCAAACCAATAGTGACAGCGTCACTTGAATTAACCATTGAACCTGTCAATCCGAGGAATAAACCCACTTGCGGATCTATCTGGCTTAAAAACCACGTACCTCCCACATCAGGATACAGTCCAATATTGATTTCTGGCATAGCAAGGCGTGATGTTGTTGTCACAACTTTATGGCTGGTTCCCATAAAAAGCCCCATCCCACCGCCCATGACAATACCTTCTCCCCAACCGATAATGGGTTTGTTGTAAGTGTGAATGAGATAGTCACACTCATACTCCAACGAGAAATAGTCCGTACAGAACTCTACGATTTTTTCTTTACTCTCGTTATGCATGACGTGATACATAGCTCGAACATCACCACCAGCACAGAATGCTTTTTCTCCAGCGCCAGTGAGTACCACACAAGTCACATGCGGATCGTCTTGCCACTTGATAAGCTGATCGTTAAGTTGGACTAACATGTCATACGTCAATGCATTCAATGAAGCGGTGTTGTCTAACGTTGCGATACCAATGCGGTGCACGCCATCTAAGCACTCTATTTCACTGATGGTTACCATCCCTGCCATGTGGCCTCCTATCGGTTTTTCCATTGCGGTGGGCGTTTTTCTAAAAAGGCGCGAACACCCTCGACTTGATCTTCCGTATCAAAAAGATTCAGAAACAACTCTCGCTCTTTCATTAAGCCGTGCTGAAGTGGCGCAGAGCGCATATTTTGAATGAGCGCCTTACATGCGGCGACAGAAGATGGCGACTGGTTCGAAACAGATTCAGCAAGCTCTAGCGCTTTACTTAAAGCTTCGCCTTTGGGAACCAACTCCTCAACTAGGCCTAGTTCTTTTGCTTTGTCAGCGCTGACTTGCTCTCCACATAAAATGATGCGCTTTGCCCAGCCTTCCCCCACTAACGCTGTGAGGTTTTGGGTACCACCAGCACAGGGCAAAAGTCCGACTTTGGCTTCAGGTAAAGCAAGTACCGCTTGCTCTTCAACGACTCGAATGTCACAAGCTAATGCCACTTCTAACCCTCCGCCCATGGCGTAACCATTAATGGCGGCAATGGAAACACCACGGAATTCAGAGAGCGTTTCAAACGCTTCACCAAAGCATCGCGCCATGTCTAATGCAACCGCTTTGTCACCATCAGAAAATAGCTTGAGATCCGCACCAGCAGAGAAAAACTTGTCTCCACTGCCAGTTAAAACCAATGAATAGACCTGCTTATCATCGTTAAGTGTGAGTATCAGCGACTTCAGTGCCTTGAGGCTCTCTGCTGTCCACGTATTGGCTGGCGGGTTGTTCATTGTCACCACCGCAACGTGATTAGTGATCGTATGTTGAATGGCTGCTTGGGTTAATGGCATATCTGAATCCTTTCTCAATGAGCAAATACCATACTTTGCTAAAGCAAAGCCGACTCCTCAGAGAGCAAACGACGTGCGATGATTAAACGCATAATTTCGTTCGTTCCCTCCAGAATTTGATGCACACGCACATCTCTGAAATGACGCTCCATTGGATACTCTTTGATGTAACCATAGCCACCATAAAGCTGCAGCGCGTGGTCGCAAACCTGAAAGCCCACATCGGTTGCGAACCGTTTTGCCATCGCGCAATAAGCCGTAGCATCAGGGTCATTTCGGTCGAGCTTGCTGGCGGCATAGCGCACTAACTGCCGTGCAGCCACGAGCTCTGTCGCCATGTCTGCTAATTTGAATTGTAAGGCTTGAAACTGCGCAAGCGGTTTGCCGAACTGCTTACGCTCCTGAATATACTGTGTCGCCTGTTCAAGGGCCTGTTGAGCCGTACCGACGGAACAGGTCGCAATATTTATACGCCCTCCATCAAGCCCTTTCATCGCAAAGACAAAACCTTGCCCTTCTTCGCCCAGTAAATGGCTAGCTGGAATAACGACATTTTCAAAAGTAACCGCTCGTGTTGGTTGGCTGTTCCAGCCCATTTTGGGTTCTTTGCGCCCATAGCTGATACCATCTGCGTGAGCAGGAACAACAAATGCAGACACGCCTTTGGCACCCTCATCTCCGGTTCGCGCCATCACGACCAAAACATCTGTCTCTCCTGCGCCAGAGATAAAGGTTTTGCCACCATTCAGCACGTAAGTATCACCTTTTTTGCTCGCGGTTGTGGCCAACGAAGCGGCATCCGACCCCGCACTAGGCTCGGTTAAGCAATATGAACCCAACCACTCGCCAGAGACCAGCTTAGGGCAATATTTAGCTCTCACTTCTTCGTTCGAGAAACTCGCGATCATCCAACTCACCATATTGTGGATAGTCATGAAAGCGGTCGTCGACGTACAGCCCATTGAGAGTTGTTCAAAGATAATTGACGCATCCAAACGGCTTAACCCTAAGCCGCCATGTTCTTCTGGTGTGTAGAGACTGAGAAACCCCAGTTCCCCCGCCTCTCTCAATACGTCTTTGGGGAAGATCTGCTTTTCATCCCACTCCGCCGCCATCGGTGCTAAACGCTCATCGGCAAATTGTTGAGCGGTATCGGCAAATGCACGTTGATCTTCATTAAGTTCAAAGTCCATAAAAGCTCCTTTTATTCACTCAGCGCAGTTGGATGGTCAGATTGAGCCCCGTTGGAATATCGTCATCAAACCAACGCGCCGTCACCGTTTTGGTCTCGGTATAAAAACGCACTGCTTGTTTACCATACGCATGTAAATCACCATAGAAACTGCCTCTCCAACCAGTAAAGGAGAAAAATGGTAAAGGGACTGGAATTGGCACATTAATCCCCACTTGACCGACTTGAATGTCATGCTGATATTTTCTCGCAGCAGCGCCATTAGCGGTAAATATAGAAGTTCCGTTGCCGTAAGGGTTGCGATTCACCAACTCAATGGCCTCTTGCAACGTTTCGACTTCCATACAAACTAAAACAGGGCCAAATATCTCTTGCGTGTAAATCGACATGTTCGCTGTTACACCGCTAAACAAGGTTGGGCCAATCCAGTTTCCATCGGGAAAGCCGTCCACTTCACACTGACTGCCATCGAGTTCACACACTGCGCCTTGTTGTTTGCCATCTTCAATTAGGTCCAATACGCGTTGTTTGGCTTGCTCACTGATCAGTGGGCCATAAGCGGCCTGCTCATCATCCCACGGTCCTGGGTGTACTTTCGCCATCGCCAGTTTAAGGTCTGCAATCCATTGTTTTGAATCGCCGACAAATACCGCAACAGAAATCGCCATACAGCGTTGCCCCGCAGCCCCAAAGGAGGATCCGATTAGGTTATTCACCACTTGATCTTTGTTTGCATCAGGCATGATCACCATGTGATTCTTTGCACCAGCAAAAGCTTGAACCCGTTTAAAATGTTTAGTCCCTGTGGTGTAGATATAACGGGCAACGGGAACCGAGCCAACAAATGACACCGCTCGAATATCAGGATGAGCCAGAAGAAAGTCGACTTGCTCTTTGCGGCCATGAACGATCTGCAACACTCCTTTCGGCGCGCCAGCTTGCTCAAATAGTTCAGCTAAACGAATAGAGGTCAACGGCACTTGTTCGGAGGGTTTAAGCACAAATGTATTGCCCGCAGCGATAGCGATTGGGAACATCCACAACGGAATCATGGCAGGAAAGTTAAATGGCGTAATGCCGCAACACACACCTAGGGGCTGAATCATTGAGTAACTATCAATATCCGTGGCAACGTTTTCGACGGTTTCGCCCATCATGTTGCTGGCAATATTTGCAGCCTGCTCAACAACCTCTATGCCTCGCCACACATCGCCTTTAGCATCCGCTAAAATCTTACCCGTTTCATGAGAAAGCAGTGTGGCAAGCTCATCATGATGCTCTTTGAGCAAGTGCTGATAACGCAGCATGACTCTGGCACGCTCGGATACTGCCACTTCCTTCCAGGATTGGAATGTCTCTTTCGCATTATCAATGGCGGCTTCCATCTCGTGCTCTGTGGAACATGGAACGTACGCAATGACATCATTAGTGGCGGGATTGGTTACCTCAACCCAATCCGATGTTTGAGATTCACGAAACTCGCCACCAATAAACAAGGGAACGAAACGAGTCATCATTTACTCCTTTCTGATTTCAATTAAAGCGGTATTTCAATGCCTATCGCCGTGGCTTCTCCACCACCGATACAAAGTGACGCAACACCCCGCATCACTTTTTTGGCTTCGAGATCACCATTGGTGCCTAGCGCTTGTAGCTGACGCAAACTGTGAATCAATGTCACCAGAATTCGTGCGCCACTAGCCCCTATCGGATGCCCAAGCGCACAAGCTCCACCTTTAATATTTACTTTGCTCGTATCAAGCCCAAGTTCCGCCACCGCTATTTGTGTCACGACCACAAAGGCTTCATTGATTTCCCACAGGTCCACTTCATAAATTGACCAATCTAGCTGGAACAGCAGTTGCTCAATTGCGTAGACGGGTGCCAAAGTAAATTCTGAAGGTTTTCTGGCATGTGTAGAGTGCGCCTTGATGATCGCAAGTGGTTTAAGCCCCTGATGACGCGCAGTGTCTTCATCCATAAGCACAAGAGCCGCCGCGCCATCTGAAATGGCACTCGAATTAGCAGCGGTCACCGTACCTTTTTCATCGAATGCAGGTTTGAGTTGAGGAATTTTACCAAGGTCAATCGAGCGAGGGTGCTCATCGTAGTCCAGCACCGCTTGTTCTGACTTGGTATTGAGTGAAACCGGCGAAAGTTCATCGGCAAACAAGCCTCGCTCTTGAGCTTCCAACGCACGTTTTGCCGACATCACGGCCCATTCATCCATTTGCTCTCTGGTGAACTTAAGCCTGTCAGCGACTTGCTGAGCATAAACACCCATTAAGTGCCCTTCGTAAGCATCTTGTAGCCCATCGAGAAACATGTGGTCATACGTAGACTGGTGCCCCATGCGCATTCCCTTTCTCGCCTCCCTCAGCAAATACGGCGCATTGGTCATACTTTCCATACCACCAGCAATGGCTGAGCGAATCGTTCCAGCTTTAATGAGATCGTGCGCTAACATGACGCTCTTCATGCCAGAGCCACACACTTTGTTAATGGTGGTGCACCCTACGCCCAAAGGAAGATGTGCCCCCATAGATGCTTGCCTAGCAGGAGCTTGTCCACACCCTGCTGGAAGCACACATCCCATGAACACTTCATCCACCGAAGTCACATTCACTTCGTGCATTGCCGCCTTGATCGCCAGTGCGCCTAATTGAGGAGCAGAGTAAGTTTGCAACTTGCCTTGAAAGCGCCCAATTGGCGTTCTTTTCGCGCTGACAATCCAGATGTCTTTTCCCATGATTCGCATTCCCTTAAGGTATATGTGAACACTTGGCAGACTGATGACACCCTACATAGAATTACTCACCAAGCGCCACACCAGCCTTTATCGCCTTTTTCACTAACAAACTTTCATTCCGCGATTTCTTGACGTTTACGTAAGCATAGCACTAGCCTTTACAATGAGATGAAAAAACACACCAAGCAGACGTTTATATTTCAAAGTTGATGTTCGGCCTTCCCATTTAAGGTTCGATTTCCAGAGACTGGATTTTTATTCGAGGTAAGTATGTTATGGAAAAATACAAGATCAGTGACCTCGCCAAGGAGTTTGATATTACTACTCGCAGTATCCGGTTTTATGAAGACGTGGGTCTGATTGAACCAGAGCGAAAAGGCAATATGCGCGTTTATCAACGCAGGGATAGAATTCGCCTCAAACTGATTTTAAGAGGGAAACGACTCGGTTTTTCGTTGGCAGAAATTCGTGAACTTTTCGAGCTCTACGACATGCAACAAACCGAAGGACAGTTGTTGAAAATGCTCAATATCATTGAAGAGAAACAAGCCGTCCTACAGCAACAACTCAACGACATCAGCGTCGTTATGGCAGAGTTGAATGCCGCTAAGGAGCGTTGTATTCAAACACTCAAAAGCAAGCAGACATAAACGCTATACTCAATTAGCAACACCGCTACAGGCTTTTCCACCTTACCTCTGATACCGGGAGACGTTATGAAAAGCACCTATACCCCACTCAATTTCGGACTTGGTGATACCATCGATATGCTCCGAGAACACGTTAATGCCTTTGCTACGGAGCATATTGCGCCCATCGCCGCTGAGATAGACCGCGATAACCAGTTCCCGAATCATTTATGGCCTTTGTTGGGAGAAATGGGGTTGCTTGGTGTGACCGTCGATGAAGAGCTTGGTGGTGCAGGCATGGGATACCTCGCTCATGTTGTTGCCATGGAAGAAATCAGCCGTGCCTCTGCGTCTGTCGCTTTAAGCTACGGAGCTCATTCTAACCTGTGCGTCAACCAAATCTTTCGTAACGGCACACCTTCTCAACGCGAAAAGTACCTTCCAAAACTCATTGATGGTACGCACGTTGGCGCCCTAGCGATGAGTGAGCCCAATGCCGGTTCAGACGTGATAAGCATGCAACTGAAAGCGGAAAACAAGGGCGACCATTTTGTACTGAATGGCAACAAAATGTGGATAACAAACGGGCCCGATGCTGACGTAGTGGTGCTTTACGCTAAAACGGATGTCAGCGCAGGTTCACGTGGCATTACCGCATTCATTATTGAACGTAACTTCGCAGGTTTCACTCATGCTCAAAAGCTGGACAAGCTAGGCATGAGAGGCTCGAATACTTGCGAACTTGTATTTAACCATTGCGTAGTGCCAAAAGAGAATATTCTTGGCGAGTTGAATCAAGGCGTCGAGGTGTTAATGAGTGGGCTGGATTACGAGCGCGTCGTCCTCGCTGCCGGACCACTCGGGATAATGCAAGCTTGCATGGACATTGTGGTCCCGTACGTACATGAACGAGAGCAGTTTGGAAAACCCATTGGCGAGTTTCAGTTAGTTCAGGGCAAGATCGCCGATATGTACTCTCGAATGAGTGCAGCAAAAGCGTATGTATATACCGTCGCAGCGGCTTGTGATCGAGGTAACGCAACACGCAAAGACGCCGCTGGCGCGATTTTGTACAGTGCAGAACTCGCCACACAAATGGCACTCGATGCAATACAACTGCTCGGTGGGAATGGCTACATCAATGAATACCCTGCTGGTCGTTTGCTACGTGATGCAAAGCTTTATGAAATCGGCGCGGGTACCTCAGAGATTCGCCGCATGTTAATAGGCCGAGAGCTGTTCGAAGAATCTCGCTAACGGAACATACGACAAGGAAGTCATTATGGCCATTATCAAAAGTAAAACTAAGCCAACTGACGAGTTATTTCTTTCCAATAAAGCTGCGATGGAAACGTTGGTCACTCAACTTAATCAACACATCGAGACCATCAAACAGGGCGGCGGTGAAAAAGCCATTCAGCACCAGAGGCAAAAAGGAAAACTCCCCGCACGAGAACGCATCGCGCGCTTGCTTGATGACAACACTGACTTTCTTGAAATCAGCCAGTTTGCCGCCTGGCAAGTGTATGACGAAGCGATCCCCTGCGCTGGTGTTATCGCCGGCATTGGTATCATAGAGGGGATTCAATGCATGGTCATCGCCAACGATGCTTCGGTAAAAGGCGGAACCTACTACCCACTCACGGTAAAAAAACACCTTAGAGCGCAAGAGATTGCCCAACGTTGCCAACTCCCCTGCGTGTATTTGGTGGACTCCGGTGGCGCAAATCTCCCTCATCAGTCCGACGTCTTCCCCGACAAAGAACACTTTGGTCGCATTTTCTTTAACCAAGCGAGAATGTCAGCGAAAGGCATCCCCCAAGTTGCTGTTGTGATGGGGCTTTGCACTGCTGGGGGCGCGTACGTTCCTGCCATGGCGGATGTCTCCATTATGGTTAAAGAGCAAGGCACCATTTTTTTGGCGGGACCACCTTTGGTGAAAGCAGCCACTGGCGAAGTCGTGACGGGTGAAGAGCTCGGCGGTGCAGACGTGCATTGTCGGAAATCTGGTGTCGCAGATTATTACGCTGAAAATGATGAACATGCCCTAATGCTTGCGAGAGAAGCCATTGCCAATGCCAATAGAACAAGACCTGTTAAGCCAGAAAGCACCGTACTTCCTCCCCGCTACGACGCAGAAGAAATCTACGGAATCGTGAATGCCAACTTACGACTGTCATTCGACGTTCGAGAAATTATTGCCCGCATCGTCGATGATTCTGATTTCGACGAATTCAAAGCCTTGTATGGCAGGACGCTAGTGTGTGGCTTCGCTCGTATTCAAGGACACTTGATTGGTATTGTGGCAAACAACGGTATCTTGTTTTCTGAATCGGCACAAAAAGGCGCGCACTTTATTGAGCTGTGCGCCAAACGGAAAGCACCGCTTCTCTTTCTCCAAAACATTACCGGCTTTATGGTCGGAAAAAAGGTTGAAGAAGAAGGCATCGCAAAACATGGCGCCAAGTTAGTGATGGCCGTCGCTTGTGCTGACGTGCCGAAGTTTACCGTGATCATCGGTGGATCGTACGGCGCTGGTAATTACGGCATGTGCGGCCGAGCGTATGATCCAACCATGATGTGGATGTGGCCGAACGCGCGTATTTCTGTGATGGGCGGAGAACAAGCAGCAGGCGTTTTAACACAAGTTCGAAAAGACGCGAAGGAACGTCAGGGGGAAGCGTGGTCAGAGCAAGAAGAGCACATTTTTAGAGAATCGATCATAGACTTGTATGAAACACAAGGACATCCCTATTTTGCGAGTGCTCGGCTATGGGATGACGGAATTATTGACCCTAAAAAAACGCGTCAGGTGTTGAGTCAAGCGTTAACGGCAGCATTAAATGCCCCCATTCCTGATAGCGAGTTTGGCGTCTTCAGAATGTAAACATCCAAAGATGAATTAAGGAAGTTAGTATGCAGGAAATGCAACCAAGCATTATTCCCAACGCCCAAAGGCAAGATGATGTTCTTTGGCATGTCGATGATAATGGCGTAGCGACCATTACCCTAAACAGAACAGCTAAACACAATGCTTTTGACGCTTGTACGATCGACTTGCTGATCCACCGCCTAGATTATCTCGCTTTACGAACGGATGTGCGGTGCTTGGTATTAAGAAGTAACGGCAAGCACTTTTCATCCGGGGCCGATTTGAATTGGATGCAGTCGATGGCCGACAGCACGAGGCAAGATAACTTCGTTGATGCCCAAAACTTGGCAAGACTCATGGAAACATTAGATTCGTTCCCTCAACCCACCATCGCAGTTGTTCAAGGTTCCGCTTATGGTGGTGCTTTAGGGTTGATTTGTTGTAGTGATATCGCCATCGCAAGCCAAAGTGCCAAATTTTGCTTAAGTGAAGTTAAGCTTGGTTTAGTTCCAGCGACCATTGCGCCTTACGTCATGCGCGCGATGGGGAATAGACAAGCTAGACGCTATATCTTAAGTGGTGAAGTCATTTCAGCCGAAGATGCCGAACGGTTTGGTATTGTGCACGAAGTGAAAGAAGCCAAACAGCTTGAAAATGCGGTCGATAGTGTAATCAAGACGTTGCTACTTAATAGCCCAGATGCGATGCGTAAAGCGAAAACTCTCTGCCATCAATGTCATCAAAACCCCATCGATCAACAACTGATTCACTATACTAGCAAGCTCATTGCGGACATTAGAGTATCACCCCAAGGTCAAGATGGGCTGCAAGCGTTTCTTGAAAAACGAAGCCCAAGTTGGGTAACCAAATCACAGGACAAGTAATGCTGCCTTCCAAAGTAAATATTGTCGAAGTAGGTCCACGAGATGGATTGCAAAATGAATCTCCTGTTGCGACCCAGACTAAAATCCGGTTGATCAACTTACTCTCTGATACTGGGCTAACGCATATTGAGGCGGGCTCTTTTGTTTCGCCCAAATGGGTGCCACAAATGGCGGACTCAACAGAGGTCATGAAAGCAATAACAAGGCGAAATCATGTTACTTATTCTGTCCTGACACCAAACCTAAAAGGCTTCGAACAAGCCTTGGAGGCTGGTGCCAATCAGGTCGCAATTTTCACTTCATCATCAGAAGGATTCTGCCAACACAATATCAATTGCTCGATTGCAGAAAGTTTAACTCGCTTCGAGCCTGTAATGCGATTAGCCACCAAACACAACATCCCTGTTCGAGGTTATCTATCCTGCGTTGCAGATTGCCCTTACGACGGTCCAACAGCCCCTAAACAGGTGGCGAGCGTGACCAAATCGCTCATCGATTTAGGGTGCTATGAAGTATCTCTAGGCGATACAATCGGCACAGGCACGCCAAATCGAATTGCTGCTATGCTGGAAGCCGTCATGTTGGTTGCACCTCTTCCCCAGCTTGCTGTCCATTTCCACGATACATGGGGACAAGCTCTCACCAACATTCATCAAGCCTTGAGTATGGGCATCAATACCATCGACAGCAGTGTCGCTGGGCTGGGTGGATGTCCATACGCTCATGGCGCATCAGGAAATGTCGCAACGGAGGATGTACTATATTTATGCCAAGGGTTAGGAATAGAAACGGGGATCGACTTAGAGCTACTGGCTAAAGCTGGCTGGATGATCAGCGAAGAGCTGGGTCGGCAGCCTACATCAAAAGTGTCATTAGCATTGCGTAACCGCGTATTATCACTTTCGTAGAAGGCCATCCGGCACCTCAAATTCTCCCAACCCAAGTTAATTTGCTCTACTTTCGAGTTGGGAAGCGAAACCGCCCGCCAGTACGATAAATAATTAGAGAAAATAAGATAAGCACACAACCTACTAGTTTATTTGCCGTTAGCACTTCGCCATACCACAGCACGCTCAGAATAACCGTCCAAACTGGTTCTAATATCATAATTAGAGCAGCGTTACCTGCCTGAACAAATTTTTGCCCCATGGTTTGCATTACGTAACGCAAGCTCGTCGCTAATAAGGTACTCAACGCAAACCACCACCAAATAGAGGAGTCCACCTCTGCCGGGAAAGATTCCATAAAAAATGAAACCAACAAACCTAAACAACCTGCTGAAAAAAGTTGCACGCAAGTAAGCAGCAGCACAGGTAGTTTTTGAGAGTATTTGCTGTTCACATTAAAATGAAGCGCCAAAACCAGTGCTGCACCAAGAAACCACAATTGACTGGCCGATTGTTTCCAGCCACCAACTAAAGAAAGACAAGCAAGACCTAATACAGCGATAGGCAAAGAAAGCCAGAAAATTCGTTGTGGTCGTTGACGAAACATAACCCATGCAACAATCGGCACAAACAGCATGGAAAGGCTCATGATAAATGCGCCTTCCCCAAGAGTATCACTGATAGAAATAGCGTAAATCCATGTCATAACGGCACTGCCTAACAGGAGCCCGACACCACCAGCAGAAAGCACATCTTTTAAGTTTGCTTTCAGCAAAGGTCGGTAACATAGAGGCAGTAAGCAGAGCGAAGCGATAGTAAATCGCGCCCCAATAAAGCCAAAAGGTGGTAAACCCTGTATTGTTTCCTTAGAGAATATCCAGCCAAGTGCAGCGATCATCGTCGTCGCAACCAGAATAACCGTCGCTTTGCGTTCTGAGTTAAACATAAGTACTCACAAAATATGGAACACACAATAGCGCAGCAAGAGAGTTTTACTGCGCTATTGTGTAAATTTGAAAGGGGTTTGTGTCGAGCGAAAAAGTGAAAGCCCGATCCTCTCCTGTATTGTTGTCACGCAGATTGAAGTTCTGCTGCTAGATACATTAAATGCAGGCAAAGTCTTAAGGCAAGCCTTTTCGCATACTAAATTACTTTAGCATTCTATACAGCAAGCAAACTGGCTAAAACCTGTACCGGGTGTCGAACTACCTCCCCTTCAAAACGCTTAACTTGACTGCGGCAGGAGTAGTATTGCGACTTCAGCGCTCCTCAATACAGGTTGAATAAGGCGAATTGCTTTTTACCCATCGCCCCTACAATGAAAACTTATTGATTAACTACAACGAGCGGTTAAATTGCTCCACGGCCTCTACAACACGGCTAGCGCCATCTTGTATTTCATTCATCACATTGCCTGCTTTTTCAGAGAGCTCTAGCGTATCTAGTGCTTCTTTTTGGCATTTAGCGATCAGCTTAACTGCGTTATCTGTTCGCTGTAGGTTTTCACTGACCATTGTGACAATTTCATCGGTGGTTGCATTGGTTCTTGTAGCAAGCTGTCTGACTTCATCAGCAACAACGGCAAAACCTCTACCATGCTCACCCGCACGAGCCGCTTCTATCGCCGCATTTAACGCCAATAAGTTAGTTTGGTCAGCGATACCACTGATGCTATTTACCAACTCGCTAATACGCGATGAGTGCGCTTTAAGCTCGTCAATCGCGGTGTTCGCTTGCTGCATTTGCTCGGAAAGTATCTGCATCTTTTCTAACGTTGAGCCTATAACCTCTTGCCCTTGCAGGGTTTGTGTTCCAGTTTCTTGGGAGATTTCGTTCGCCAATTGCGCAGCCTGGGCCATTTTCTGTTCCTGCATCACCTGCTGGGTAATATCTGTCGCGAACTTAACGACCTTGTAGAGCTCTCCTCTGTCGTTATGGATAGGGTTATATGAAGCCTCTAGCCACACCTCTTCACCATAACGGTTAACTCGTTTGAATCGCTCTGATGAAAATTGCCCTTTTGCTAAACGTTGCCAAAACTCACGGTAAGCTTGAGAGCTCGACTCTTCCTGATCACAAAACATGCGATGATGCTTCCCTAGAATCTGATCAAGCGTATAACCCATTGTGTTTAGGAAATTATCGTTGGCTTTTAAAACATGGCCATCTAATGTGAACTCAATCACCGCCATAGAACGACTTAATGCATTTAGCATGTCCTCTTGCTCACGGGATGATTTGATCGTTCGCGTAAGTTCAGAAGCAAAAACAAAAAAGCTTTCTACTTCTCTGCGCTCATTTAAAACAGGCTGGATAATCGTTCTTAACCAGGCTTCCTCACCATTACCTTTCTGTACTTGCAATGCCCCATTCCAGAACACTTTATCTTGGACGGCTTTCTTCATTCGATGAAAGTGGTCTGTATTGCGCGAATTTGACGGTACCAATTCAGTAATTGATTTCTTTAAGATCTCATCATCATGTAAGAAAAGTTCTTGCTGTAGTTTGGTATTTGCAGAAGTAATGAGGCCTTTACTATCCAATGTTAAGCGGATCATCTCTTCATCTAAACTGGTTTGGATTTGCTGCAGGATTTGCAACTCCTGCTTTAATCGTTGATTTTCTTGTTGAAGCGACTTATTAAAAAACATGACTTTCTCTCATTTGACCGACCTTCGGATTAGTCAAAGGTTTATTATTTGTATACCGAATAAACTGCAAGCGGCAAAATCGTTTGGTTGCATATTCAAACGCGATTTCTATTTCTTATCAAAGGACCCCGCTGGGAATACGGCGATTTTTTCTCCAGTGTAACCTAAGCGCAGTATACTGAAATTTCTTCAGCACCCAAGTTGTTTATATATTTATCAATATTAAAGCTCTTTATCGCCAATTTGAGGTTTGTATTTGTGGATATACTTATTATATGGAGAAGTGGTGTGTTCAGATCAATAAGCCTTTTCATTTAAAAAAAGGGCCTTGACTTAGTTCCAATAATTTTCGCCGTTTTACCGCTTTTCCACCCGACTTTTGAGCGATTACCCACTCCTTATTCGCTTGTATTTCTATTAATAGCGCACGGAGGAACCAGCAACAAGCGCATCGATTTGCCCAGTATCAATACGTTGTGGTATCCGCTCATTCAGTTTGCCGTGAAGGTGATGAATCACCACCTCACCAGTCGACTCGTCACGATCAGAAATGAGGTAATGAGGTAATGAGGTAATAACGCATGACACCAGAGATTACATTATGTGTCCAACATTGTGCCCACTCCTAAGTTTCATAACTTCCTTCCCTCGGACGCTTCTATCTCTCACCACAGCAACTATGCTTTAAACGACATGTATTCAATTGTCTAGCTTCAACATATGAAGGTTAAGTGAACATAAACAAGCGAAGGAAACAGGGCCATGGAAGTCGATAAAAATGATAAGTTAACAAAAAAATTACAGATAGTGATTCATTGGTCTGTAAGAGTATTGTCGATAGTTATGTTGTTTGTAATCGTCATGGGTGTGATAGATGTTGCATGGACGATATATCAAAAACTTATCACGCCACCTAAACTCATTCTGACGATTTCAGATATGCTAGCCACTTTTGGTGCTTTTATGGCCGTTTTAATTGCTATTGAAATTTTCATCAATATAACTATTTACCTGAGAGAAAATGTTATTCATGTAAAAATCGTCATGGCCACCGCGCTGATGGCAATCTCCCGAAAGGTCATTATTATAGACTTTGAAACCTTGTCTCCAATGTACCTGATTGGAATTGCGGCTGTAGTTCTTAGTATGAGTCTTGGTTACTGGCTGATCCATAAACTGCCCAATAAGAGCCATACTGAATAAACTTCTCAGCCTCCCAAATTTTCAGATACTCTCAAGGCATGAAAAAGTCTTGTCTTAGCACGTTGGAAGCTAATAAATTCCTCCATGCTAGGCTCTATATACTGCGAGACTACAAGAGTATAGAGTAGTGCCTAGGCGGAGAAATTATCGATATTGTTTTCTAGCAGCTAATCTTTGAGTATTGGCACAGCTCAATGGGGGCAAGTGTTGCTCCAGTTCCCCCATCTGATATATACCCTCAACATCTATGCATTTTACTTTCAACTTTTCCGTGGTCCTCTTAAACAAGGTCGTCACGAGTAGCCTGAAGGATTACATCCGGCTAGAAGTAACAGCCAGAAAAGTGATTGTCAGGTGGTCGGTCATCTCGCCGTAAAATTAGCTCTTAACGTATACCTTCAGCTCAGTTTGCGAAAAAGCCTTAAAGGTCAAAGTAACTTTCAATCCCATTCAGAGTGTTGGTCGTGGCCACAGCGGCTAATATCAACCCCATGATCCGACTTACAGCACTAGCTCCTGTATTCCCAATAATCCTGTGTATGCCGCTGGCCATTAATAGCAAGATATAAACAACCAATAGTACCAGCAGCATCATAGCCACGGTCTGGACTTGCTCCCAAATATTAAACCGCACGTTCTCTGTGAGTAAAACGGCGGCTAATATTGCGCCAGGGCTAGCAATTGATGGAATGGCTAGAGGAAAAACTGCTGTATCATGATGACTATTGAGCGTTCTGATTTCTTCTGCTGGTTTACTCTCACCAAATATCATAGTCAAAGCAAACAAGAACAATACGATACCGCCCGAGATTTGAAACGCAGACAAGGGAATACGCATTGCTGTAAGTATGATTTCACCAGCAACAACAAAAAACAGTAGGATAGCAGCGGAGAATAGAGTCGCAAACAGAGCGACCTTACGCTTTGCCACTTCTTCATAGCTTTTTGTGGCTGCGATAAAAACGGGCACAGTACCTATGGGATCGATGACAGCAAAGAAAAAGATAAAAGTTGCCACAAAGTCAATCATGCTACTTCTCCAGTACCAATTTAGCTTTAAGGATAGAAGATCAGCTTGAAGTAGCAGAGAAAATGTTTGACGCTAACATAGCGAGAGCTCATTCAGAAAAACAAAAATGGTGCGTTATTTACAATACAGAACTTACTTCTATCCTATCGATAACTATTAATATCTCAAAGGTAATGACTACCATACCTAACGGTAGTCGCCATCGCTTTAGACTTCTCAGAGAACATCAAAAAAAACAAGTGAACGAGAAGAATATCGACGTCATAAGATAGTGAGGCTTTAGTGTTTATACCAGTGCTCTTTTGACTCCATTTGAGCTTTTACTTCTGCACTATATTCAGCGGTAGGTCGCGCCAATAACCTTGGAATGCCGATAGGTTCTCCGGACTCTAAACAGTAGCCATACTCCCCTGCGCGCAAGCGAGCCAACGATTGTTGAATCTTAGGTAACAGCTTTTGCTCTCTGTCTATGATTCTTAACGCGATTGCAGATTGCTCCTCACTGGACGCCCTATCGCTTTCGTCACTGAATTCCATTGGCGCAATCATCTCTTCTTTCGCACGTTCAATATGCGCTAACGTCGATTCATAAAGCTCAAATAATCGGTTTTCAAAAAACGCGAGCTGAGCTTCATTCATATAATCCGCCTCGGGCGCTGCAAGAATTTCTTCTTCTGTCATGACATGCTTTTTCTCTTCGTTCATAGAACCTCCACACCGAGATAAGAGTTCGATCTCTAAATTCCGGACATCTGAACCTGTGCAACTAAACGACAAATAAAGCCGCCAATAAGGTGCAGTGCTCGACACACTCACAAACTGCTTGATGCCAGAGTTAAGATCACCGACTATATTAATTGTTATATTATAACATTACACTATAAAGAGCATGAGCATGAACACCCAGAAACTCCCTGTTACGGTTTTGTCCGGCTTTCTAGGCGCAGGAAAAACAACCGTTTTAAGTCATATTCTTAACAATAGACAAGGCAGAAAAGTCGCGGTCATCGTCAACGACATGAGCGAAGTCAACATCGATGCAGCGACCGTTCAGAATGAAGTTTCTCTCAACCACAGTGAAGAAAAGTTGGTTGAAATGAGTAACGGTTGCATCTGTTGTACCCTGCGTGAAGATCTGCTTGAAGAAGTCACTAAACTCGCGCAAGAAGGCAGATTCGATTACTTAGTTATCGAGTCCACTGGCATCGCCGAGCCACTTCCCGTTGCAGAGACTTTTACGTTTGCTGATGAAAACGGGCTATCACTTTCAGACGTTGCACGTTTAGACACCATGGTTACGGTGGTTGATGCGATTAACTTTCTGCGTGATTACGATGAAGCTAAGTTCTTAACAGAGACAGCCGAATCATTAGGTGAAGACGATGAACGCAGCGTTGCTGACTTACTCGTTGATCAAGTAGAGTTCGCTGACGTTATCTTGATAAGTAAAACCGACCTTGCTGAGAAATCAGAAATCGAAAGGCTTCTTGCGATTCTTAAAACTCTTAATACATCGGCCACTATTCTTCCTATCTCGAATGGTGAAGTAGAACTTGATGCGGTACTCGACACACAAAGCTTCAGTTTTGAAAAGGCACAACAAGCCCCAGGTTGGTTGAAGGAAATGCGAGGCGAGCACATACCGGAAACCGAAGAATACGGCATTTCCAGCTTTGCCTATCATGCGAGACGCCCTTTCCATCCAGAGAAGTTTTACGACTTCCTCCACAATGCGAAAGATTACGGCAAACTGATTCGTTCCAAGGGTTACTTTTGGCTAGCAACCAGACCAGAGTTTGTCGGTCAATGGAGCCAAGCGGGAGGCATCGCACGTTATGGTGTTGCGGGTATGTTTTGGAAAGCGATTCCGAAGGAGGAATGGCCGACGGATCAAGATTACCTAGATGCTATAAACGACATTTGGCAAGAACCATACGGCGATATGCGACAAGAATTGGTGTTTATTGGTCAGGGATTAGAGCAAGAGAAATTGATTGCTCGTCTTAACGAATGCTTGTTAACAGAAGATGAGATGGAGCAAGGGCTCGACTATTGGTTATCTCTGGAAGACCCTTTCCCTGAATGGGAACAGTAAACGACTGAGATACAAAAAGCCTCCCACCATTCGGGAGGCTTTTTCGTTACACAGAGCCAATTTTGGTATACCGAGCCAATTCAGTAAGTCCGTTCTCGAAACAACCCGAGATTCAAACATGTAGCGAGGGAATCCTCACCAGTGCATTCAAACCGTCTTCTTCTGGCTCAACTTAGCTATTTTCTTTGGCCAAGGATCTTCAAATGTTGCCCCTTGTTGCCATTGCTCCAGTTCCGCATCCGTTAAAAAGCAGTTTTCCAGCGCATCAATAAACACATCGACTTCGTTTTCTTGCCCAATCACCGTTAAGCGACAACGACGATCACCAAAGCGGCTTTCAACGCTGTCTATCTTATCTTGCAGGATTTGACGATGTTCCTCAGTGAAGTTTTGCGATTCGTCATTGATTACCGAAGCGCGCCAAAAGCCTGTAATTTCAAGCCCCACATTGCCGCTTGCTTGGCTCCAAAGCAGTGAAACATCGTCTCGAGTTGGAAACCAAAAGAACCCCTTACTGCGGAACACACCTTTAGTTAAATACTGGTGGCAGGTACTCCACAAACGCGCAGGATGAAAAGGTCGATCATCTTTGATCACTTTGGCGACAAGGCTTTGTTCGTCTTTATCAGAGAGATTCAACGGCTCATTCACCGTCTCACGAAGTTCTGCGATTAACTGCTCAACAAGGAAGAAATTGTAGTCTTGCTCACCTTTCAACATGCGGATATCCAAGTTTCCCCATGACGTTTTGATTATCTCGGTGTAAACATTAAGCGGATGAATCCCCTGCGCGATGTTGCGAACGGTATTGTCATCCACTTTGTCCGTCTTGGTGAGCATGACACGGTTTGAGAACATAATTTGCTCTACCAACAAGTTTTCAACGCCGCGAACACCCTGCTGTACGTTCTCTTGCCACTTCGGAATTAAGGCAGAGCCTTGTCGATAGTCATCTCGCAACCAAGTCGCATCCACCAACGTAATCACGTCTTTGAGTGCGAATGGTGCGTTGTTTTTAAAATACTCAACCAAAGGCAAAGGATGACTACTGCCCGACGTTTCAATCACAATCCATTCTGGCCATTTTTCTGCGCAGAGCTTTTTAAGGGCTTTATCGAGCTGCTTTACACCACTCGGGCTGCTGATGCTGTCTCCACTGATCGTGACAAAGTTGCCCTGCTCTTCACTCACCGCATCGGTATTTAAGATAAGCACGCCATCAACGTCTAACTCACTCATGTCATTCACAATAACGGAAAGATCAATCCCAGAAGAATCGGCTTGTTGAAGAATGTTGCGTAAAAAAGTGGTTTTCCCTGACCCGAGAAACCCATGCAAAATAGTGACTGGAATTGATGGCATACCTTTGACCTACAAACTCTGAATAAACACATGTTATAACATAACAATTTGATGAGTTATAGAAGGAATCCAATTGCTGTCTTAGACCCAAAGCTTAAGAATCGGTAAAGACCACAGAGACTGATTTTTCAGAACTCGCCTTCGTTTCTCAGCACGTTTCATCACCAGCAAAGGTCTGACTATTGATAAAAACAATAAGTGGTTACAAAACGACCATTGCTTTGTTTATAAAATTGGAGAAAGATGACAATACAGCGATTTATAGGAGGTGGTGTTATGACTTTAGTTCTTACCGTTCTTATTTTCCTAAGTTGTATTGCGATGCTCGCAATTGGTGTGATGTTTTCACGTAGGCCGATCAAAGGCGGAGATTGTTGCAAAGCGTCCGATGTTGCGGATGTGGACGCACGTAAAAGAAAAAATCGCAGTCATTATTCTTCTAGGAACACATATTGAGACTCACCTATTGCTCCAACCTCATAACACAAAATAGCATAACTGAGCCCTAACAAATTGTCGGGACTCAGTTTTTCGTTTCTACTAGATAATCAAACTCTGATACTCGCGCCAAAAATGAAGGTTTCTGGATGTTAGGAAGCGACTTCGCGATAGGTAAGTCGGCTTTCATTGCATCAACCGGACGATTACGAACTAAAACTTCAAAATGTAAATGTGGTCCGGTTGAACGACCAGTATTCCCAGAGAGGGCTATTTTTTGCCCACGCTTTATAACTTGACCTTTTTTAACCAAGATTTTATTCAAGTGTAGGTAACGAGTTTTGTACACACTGTTATGTTCAATCACTAAATAATTACCGGCATAAGGGTGCTTGCGGACCGCAATTACTTTTCCATCCCCAGTAGAATAAACTGGTGCACCGATTGGTGTCGCGAAATCCGTTCCGTTATGCGGGGTGACTCTTCCCGTCACTGGGTGTTTACGCTTAGGGTTAAACCCAGAGGTGATTCGGCGGTATGCCCTATCGACAGGATAACGGTTAAACGCTCGCTCCAAACTGTTACCAGCTCTATCATAGAACCGTCCATCCTCGGCTAGAAATGCAGCGACTTCGCCCTTCGCTAAGTTAAAAGAAATAGCCTTAATCTCACTATTGCCAGTTTTGTGTTCACCTAAATATTGCTGTTTCACTAATATATCGAAACGGTCACCGGCTCTAAGAGATCGCGCAAAATCAATCTTATCTTTCATCACCTGCGTAATATTTGCGACGTGGCCTGATGTCAATCCAACTCGATGTGCCGAGACTGAAAAACTCCCTTTGATTTCTCCCGAAAATAAGGTTTCACGCCATTCCCCTGAAATTTCCTGAAATTCGTAAGAGAAGGAGCCATCGTTTTCTTTAGTGTAGATAGCCTTCTCTACAAGGCTCATATGATAAATTAGTTGACTCAATTGCCCCATGTCATCCATCACTAATTCAAGCTCTTCTCCGGGCTTAATCATATCTAGCTGGAGGTGATCAAGATCAACTGAGAGAATTTGCTGCAAAATACCGTAAGGGAGACCCAATTGAGCGAAGATACCACTGAGCGTATCTCCCACTTTAACTATGTAGTGTATTTGTTTAGGTTTAGGCAACGGAGTCAAACTGACATCTGAGGGAGTCACTATCTTTAAAGATGGAGGTGGTGACGAATCACTGCTTTGATTCAGTTGAGTGCTGTGACTATCTTGATTTGGCTCATCCTCTGTAGGTAGAAGCAAAGCGACCGAAAAACAAAACACAGCAACGATTAAAACAATAAATTTAAACTGACTCATGAGAAACTAAGTATCAATAACAACGATTGTTATGTTATAACATATCTAGGATTATTTTTACTCAGTTTAGTAAACGTTTATCCAGTTCACTGGATTGGCTAAGAGAAGACCAGTCATTCAACCCATTCTCTTTGAGAAGGCTCAATAATGAACACATTCAATTCAGCACTTATCGTTGCAGGAACACACGGAAACGAACTTTCTGGTATTTATTTACATAAACTAATCAAAGAAAAACGTTACTCTGTCAATAGATCAACCTTTTCAGCCTGCTCGATCATCGCAAACTCCGAAGCAGTAAAACACAACGTTCGATACATCGATACAGACTTAAATCGCGAGTTCTCAGCAATGAATAGCAATCATTGTCCTGATTTGCATGAAAGCAAGATTGCACATCAATTTATCGAGAAATATGCAAACCAAGAAAAACTGTTGATTGTTGACCTGCACAATACAACAAGCAATATGGGAGCGACGTTGATTTTGCTTTCTAACGATGTGTTTTATCGGAAACTGGGCGCGTACGTCAAACAACGAATGCCATCAGCACATGTCCTTTTCGAAGAGCGAAAAGAATGGCAAGAGCAACCTTACCTTTGCACTGCTGGGCAATATGGAATAATGATTGAGGTCGGGGCGCAAGCACATGGTGCGCTAGAGTACAGTACGTTGGAGTTGATGAAACAGATGCTTACCGCAGTATTGGACTATGTTGAAAAGCACAACCTCAACCAAATAGGCTTACTGAGCGATTATGAGGCGTTTTTTTACACCGAAGAAATCAGGGTTCCACTTGATCAAGAGGGTATGCGGCAAGCACTAGTACACCCTACTATTTGTGGCAGAGATTTTGAGGCGGTCAAACCAGGAGCACCTTTATTAGCGACTTTCGCTGGTTATGATATCCATTGGAATGGCAAAGGGGAAATTTACCCGCACTTTATCAATGAGAGCGCCTACAGTACCGCAAATATAGCAATGGCCCTCGCTAAAAAAAGACGTGTTTCTTCCGTGTAACTTAAAGCAAGTAATTAGGCCACGTGTAACGTGGATACCTCACCCCATGAATAAAACTGTGCCTGAACCGCATAGGCAGAAAATACGGGTACTAACCCCACCCTAATACGGCAGCATAAGTGCCCTAAGCGCAGCTTTAAAAGAAACCCCACTAGAATTTTAAGGAGGTAAGACATTATGGTTAAAAGGAGAGTTTTCTCTTTTCTATCATGATGCCTTCTCCAAACATCGAAATAATCTATCTTCAAATTGGTCATCTAGACCGGAAGAGATCCGTTCTAGGCGGCTTTCTGAACACTCGTCTAGTTCAAACTCTGTGAGTCCATCTGATGTTAGATTGTAACCAAAAATACCGTTTCCCGTGATAAAAACCGCTTTCATTCGTTCGACCTTGAGGTCGAGCAGCAATAATCTCAGCTTTTGATGATCGAACACGTTTTCAGCGGAGATACGCCAACCGATACTGTAGAAACCTTCCCCCTGATTGGTTGCTTTTAGAATGCCGCTCTCAGGCATAGGCAACTCAGGAACAAGTGACTTTTTCTCTCTTTCACGATAAAGAACAGAGGGCGTTTTTTGCACGTCAATACGAGTCGCTCCCTCACATTCATGAAAAGGGATAGCGCCATGTTCAGCGAAAATCACTTTTGTTTCCCGCAGACCGAGCTTTGCTATATAAGCCGTCAGCTTTTGCTCATCTTCATCTTGATAGAGATCGCGCTTATTACCTACCACTGTATCTGCGATAGTGATTTGCTGGTTAAACGTTTCATGCTCAGTGTACTTAGGATCCGATAGTTTACGTGCATCGACTAAAGTAATGTTTTTTTGCAAAGCGAGAATTTGACGATAATACTCGGTCGATAGCACTTGCAGTACTTCTTTAGGATGACCAAGGCCTGTAGGTTCAATCAACAATCGATCTGGCCTTGCTTCAGACAATAATTGATTTAAGGCGATTTGCATCGGAAGACCTGCTGCACAGCACATACATCCCCCGGGGACCTCTCGAATAAACACTTGGTCTTGTTGTTTTTTTTGGCCTTGTAACAAGCTGCCATCAATACCAACTTCGCCAAATTCATTGACCAATACAGCCCAACGTTCATGACTCGGTTTATGGGTCAATAAGTGCATTATTGCCGATGTTTTCCCCACCCCGAGAAAGCCAGTGATGATGTTAGTCGGCACTCGCGAAATCAGTGGCTTATTACAGTTCATTGGCAATTCTCCGGTAGACTTGGACTAGTTCATGGTTGGCAGAAACGACGGATTCGGAAAAAGCTGAATATTCTGGCGGCACTTTAGAGATACTCTCTAAATCAAAACCGACACCAATATTGGTCATCGGTGGTACATGGAAATAAGCGGGTAAATCGAGGCCATCGACGACACAGTTATGACGAATAACACACCTCTCACCGATGACGCTATTGAACACGACGGAGTTGAAGCCAATGAAAACATCATCACAAACCTGGCAAGGACCATGAATAATCGAACGATGAGCAATGGATGAGCGCTCACCAATGGTCACCGCAGCCCCTGCCTTAGAGTGAATTACGACACCATCTTGGATATTGGTGTCACGTTTGATGACGATAGCTTCCATGTCTCCATGGTTATTAACTTCGTCAGCTCGAATAACAGCATAGGGTCCAATAAAAACGTTATCCTCAATAATGACTTTGCCACAGATAATAGCGGTTGGATCGATAAAGGCTGTTGAGGACACCTGTGGCATATGGCCCGTTGGGTTTCTTCTTAACATAATGCTTCCAGTTTGTTTATGGCTCTTTTTTACGGTCAGCGACTTAACGATTGAAGGATAAACGCATCGCTCCAGCTGGTTTATCGATGACTTTGTTATTGGCATAAACTAGCGCGCCATTGACCCAAGTCTTTTGAATTTGAGCTGAAAATTCATGTCCAGCAAAAGGCGACCAACCACAATGATATAAACTGTTTTCGTTGCTAACTCGTGTTGGGGTATGAGCATCAACCAACACCAAATCGGCGTAGTAACCTTCACGGATAAAACCTCGGCCTTGAATGCCATAGCGAATGGCCGGGTTGTGCGCAGTTTTTTCGACTACTTGAGTCAAACTCATATGACCTAAACGGACATGCTCGAAGAGAGTAAGTAACGCATGCTGAACTAACGGCAGTCCGGCTGGAGCCTGCTCGTAAGGCACTTGTTTTTCTTGCCAATTGTGAGGAGCGTGGTCTGTTGCAATGATATCTATTTGCCCCGTATTTAACGCTTTTAACAACGCATCGCGGTCACTAGGAAACTTGATTGAAGGATTACATTTGATCAAGTTACCAAGAGCGCCATAATCTTTGTTGCTGAACCAAAGATGGTGAACACAAGCCTCCGCGGTGATTGATTTGTCTCGAATGTCTCCCTCGTCAAAAAGTGCTAGCTCCTTCGCCGTTGTGATGTGCAGCACATGTAGTTGGCTGTGATACTTTTTGGCAAGTTCTACCGCATAAGAAGATGAAGCGTAACAGGCCTCTTCGTCACGCAAAATGGGATGGTCTTCGATAGTGAAATCTGACTTCTTAAGTCTTTGCTTTTGCTGGTTTTGTTTAATAACAGTCCCACTTTCACAATGAGTAACAATGAGTACTGGAGAGTCACGAAAAATTGACTCTAACGCTTGCGGAGCTTCGACTAACAAATTTCCTGTTGATGCCCCCATAAATACTTTCACACCACAATGTTGTTTGGGGTTAAGTTGTTTAATCTGTTCAAGATTGTCTTCGGTTGCACCGAGGTAGAAAGAATAATTCGCAAACGAGCTTTCTTTAGCGAGAGCGAACTTGCGCTCTAACGAGTCAATAGTCGTTGTAGCAGGACTAACATTGGGCATTTCCATGTAGCTTGTAATACCGCCGGCTACCGCTGCCCGCGACTCGCTTGCAATTGTGCCTTTATGTGTCAGCCCAGGTTCTCGGAAATGCACTTGATCGTCAATCATGCCTGGCAGTAAATAAGCCCCTTTAGCATCAATTACAATATCTTCGTGTTGTACGGATATATTAGTAGCAATCTTGTCAATTCTTTGATCAACAATACGTAAATCTGTTTCGGTAATGGCTCCTTCGTTGACCACCCGAGCGTTTTTAATCAATGTTGCTGACATAATTCATTCTTTTAGATAATTTATAAATGTGGCCAATACTCGGTCACCTTGTGAAGCTATAAGGGGAGATCGTGTGTCCGCCTCATAGCGGGCGGTTTGCGCATTCATCGCAAACACAGGAAATCTCAAATTGTGGGCTAAGAACGGTGAAGCCTTCTTGTATGGCTTTCGCACATACGCTAGAAATAACATTGGCTTCAACCGCTATTTCACTAACCTTTCCACACTGAGAGCAAATCAAAAACTGTGGAACGCCATGCTCCTGATCGCACGCGATTTGAGAACAAACGACGTATTTACTAGATGTATTGAGCTTATGGACAAAGTGCTCTGCTTCAAGGAAATCGAGTATTCGATAAACCGACATCGCTTGAATGTTTTGAGAAAAGTTGTGATTGCAGTAGTCAACTAGTTCGTAGGCAGAAAGCGGCTTCTCCGCATATAGCAGTGAGGTCAGTATCAATTTCCGTTTAGTAGTGAGTTGTTTACCTCGCAGCAGGCAGATTTTCTCTACCTGCTTCATGACGTCATCTACCGTTTTGAGCTTTCTCATATCTCTAGATGAAATCCAATGTGAGTAGTAAGCGACGTTCATTATCTGCAACATGTGGAGAGCGATGTATAAGTCCAGTGGCTTCATTGCCTTCCCAACCACTTCCTTTGAGCAGGGCAACATCGCCAGGCTGCATTCGTCGTATGGCACTTTCAGAGTCGTATAAGCCCGATAGGTGATCAGGTTGACCAAGACTACCGGCACCGAGTTTAGTGCGATCAATGGTATCGTTGGTTAACCATTCGGTCGCTCGGCCGGTATAAGTTATGACAAGTCTGCAAGGCACACGATCAAAGTGAAATTTCGGGCACATCGGGCTGTCTAGGCGAGTTAGTCTCAAACCTGCTTCTTTAACCTCAAACAAACAGCAGAACATATCGACGATTAAAGCAACATCTTCACTCAGCGCATCAGCACACGCATAGCCCTCTAACTTGCTTCGTACCCATTGTGCAGCATCATCTGGCGTGACACTTTGTACCAGTGCCAATCTAGGCTCCTGAGCCAGCATCAGATTAATGTCCTTCGTCAACTCTTTCGAGAGCGTTCGCTGCCATATGGCAATATTGTGCTCTGGTTTGTAGATGTCGCTAAGTATGTTCGCTGATGTCGATATCGCCAACGATGATGTTGTTTGGACACGAAGCGGGTTCTCAACTACATCAATGCTCATATATCTTCCTCCCAAGCGTTAAAAAGGTCAGGTAAAGGTTTTAATAACGTTGATTTTCTAGGGCTATGAGACCTAGTAATCGTTACGATTTCGCTCTAGTTCACGGACATATTGACACAGTCCCACCCCATGTAGAGTCAAGTCAGATAGCGCTTGTGAAGAAATCAACGTTTACTCTCTCTCAATAGGAGACTACTGGTTGTGAGATCAATTCTTTAAACAACAAATTGTAGAGCCCTAAACAAGGAAATGTTATAACATAACAATTAATCTTTTCAATCTTTACCTTTTTTGATTAAAGATAATTAGGGGAACATCATGAGCATGCGAGCACGGAAATTATATTCCGCGATTAGAAAAGTAACGCGTGGGTGAATCGCCATAGACCCGACGAAACATCGCAATAAAGTTACTGGGCGTCGAATAACCTAAAGCATGTGCAATATCTCCCACCGATTCCCCTCGAGCTATCATTTCTAATGAATGTATTAGCAGTACTTGTTGCCGCCATTCACTAAAACTCATGTTTAACTCACTTCGAATCAATCGTCTTAACGTCCGAGATGAGACTGCCCCGATACAGGCCCAATGCTCCACTGAATGTTTGCTGTTTGGGTCTATTAAAATCGCTTGAGTAACTTTTTGCAGTCTCGGATCACTGGGCAGTGGGATGTAGAGTGACTCATGAGGGCTATTGACGATTTCATCGGATATTACGGCAAGAATACGTAAAGACTGTATGGATAGATCGTCTGTTTTACTCCATATCGATGCTCTAACCGATAGGGCTTTCAACACATCGCTAAGTTGGATCACACAAGGTCTCATTGGAAACCGCTCACAACTCTCTGGAGTAAACAGTAATGAACGACCTTTCAGAGAACCACAAAAATAAACACTGTGTATCGCACCCGGGGGGATCCAACCAGCTCGGTGAGGTGGTAGTATCCACGTTCCTTCATCGGTTTTGACCTGAATTAGCCCTTCATCTATACACAGTAACTGGCCTCGATGATGACTGTGCCAATTATGTGGCCGTTGATCCAAATGGTTGAAGTCGCTCCTTTCATGCTGCCACTCCTTAACGATCAGTGCGGCGCCATTTTTCCATTCGCTGTAATCAGAGTTTGTCACTTTATTTACTCAATTCCATTTTGGCCATTATTCATTATTTTCTGTCCTCTTAACGTTACCATAGCAAGTTAGCGTTCGAGTAACATTTTAGCAACGATCATTTTATCGAAGGCAGAACCATCATGAACGAACCTATCTTTATTATCTATTACATTACAGCAGGCTTGGGCATTGGCTTTCTCGCTGGACTCGTTGGTGTGGGTGGTGGTGGAATGGCCGTCCCTATTTTTGCGTTTCTATTTTCACTACAGGGAATAGCTGATACGGAAGTAGTGCATCTTGCGTTAGGGACATCAATGGCTTCGATGATTATTACAACATTGGGCAGCATGCGCGCTCACTACAAAAAAGAGAATGTAGACTCGACAATGGTAGTAAAAATGTTGAGCGGAGTTCTAGTCGGAACATTTTGCGCCACATTCGTAGCATCGTATCTACAAGGAGTCTATCTGGCAGGCTTTTTCAGCGTATTCATGTTGTATGTTGCTTATAAGATGTTTCTCAACACTGAAAATGAGTACAACCCTAACCCACATGGGGCTATCGGTAATATCACTGTAGGCTCGGTGATTGGCTCTGTATCAGCACTTGTCTCTATAAGCGGTGCGGGGTTGATCATCCCCTATCTTGTCCAGCAAAATTTTGAGGTAAAACGTGCTATTGGTACCTCTGCTGCGATAGGTTTCCCTATCGCGCTGTCAGGAAGCCTCGGTTACATGTTAAACGGATGGGGAAACACAGATTGGAACAACTTAGTATTAGGATACATATACCTTCCTGCAATGCTCAGCTTCTCCATTAGTAGCTACTTAACTACTAGCCTCGGCGTGCGTTGTGCAGAGTATTTCCCAAATAAAGTTCTTAAGAAAATCGTTGGTATTTTGTGTGTTCTTCTAAGTTTCAAAATGTTGGTACAAGTACTTAGTTAGAGCAAATAACACGGTCACTAGTAGGCCTTGCACTATGGTGAAAGGATAAGCCTGCAAAAACTTACTTCTCGCTTTGCTGGTCCAAGCACACAATGTGTAAGAAAGCTCCTCATTGTTGCACTCTTATGACTTTGTTAACCTGGCCAGAATTACATCCAAAATGTGCTGATGATTGTCCTTTCTGGAAACCTCGTCACGCTCCTGGCAAAGTGCTTCCTCCCCTTCTGATGCGAGAATTTTAATGCCACGCTCAGTACATTCTGCGAACGCACTAAACTGACTCGCACTAGGAATCTCTTGAAACGTCACATTGGGAAGATCAACAAGTGAATCGGCTGGTGTCAGTGCGGGATGTAGCCGATCAGAAAGCGTCACCACGGTGATAGCATTGTTCATCAAGGCCAGAGTTTCAGGGACAAAAGTTTTCGTTAGCTCAGGGTTGATAACGACGACCGATTTCAGTTTGTTTTCAGACTGAAATCGGGGGAATTTTTGATCCGGGATGCTGGTAATATCAACGTTATTTTCACGTAACCAATGACAGTCTACATTGGTGGCGTTGTGACACGATGTTCGATATTTCTCCGGGCTTATTTGAGCTCCGGAGAGCATCAGCATAGATGTGCCGCCCAGAAAAAAGCCGACCCCCTGCACTTCATCAGTATCTACGCCTCCGGACAGTATCCCGGCCGAACTTAATTCGTTCAGTCCAAGCACCAAATCACTGGTTCTGAATGTGATTTCATCAACAGCCATTTCTGCATTGATTTCGTTCGGTGCAGGAGGCTTTGGTACCACAACGACATAACCTTGTTGCGCCAGGCTCGAGGCTATCCAACCACTGTGGGAAAACGCTGACCGTGTTCCGCCCTGCGACAAAAGCACAACGGGAAATTTTCCACTTGCTAAAGGGGCATCTAACTGCGTTTCGACTGATTTAAAAATGTTCCCCCTACCAAACGAGAAGTTGTTTTTTTCGTTCGTTGTGGGATACCAATAATAGACTTCCACAGGCTTGTCTCTGTCTTCACTGAATCCCGTTTTGATTGTTAGCGCAGAATGGTATTTCGGCTCATTCGTACTGGCGCTGGCACTGACACACAATGTAGCGAGTAGAAAAGACATTATTATTTTGGTTTTCATTTTTCCCTCAGCCGGCAAACACATTCTTCTGCACGGAATCTGAAGATAACGAGCAGAAGAATATCCATATATTTTGCGAAACATAGCAATTAAGCTATTCATAGTCGAGGTAACCCAAAGAAAATGATAGACCGCTCCAGCTAGAGCCTTTCTTTTCAATAATTTTCTGCGGATATCCACCATGCAGAAGTTTGTACTTTACTCATTGTAAACGACTAATCATTGCCTCTTAAGGCAACATTAGAAAACCAACCGTATTCACAATCCATAACTCCATAACTCATAGTTACACCGATGTATATCTAAGTGAGCCGAAGCTTCATTGCCCATCCAGTGCCCTTTGCATTTTTATAGCAAGGTAGCCAAGCACCATTTTATTACGGACCATTGCTGCGCGGCTAATGCTTTTGTTTTGTATCGTAACTGATTTGCTTACTGACGTTCTTTAGTTGCACTCCTACCTTATTAAATGCCTTTTGAATAGTTGTGGAAACATGCTGGCGGCCCTCTCCTTCAAAAAAATTAGCTCGATCTTGCTTCGTTTCGAATACGCAGACTATTTCTAAACTTTGTGGAAAAGAAGAGAATTTGACGGTATGAGTCACCCAAAGAAAGCCATCGTAGCCTTTTAGCGTATCTTCACAAACTTCGGTCAACACTTCTCTAATTAGATTCTCGACCTTCTTATCTGATTTGCGCATGAATTAAACTGCCTTCCTATCTAACGCCTTTAATTAGGTTTCAGTGTACATTGTCTTAAACAGTATTTGGCAGTGGTATTTAGTCAATAGCCTGTAGATGAAGTTATTCGCACGAAGATTTACCGACCTACTCGCTTCGAACTACATCTTACGCTGTTAAAAATAAGCGCTTTGCAACTCTACAAAACGCTTCTAACTTATTAGATTATTTTAAGTGTGTTTCAAGGAATGCAGAAACCTTGTCCATTGCAATGCCGACTGCTTCTGGATGGTCATACAGTTCATAGTGAGACCAGTTTTCCAAATTAACCAGCTGTCGGTCTTTTGATTGAACAGAGCGGCCATAAATTTCCTGCCCATCACGATAAGCACCAAACGCCCCGACTTTTTGCCCTACCACGGCCATAACAGGCTGAGTCAATAACGTTTCGGCAAATGCAAAGGCATCCCAGCTCAGTGTTTTCTGTGCATGTGAAAACAGCATACGAGTTGCACCACCTTCGGTTTGTCCACGTGATGTTTTGTAGTATTCAGTAGCTTCGAACACGTCTCGTTCTGTTAATCCATTTTCTTTTGCAAATTCAATATTTGGAGGAAGAAGTTCATCGATTTTCAGCTCTGAGCCGCGAGCTTCGGCTGTTCTCTGTGCAGCCATAGCTTCAAGATTGGCGATAGGGTCGTACATACTAAAGCCTTCACGGAACAAGCGGCCTAAGTTAACAGGCGTAATACCTACGACAGCTTTCAAGCGCTTTTCGGTTAGGGCTGAATTGATCATGTAACCACCACCGCCGCAGATACCGAGTCCACCAATTCTATTCTCATCGACATAAGGTAAAGTCACTGCATAGTCGATAACGCGACTGATATCTTCAACACGTTGACTTGGGTCTTCTACGTAGCGAGGCAATCCCCCCGATTCTCCTTGGAAGCTCGCGTCAAATGCGATCACGACGTAACCTAACTCAGCAAGGGCTTTACCATAGACAGCGCTGGATGTTTGTTCTTTACAACTACCAAAAGGATGAACACTTATCATTGTTGGGTAGCGTTTCGATTCATTGAAGCCTTCTGGAAATAAAATTAATGCAGACATATCCCAAGCCATATCAGCATTTCTAAAAGTGATTTTTTGCATATTCATAATCAATACCTTAAGAGTAAAAAGCCTTGAGAGCAGAAAGGCTCGAAGCAATTGAGCCTTTCATCGGGAATATTAAAGAGTGCGTTGGAAGAAAGATGCGAGTTGGGATACTGCGTCATCGACGTATTCGGCAACATCATAAAGCGACATATGGTTTGCACCATCAATGGCATACAAGGTTTTATCTGAACTCGCTGCACGTTCTATCAGGTCATCACTCATCCATTTGCTGCCTGCGTCACTACCAACGACAGCAAGAATTGGCTGAGTTAGGAATGCTTCCGCTTTGTGGTACGCATCGTAAGTAATGATCTGGTTTAAGTTACGAGTTAGAGCAAAACCCGGCGCATTTGGATGTTCACAACGTGGTGTGTGGTAATACTCCCAAGCTTCGCGTAGCTCTGCATTTGAGGCATCTTCTTCACGCATCGGAGCTAGAGGAATAGTCGCGAATTCTGTACCATTCGTGTCGGTTGTGCGAGCATTCGAACCAAATTCTAAGTAACCAACAGCGTCAGCATCGTTAACCGAATTATCCCAACCATTACGGAACATTTGGCCAATGTTTACGGCACTAACCATACCCAGTGCTTTGATTCGACGATCATTGATCGCTGCATTTGCACTATAGCCCGCACCAGCACAAATCCCCATTGCGCCAATTTTATCGTTATCGACGTACTCTAACGTTGTCAGATAGTCGACGACTGCGCTCACGTCTTCAGTACTCGTGTAAGGGTTTTCCATTTGGCGAGGCTCACCTGTACTTTCACCTTGATACGAACGGTCAAACGCAATGGCAATTATGCCGCTTTTTGCAAGTTTACTCGCATATAGGCCTGCGGTTTGCTCTTTTACGCCACCACCTGGGTGTGAAACAACAACCGCCGCATATTGTTTACTTGCATCAAAATCTGTAGGGAAGTTGATAACCGCTGAAATCTCAATACCTTGACCATTGAGATTTTTGAAAGTGACTTTAGACATAGCGACATTCTCCATTAGAGGTTAACTGTTCATCTCAGGCTGACCTAAGCTTCGAGGTAATATTAGTCAACACACTGTTTCGGATAAATATCGTTTTATCTACATGACTGTTTAGTTATACTTAACAAATGAGAATAGAACCTTCTTTAATTTCATCACTGACGTGGTTTGCACATATTGCTCGCCATCGCAGTTTCACTAAAGCAGCCTTAGAAATGGGGGTAACCCGTGCTGCCTTATCACAACACCTAAAAGCGTTAGAACAACAGCTACAAGTTCGGTTAATTAATCGAACCACCAGAAGTATGTCGCTGACGGAAGAAGGCCAACGTCTGCTTGATATTTTGCAACCTTCATTGGTGAACATTGAGCAGGTCGTTAACGAATTGAACGACTCTCATCTTGAGCCTTCGGGATTAATCCGTATCAGTGTATCAAGAACCGCTGCTCGGCTGCTTATTGAGCCCTATCTAGGTGAGTTCCTCTCTCGTTATCCTAAAATACGCCTAGAGCTAATCATGGATGATGGGTTTTCTAACATCGTCGCAGAAGGCGTTGACGCTGGCATTCGCTTAGGATTAAGCTTAGATGAACATATGGTTGCGATCCCTATTACTCCGCCGTTAACAACGGCAATAGTGGGCTCTCCTGAATACTTTAGGCAAAATGGACTACCTCAAACTCCTGAGGATTTAGAAGGTCACAATTGCCTTGCTTATCGTTTTACCTCTAGCGGAACAATTGATCATTGGTCCCTAACCTCTCCAGATGTTGCAAAGCGCACCCTAGTTTTCGAGCCTAAAGGCAATGCTATTTTTAATGATGACTATAGTATGTTACAAGCTGCAATACAGGGTGTGGGTTTAGTGAAACATATTGATTTATGGGTGGAAAAGCACATAGATGAGGGAAGATTGACCCGAGTTCTGACACCTTGGTGCAAAGAGTTTCCAGGGTTTTATTTATATATACCTTCACGAGAGCATATGCCGAAAAAAATCCGCGTCTTGATGGATTTTTTAATCGAAAAGCGCGAAGCTCTGAAGCTCAAAGAGTAATTGCCAAATTGCTTTAAATAAAAAAAGCGAGCACGAGGCTCGCTTTTAACTTTCTGTTTTCGTTATATATTACAATAGCTCAACCGATTGTTTGGCTATCACAAATTCCTCGTTAGTAGGAATAACAAGAGCTTTGGCACCTAACAACTCAGATGTTGCAATAACACCTGCGTTACCAAATCTTGCATCTTCGTTACCTTTCTCATCTTCAACAAAACCTAACAGTTTTAGGTTTTTCAAGATTTCACGACGAATTGGTAGTGAGTTTTCACCAATACCACCAGTGAAGATGATGCCGTCTAATGAATCCAGAGCCGCTAGGTAGGAAGTAATGTATTTCGCAACGCGGTAAGTGAAGATCTCAAATGCCAACTTCGCACGTGAATTCCCCGCTTCCATTGCTTCTAGTACGCCACGAGCATCACTTGTCACACCAGATACACCTAAGAAACCTGACTTCTTGTTCATCATCTCGAACACTTCGTCTTTTTCCCAGCCTTTACGGAAAAGGAACTCGATAACACTTGGATCAAGGTCACCACAGCGAGTGCCCATCATTAGGCCAGCTAACGGTGTCAAACCCATACTTGTATCAACACATTCGCCATTTTTAACCGCACTCACTGATGCACCGTTACCTAAGTGCACAGTGATAAAGCTGCTTTCTTCAACCGGCTTATCTAGCATTTTCGCTGCTTCACGGCTTACGTAGTAGTGGCTTGTACCGTGAGCACCGTAACGACGCACTTTATGCTCTTCGTAAAGCTCGTAAGGAAGTGCGTACATAAAGGCTTTGGCTGGCATTGTTTGGTGGAAAGCAGTGTCAAATACAGCAAATTGAGGCAGTGAAGGGAACGCCGCCATTGCCGCTCTCATGCCTTCAGCGTTCGCTTTGTTATGAAGTGGTGCAAGTTCAGCAAGGCGCTCTACTTCTTGAATAACTGTTTCATCAACTTTCACAGTTCCTTTAAAGGTTTCACCGCCTGCGACAATGCGATGGCCTACAGCGACAAATTTTGAGCTCAAACCTAGAGTATCGAGTAGTTTTACCACTCGCTCAACAGCGTACTGATGATGGTTGCCACCAGCTGGAATTGCTTCAACGGTTTTTTCTCCCTGATATTTCCAACTGATTTCAGCTTCAGGTAGGCCAAAACACTCACCAATACCTGATACCAAAGCTTCACCGCTTTCAGAATCAATAACAGCAAATTTTAATGAAGAGCTACCAGAGTTGATCACCAGTACAAACGAATTAGACATGAAATAGTTATCCTGTTGTAGAGCAGAGGTTGTAATAGCGCTTGTGCGCTGCGTACTTCTTGTTTGCCCCTCTATTATTCAATAATTTTTTAATCTTTCAATAATCTTTTAGTAAAACCGATTTGATTGAACAAATTTTGTTGATCTGTAGCAAGTTTTGATTTTATTTGAAGACTAAAAAATATCACTTGTTAAACATAGTTTATGAACAGGTCAATTTGTACAAAGTCAGGCATATAAAACAAGTTGTTTATTGGGTTAACAAAAATAACAAACCAATCAATAAATCGGGGTAATAATGTGCTCACTATTGCGTTTCTACTAGTGATCTTAGGTTTGATTTTGCTCTGCTGGGGATGGCAGATGACAAAAAACATCTGCTCGAAAACTGACGTAACCGGGTGGACTTACCTATTATTGTTAATCAGCTGTTTCATTTTTGCTTATGCCGTTTTTTTTGCACGCCATCATGCAAAAACCTATTGCTTCTCTCTTAGAAACGGGCGTTTCTCTTATAATTTTTGGCGGCATACCTTTGTCGTGCTGGTGATTAAGTGAAGCAACGATTCGATGTTAGATCTTCTGACCGTTGCTGAAAGAGAGAAGCGCAATGCCGTTCATGACGCTCTTACTGGGCTCCCTAATCGTTAATACTGCTTTGAGTCTATCGAAGACATAACACAACCTGAAGGCCAATGACTGATTCAAATTATGAGATAACCTCAAAAACGTCGAAAGATTGATAATACGTTTCAAGGTAAGCTGGTTAATTTCTTTTCACAACAAGCCGCACTGAAGGCTCCCGCTCTATCGTTGAGAACACGATTGCGCTAGCACATGGATTAGGGTATTCGGTCGTAGCAGAAGGCGTTCAAGACATGGACACACTGCATTTTTTGAGAAGTCGAGGCTGTGACATCATTCAGGGTTACTTGTTCTGCCCTTAGACGAAGTAATAAGTTGGGTAAACAAACACGATGAAAAGCAAAACCGTATTAGACGCGCATAAAAAAGCCGAGCACTTTGCTCGGCTTTCAATTCTTTTTGTAGCAACTTAAACCGTCGCTTTAATCACTCGTGATTATGCGTCTGTACGACGGCCACGACCGTGACCACGTTCACCACGATGTGCACCACGGTGATCACCACCACGGTTGCGATCGAAACGACGTTCGCCACCTTCACGATTGCCATCGCGGTTGCCGTCACGGTTACCACGGAAGCCACCTTCGCGACGGCCGCCTTCACGACGATCACCACCACGGTTGCCGCCTTCGCGGTTGCCACGGTAACCACCGCCATCACGACGACCACCATCGCGACGACCACCGTCACGGCGACCACCACGAGACTCGCGGAAATCATCGAAATCACATACTACAGCACCAACATCTTGTTGACGGATACGTAGTTTGCTTAGCTTGTTCGCCGCGTCTGAAGTCATTGCTTTAGGTAGCTGTACGAATGTGTGACCTTGAGCTAGCTTGATCGCACCGATAGAACCTTTACCTAGACCTAGTTCGTTTGCTAGAGCGCCAACGATGTCTTTAACTTGAACGCCTTGCTCACGACCAACTTGAAGCTGGTAAGTATCCCAGTCTTGGTTGTTGAAGTTACGACCGCCGTCGCGACCACCTTCACGACGCTCTTTACGACGTTGCTTGTCACGCTCAATTGCTTCAACCATTGGGTCTTCGCCAATGTAGAACAGAGGACGTTTGCCTTGCTGACGCTTAAGAAGCATAGCAGCAAGTGTTGCTGGGTCGATGTCTAGAGAAGTTTGTAGTTTCTCTACCAACTCAGCAAATTTGTCTAGTGCTTTGTGCTCTTTCTCTGCTTCAAGCTCAGCGCCTAGCTTAGCTAGACGAGCTTCAGCAACTTGGTCACGTAGAGGAAGTTGGATTTCTTCCATAGATGACTTAGTTACACGCTCGATAGTGCGAAGCATACGAATTTGGTTAGTGCGAACTAGAAGGATCGCTTTACCCTTACGTCCAGCACGGCCAGTACGACCGATACGGTGGATGTATGACTCAACATCAAATGGGATGTCGTAGTTGAATACGTGCGTAATACGTGGAACGTCAAGACCACGAGCTACAACATCAGTTGCAACTAGGATGTCAATAACACCTTGTTTGATGTGATCAACAGTACGCTCACGTAGAGACTGAGGAATGTCACCGTGCAGTGCAGCTGCTTTGAAGCCACGTGCAGATAGCCAGTCAGCCAGACGCTCAGTATCTTGACGAGTACGTACGAATACGATTGACGCGTCAGTTTCTTCAGTTTCAAGAAGACGAGACATTGCTTCATCTTTCTCTACACCTTTCACTACCCAGAACTGTTGTTGAACTTTGTCTACAGTGTGGTTTTTACCAGCAACGTCAACCGTTACAGGGTCACGAAGGAAACGTTCAACGATCTTCTTCAGCATTGGAGGCATAGTTGCAGAAAACAGAACGCGTTGTGCTGACTCTGGAGCGTGCTCCATGATCGCAGTTACGTCATCTACGAAACCCATGTTTAGCATTTCGTCTGCTTCATCAAGAACGAAAGTACTAACTTCGTCTAGGTGTAGACGTTCGCGATTGATAAGATCTTGAACACGGCCTGGAGTACCGACAACTACATGAGCGCCACTTTTAAGAGCACGCATTTGGTCGACAATAGATGCGCCACCGTAAATCTCTAGAACTTTCAAACCTTTGATATTTTTACCAAGGTTTTTCATTTCCGCTGCAACCTGAATTGCCAGCTCACGAGTCGGAGCAAGTACAATCGCTTGCGGTTTGCGTTGGTTTAGATCGAGTTTGTTGAGAAGAGGCAGAGAGAACGCTGCTGTTTTACCTGTACCTGTTTGAGCTTTACCCAGCGCGTCAGCACCTTCCAATAGGTGTGGGATTGCCGCAGCCTGAATTGGAGTTGGTGACACGAAACCCATTCCGTCTAGAGCAGAAAGGATAGAATCATTCAGAGATAAATCACTGAATTGAATAACAGAATCTTGCATTGGGATCCTACTTAATTAAACAAAAAAACAGTCCCATATGCTCTTCCAATTCGATACTGATCCATCCAGATACTGATTCCATTCAGACGGGAACACAGCACAGTACACAACCGCGATAAGCCATTAGGGACGACTAAGGGAGGCGGATTATTCCTTAAAAGCATAAAAAAATCCAGAAAAAATTGAATTACATCACAATTTATTCTCAACAATGGTATTTTTAGCATATTTTTCCACCAACCCTACCATTCCCCGTAGATTCGCGTAACTCACAGATGAGAATTTCATCAATATTTAAGCCAATTTCTCGTGGTTAAATTGGCAAAATTCACGGCGAAATTACGCTCCACAGGTAGTAATAATAGCTCGCAATGATTATAGTGTGCCCAACTCCATAGGTAATTTAAGAAAAGATGTTTCAAGATAACCCACTACTCGCTCAGCTTAAGCAGCAAATCCAAGAAAACCTGCCTAAAAAAGAAGGCTCAATAAAAGCCACAGATAAAGGCTTTGGCTTTTTGGAAGTGGACAGTAAGACGAGCTTCTTCATCCCGCCTGCGTACATGAAAAAGTGCATGCACGGTGACAAAGTCATCGCCATTATCCGCACCGAAAATGAACGCGAAGTTGCAGAGCCACAAGAGCTGCTGGAACAAGCCGTGACTCGCTTTATTGGTCGAGTAAAAATGTTCAAAGGCAAGCTCAACGTAGCACCTGATCACCCACAGCTTAAAAAGCTATCTCTTAAAGCGAAACTAAAGAAAGGTCTAAAACCTGACGAGTTCGCCGAAGGTGATTGGGTTGTCGCACATCTTATTCGCCACCCTCTAAAAGGCGATAACTCTTTCTTCGTAGAAATTTCTGAAAAAATCACTGACGCGAATGATAAAATTGCGCCTTGGTGGGTAACGCTTGCTCAAAACGATCTACCAAACTCTGAGCCAGCAGGCATCGATAACTGGGAACTAAAAGACGACGCGGAGCTAGAACGCGTAGACATGACTCATGTTCCATTCGTCACTATCGACGGTGAATCGACTAAAGATATGGACGATGCGCTGTACGCGAAGAAAACCGTATCTGGCGATTTCGAACTCACCATCGCTATTGCGGACCCAACCGCTTACATCACACCTGAAGATGAAATGGATAAAGTAGCGCGTGAGCGTGGCTATACTATTTATCTTCCAGGCCGCAACATCCCGATGCTACCTCGCGATTTAGCGGACAACCTATGTTCTCTGATTGAAGGTGAAACCCGCCCTGCTATTTGCTGTACCGTAATGGTAAGTAAAGATGGTGTGATTGGCGACGATATTAAATTCTTCGCGGCAAACATCAAATCACATGCACGCCTAGCATACGATCACGTGTCTGATTGGTTAGAAAACGGCAGCTCTGAAGCATGGCAGCCATCTGAAGAGATCGCGACCATCGTTCGTGATCTTTATGAGTTCTCTCTTGCTCGCGCTGAATGGCGTGAGAAAAACGCAGTGGTCTTCCCTGATCGTCCTGACTACCGTTTTGAGCTCAGTGAAGATAACGATGTAATTGCTATCCACGCAGACATGCGCCGCAGTGCAAACCGTCTTGTTGAAGAATCCATGATTACCGCAAACATCTGTGCAGGTCGTACATTACGCGATAAATTTGAAACAGGTGTCTTCAATACGCATGCAGGTATCAAGAACGAGAAGATTGAAGAAGTGGTTCAACTTGTCAATCCAGAAGGCCAGTTGGAGTTCACAGCGGAGTCTATTGCTACACTAGAAGGCTTTGCTGCGTTGCGCCGCTGGTTGGCAGCTCAAGAAACGTCTTATCTAGATAACCGTATTCGTAAGTTCCAAGCATACAGTGAAGTGGGTAATCAGCCTCTGCCTCATTACGCAATGGGTTTAGACATCTATGCAACTTGGACATCACCAATTCGTAAATACGGTGATATGATCAACCACCGTATGTTGAAGGCCGTCATCCTTGGTAAAGAACCCGTACAAAAACCAGATGACCAAGTAGGCGAAGAGCTAGCTCTACATCGTAAACATCATAAAATCGCTGAGCGAAATGTCTCAGATTGGCTATATGCACGCACGCTTGCTGATGAGCCGAGCAAGAAAACTTGTTTCACAGGTGAGATTTTCGATATTAATCGTGCAGGCGCACGTGTCCGACTTCTCGAAAATGGCGCAGCAGCCTTTATTCCTGGTGCACTAATTCTTGATAATAAAGAAAGAATTGAGTGCAATGGCGACAACGGTACCATCTCTATCGATAAAGAGGTCGTATACAAACTTGGGGATACATTGGAAATTGTCCTTACGGACGTAAACCAAGAAAACCGCAGTTTAGTTGCAAAGCCAACCCAGGTATTCGCTGAACAACCAGCAGCACAAACAGAACAGACTGTAAGTGAATAATACCGAATGAAGTTAAAAGGCGCTCTATTGAGCGCCTTTTTTATTTGTTATGTAAAACGATAAGAACGAGTATGCCGAACATTGAGATCATTCGCTTTAATCACTTCACTGCGCGCAAAAGTGAGCGTTACACTGCAACACATAATGGGTTATATATTGTTGAAGAAGGTGCCCTATTAGTTCATCAACCTAATGGTGAGCAATTTGAACTTAAAGCCGGAGATTTCACACTCTATAACTCCGCAGATCTGAGCAGTGCAGAAGCCGTCTCTAGTGACGGAGGCTTTAAAGCATTGGCTTTAGTCTTCAACCCAAATATATTCTGTGACTTTAAGAAAGCGCACCCGATGCTACGTTCCAAAACGGAAGAAAGGCGCTTCTATCCTTTTTCAACGCAATCCAGTAGCGAAGTAGCACAATTGAAGGACATGTTGGTTAAGTTAGCGAGTCGCAACGCTCCAGACTACACACAAAGCCATATCGCAATGGCATTGCTGTCGTTGATGGTTGAGGTAGAGCCAAACATCCTATCTATCATAGATGATGCAAGTAGCCTGAGCGACTCTCAAAAAGCCATTAAGTACATTGAGGGTAATATTGAAAAAGACATCACGCTAGAAGGCTTAGCGGCTCATATGAGCATGTCCATCGCGACCTTAAAACGTCGCCTCGCCGCAGATGATCTTTCGTTTTCTCAGATATTAAAGGTGAAACGGATAAACTTCGCAGCAACCCAACTGCGCAAGTCAGAAAAATCAATAACAGAAATAGCGTTTGAGTCTGGTTTTAAAAGTGCAGCGCATTTCAGTACAGCATTTAAATCCGTTTACAACATGACCCCCAAAGACTTTAGAAACCAAGTCGTTAAGCCTAAAGTATAAATCATGTCGGCATTCGCATCCGTTGGGCTCACCCTATTCCCAAAAACACGCTTGAGGATCACGCTCCAATTCGTTGAGTAAGTCCTCAAGCATTCGGCTAAATGGAAGTGGCTTATAAGGCACCCACCTTAACAGCTCGTTGTGATATGTGGGAACATAGAAATACCAAAGTTGGTTGTCCTCATCAAACATGATCTTCGCGACGGGAGAAGTATACTCGCTATGCTGGGAGTCGAGGAGAAAATGCGCCCGATGAAGCTCAACGCCATTTTCTACTAGCTCATAGAGGCACTTGCCCTGTTCGACAGGCAAGTTAGCATTACGCGCAGAGCAGAGCGATTGAACTGATTTGTATAAACGACTTGTCGCCATTTGGGACACTGACATCAACGTTCTCCCGATGGATGATAGTTAGAGCTGTCGATCCTAGTATATAACCTTTACATCATCACCGATGGTAGTTATCTACCTAACTCAAGTATAAGATAGCTATATTATCATTTACCCAGATTATCATCTCAATCCACTTGGAAACGCTAGCTCCATCACCTCTTGACTAGAAACAATTCCCCTGTTTAGCGCTAACAGTTCACAAAAGTGTAACCTGAACGCAATATCATAAACTCTGCTTTATCCCGTATATGGAGTTTAATATGTTACGTTTTACTGTGGCGACGTTATTGGCCATAGCAGTCTCCCTCCCTACCATTGCAAAAGAAATCAACATCTCGGGTTCAACGTCGGTTGCTCGTGTGATGGATGTACTTGCTGAGGAATACAACAAAACACACCCAGACGATTACGTTGCTGTTCAGGGCATTGGTTCGAGTGCTGGTATCACCATGGTCAATAAAGGAGTAGCCGAAATAGGCATGAGCTCTCGCTATCTGACTGAAAGCGAAAAAGGTGAAGATCTCAATGTATACCCTATCGCTTATGATGGCCTCGCTGTTGTTGTAAACCGTACCAACTCTGTAGAAAACCTTTCTCAGCAACAACTATTTGATATTTACAAAGGTAAAATTAAGAATTGGAAAGAGGTCGGGGGCGCAGATCAGCCTATCGCGGTGGTTACTAGAGAAGCGTCTTCAGGTTCACGTTACAGCTTCGAAAGCTTGCTGGGACTGACCAAAATCGTTAATGATCGCCTTGTCTCGGATATCAGCCCAAACAACTTGGTTGTAAACAGCAACAGCATGGTAAAAACCATTGTTAACCATAACACTCGCGCCATTGGTTTTATCTCTGTAGGGTCAGTAGATCGCTCGATCAAGGCGATTCAGTTAGATGGTATTGACCCAACCTCGACAAACATTAGCAATCATAAGTACAAGTTGGCGCGACCATTCCTAGTGCTATACAAAGTAGATAAGATTAGCGATGCAGGTAAAGGTTTTATCGCTTTCCTTCGTTCAGAGCAGGGACAAAAAGCGATTGCAGGTTACGGTTATACGCCAGTAAAAAACTTTAATCAGTAAAAATGAAAAAGAGAGCACCTTGATGCTCTCTTTTACTATGTCGTGTTCTATCCGGTTTCGGAATTAGAAATGCAGTTGAATTACAGAGACCACAACCGCACCAGGTCGACGAATACCTTCAATTTCCACTTTAATTTCGCGCTCAATCTCCAAACCTTTTTTGATTGGCGTTACTTTTGTTAACGTGCTGACTGCACGAACATTATTGCCTGCTTTGACAGGGTAAGGGAAACGGACTTGGTTTAAACCCAAGTTAACTACCATTTTAGCTGTTGGGAACATTGGCTTGTCTGGATCGACTGAATCCGTCAGTTTAGGCAGCAATGCTAATGTTAAAAAGCCATGAGCGATAGTTGTCTTAAATGGAGATTCAGTTGAAGCACGCTCTGGATCAGTATGAATCCATTGCATGTCTTCCGTTACCGCACCAAATTGGTTAATACGTTCTTGAGACACATGAACCCAATCACCAGTGTGAATAACTTCGCCAATTTTTTCACTTAACTCGTCATAAAGCTTTTGAGCCTCAGGTGCCATTACGATCGGTGCAGGTTGAGGTGCAACTTCTTCGTTGACGGCTGGCTGCTGGTGATCACGAACTTTTGAGAAAAGAAAGCTATTTTGAGCTTTCCCCAAAAAGTCACTCCAATAATCGCGTAACGTTGGAGACATCCAATTCATAAACTCGGATTGATGAGCAGAAATCGCATCAACTTTGTCTTTAAATAGATTTGTGACCTTCATAAACACCCTTAAGAATTCTAAGCACAACTGGCTATACCAGTTAATTTTGAATTAGTTCACAAAGTCTTGCAAATACTTTCGGGCGAACACATGTACCCTAAAAGCATGTTATGTCTTATATATCAGCAAGATAACAATAAAACACCATTTTATTGACGTGCGCCAATATAAAGTAAAAACTCTATAAATTGGTACTTTTTGTCCCTTTTTCACTCCGTTTTCAAACTGTCCAACATCACATCAGTGATCATAAAACAAGCAAACAGTACTTCTATTATAATTCAGCACTTTACAAGTCGGACTATGCTCCTTATTATACCGCCCACAACGGAGAGATGGCTGAGTGGTTGAAAGCACCGGTCTTGAAAACCGGCATACGTTAATAGCGTATCTAGGGTTCAAATCCCTATCTCTCCGCCACTTATTTAGAGAGCTCGCATTTATTGCGAGCTCTCGTCGTTTTAGCTCTTACAAAAACGAGATTTAGAAATCCTCGCTCGTAAGCGAATCCAGCACTTCACTATATTCCAGTTAAAAGCCCGCTAATGTTTAGCGGGCTTTTAACTTCGATTTTCTAAAGTTTAAGCAAACTTCTTAATCATTTCAGACAGGTCATTGGTGCAATTTTGCACTTTGGTGTTCATATGATTCGTTTCAGTCATCAGTTCATACGATTCACTGTACTTTAAATTAAGCGACTGGATGTTTTCATTTATTTCATCCGTTACATAAACCTGCTCTTCTATCGCGACCGCAATTTGTTGGTTTCGTTCGACGACGTCCTGAACAAGGGACTCCAGTTGTTGAATGCTATCCAAAGCAGTACCTAGCAATGTTACCGTTCCGGTCGACATTTCATTACCTTTCTCTAACGCAGAAACCGCTGATTTGCTCCCATTTTGAATCCCTTCAATGGCCGATTTAATCTCTGTTGTCGATTCCTGAGTTCTTTTAGCTAAGGTTCTCACTTCATCTGCTACAACGGCAAACCCTCTGCCTTGTTCGCCTGCCCTCGCGGCTTCAATTGCAGCGTTCAACGCTAATAAATTAGTTTGTTCGGCAATACCATTGATGACTTCAACAACGGTTCCAATTTGCTCGGTTTGTTGGTTCAAACGTATGACCACTTTAGATATTTCGCCGAGCTCACCCACCAGCTCTAGTACCGATTGGTTAACATTATCGATAACGCTACGGCTGTCTATCATCGTATTTTGCGCTTCTAACGTAGCCTCGGCGGTCGCTTGAGCATTATTTGATATCTCAGATGAAGAGGCTTGCATCTCGTTGACCGCTGTTGCGACCGAGTCAATCTCCACTTTCTGTGCGCTTAAGTTCTCCGTCACTTGCTGGCTATTTGTCGCAGCACTGTTAGCACTTGCGCGCGTTTTTTCGCAAGAGTCTTTTACAGACACGCCAACGCGCCCCAATAGCGCATTGGCAAATTGCTTACGCATCTTCATACCCAGCTCAATCTCAGCCAGATCGTTGATTCTTCCGCAATAAATATATTCCATGAGTGGATTGTTGAAGTCTTGCCTAGCCTGTTTAGCGAGCTTCTCAACTGGTCTGGTTAATACATAAATAGAGAAAACGGAAAGTAACGCAACAACGCCAAACGCTATCACTGGTGATTGATTCATTTGTAGAATGAGTAAGCCAAGAAGGTTTGAAATTAAAAGGAAGAAGGCCGATCTCATCCACAAACGTGTACGAGGAAGATACATTTTCCACGGCTTACGATTATTTCGAAGCTTCGAATACGCTTTTTCCGCTCGCTGGATGTGTATACGCTCAGGTTTAAATCTCACTGATTGGTATTCCACAACTTCACCATTAGATTTTATAGGAGAAGCAAACGCGTCAACCCAATAATAGCCGCCGTTTTTACGTCGATTTTTGACCATTCCCATCCAGTGTTTGCCAGTTTTCAGGTGAGTCCATAAATCTTTAAAAGCCTGTTTTGGCATATCAGGATGACGCACAACATTGTGGGGTTTACCGATAAGCTCCCCTTCATCAAACCCCGCGACTTCATTAAAGTTTTCACTGGCATATTTGATGTAACTGGAGGTATCGGTAATGGAAACTAGGCTGTAACTCGAAGGGTAATCGTATTCCGTTTCACTCATAAACATGTGTCCTTACATTGATTAATTAACAAACGGCAAATATGAATTTATCAGCATAACATATACACGCATAATGATAGGTTGATTCAAAAATAAAACAAAATTATTGACAAGTTTACTTGTTACTTAATGACTCTAGTCGCATTTTTATCCTCTAATACAAGGCTTCGTTAATATGCACAAGACTGAGCACTGTTCAAAATTAATACACAAAAGCGCTTCCGTACTGAGTTCGTAAATTGTTATAAGTAATCCACTAAAACGAAAACAGGGAAGACAAACACAATGACTATTCACTTTCGTCAGCTTGCAGCTAAGAGAAACACGACACACTTGTTTATTGACGATTGGAAAATTAACACTCAGCAGTCTTGGGGGATATTCAGCGCGGATGGAGATATTGGCTCTCTGCTTGGAGACCTTATTTGTGATGAAATGTCACCAAATAGTGGGGAAATTGAGCTAAATGGGCTGTCCGTTGCGCAAGTGTCGTTATCAGAGCAACAGCGATTACTGGAAAGAGAATTAGAAAAGGATGATACGGATTTTCTTGATCGTATCGACCAAGGGAGCACTGTTTATTCATTAATCCTAGAGCAGAGCCAAGACACCAACTTAACTGAACAGCTAATTAATGATCTCGACCTAAGTCATCTTAAAGATAGTGGCTTCCGCGTTCTCTCTACCGGAGAAACCAGAAGAGTAATGCTCGCCCGAGCTTTAGCCACACAACCTGACTTAGTATTACTCGATAATCCATTTACTGGCTTAGATATTGCGCACCGAGCTGCTCTCGCTCGCTATTTACACTCGCTTTCTCAAAATGTGCAACTACTCGTAACCTTCTCTCGCGAATCTGACATGCCTGAGTGGATCAATAGCATCGCGCTTTTCAGTGCAGGAAAGCTTGATAGTACAATGGATAAGTCCAGTTGGGATAATCATCCAATCATTGGACAAATAAAATCTCAGTCAGAGCAACAGAGTGAAGAAATGATAAGCTTGATACGTCAGCATCAGCACTCGACGCCATTCAACAACCCAATATTTGAACTAAAGAATGGGGCTGTCGAATACACCGATAAGAAGATTTTTACTGACTTGAACTGGCGCATAGACAAGGGCCAACATTGGCAGGTCAAAGGTCCAAATGGTTGTGGAAAGAGTACCTTACTTGGATTGATCTTTGGCGATCATCCGCAATGCTACAGCAATGACATTGATATTTTTGGTAAAAAGCGTGGTACTGGCGAGACAATCTGGGAAATTAAGCAGCATATCGGCATGGTGTCTTCAGCGCTACACCTCCAATATCGAGTCAATTGCAGCGCATTAGAAGTCATTTTGTCAGGATTTTACGATTCGATTGGGTTGTATAACCAGCCAACTCGCAAAGAGATGAATATTGCAAACGAGTGGCTCGATATCTTACATATGAGCCAGTACAAAAAAACCTCATTCAAGCAATTAGAGTACGGTCAGCAGCGACTATTACTGATTGCAAGAGCCATCGTGAAACAACCCACATTATTGATTTTGGACGAGCCGTATCAAGGGTTAGATTTTTTGGGTAGACGGTTAGTTAAGAACACACTTGAACTCATCGCTAGAGAGAATTTAAGCCAACTATTGTATGTGTCTCACTACCAAGAAGACCGCTTAGATAGCATCAAAAATGAGTTAGAGTTTGTGTTTGATGAAAATGCTCAGTGTTATAGAGCTAACGTCTACCAATCATAATGATTTCGCTGCGCAAGCTGCTCATAAGGTAATGGTTTGGAGTACAGGTATCCCTGATGATATCTCACACCCATCTGCTTTAAGTGTTCAGCTTGCGCTATGGTTTCCACGCCTTCAGCGATCAATTGTACTTGTAACTCTTCCGCGAAATGAACCATCGCTTTTAAGACAGAAGCACTAAGGCTAGGAATACCAATGGTTTCGACAAAGCACTTATCGATTTTTAAGTAATCTATGCGCATGTGCTGTAAAAATGCTAACGAGGTTTGGCCAGTTCCAAAATCATCGATCAGCACATCAATACCATGCACTCGCAGTGCTGCAATGCATTTTCTCGCCTCTGAATCAATGAGCTGACGCTCCGTTATCTCTACCCCTAATGAGACTTTGTTTCGGCTCAACTGTCTGTCGAGCAATTGAATTTTTCTGATCGCGTTTGGTCCGACTAAATAACCAGGCGGCACGTTAATACCAAGGTGGACAGGCTGATCAAAGCCTAATTTACTGAAGTCCTCTGCCGCTTTATCCAGAACGAAATCAGTAAGTAAAAAAACCAATCCACTTTGCTCTGCCGCAGGGACAAACTCATCCGGAGAAATGAACCCCTTACTTTGATGCTCCCATCGCACTAGCGCTTCAAACCCGAATAACTGGCCGGTATCAACGTTAACTTGCGGTTGGTAATACAGGGTCAACTCTCCTCTTTTTATCGCTCTTTTAAGATCCAGTATCAAATTGCGATGAGGATCAATAAACTTATTCAACGCATACAAGCAAAGGTAGATCACGAAAATAATTGGAATTGAGTACAAAAAATAGGAAAGTGTTCTCTGTTTGACGAAAAGATCGCTGGCTTCGCTCAAAGCTTCATACTCAAACATTTGCGACGATTTGATACCGATAGGATTACTTCCCGCTCTTAATGCTCCTTCAGGTGAAACTTGCTCATGAATAAACAGCGCAGAACGTTTTAGGCGTAAATCGTTGTTAAACCCTATTGTCGCATTAAAGTAGTCATGATCGATAATCGTTACGGCTTGATAACCGCGCTCTCCTTCCGTTACCACTAGCAAAAACTGATCGTACAAGCTATCAACACTACCAAGCGCTAGCGTTTGTCCCTTGGGAAAGGTGATGTGCTCAGCTAACGGTTTAGAGATACTTCCCAATTTCGAAGAACAAGTAATGACTCCCTCTTTCACAATGAGCATTTCTTCAATATCTCGTTCAAACATTAAGCTTTGCTGGAGCTCTTCACATCGCTCAGGGTGTAGCAGCGCCGTGCGGTTTTCTGTCTCTATTTGGAATAAAATTTCATCTGCAATTTGCACATTTTTTTCTAATAAATGATTGAGATTGTTTTGCACGCTTTCACGAGCTAAATACAAAACCTCTCCAATAACCAAGGGAATAGGCAGAAGAAAAATGATGGCTTTTTTAAAAATCGCCTTATTCAGCATATAAAAGTAACCTTTTATAAAACCGATTTACTGAGATGGTACCTCGATTCCGATACCCGCTAGCAACTCACGTTTTTTAACATTATTTGTTTGGATTAACTCAGTATGCGAAACGCTGAGTAATACCGCAAACTAAACAATGTCTTAATCACTCCTGTTCCAATTTAGTATCAAGCGCCTCAAACCTGAGACTTTAATTCGACACCATGTTATGTCTATCGGTAGTTGCGAAAGTCTTTACCTGTCTGTTTCTCATCATGTAAGAATTACCCATTAAAATTATTTTTCTTTTCTCAGTGATTAAGAATTATATTTGTCGTAACTCCTACAACACGTTACAACACTCTCATGACGACAAACAAAGCTAATGCTAACCAGGTAAACGAAAAATCACTGCAGTTGTTAATGCAAGTTGCAGTTAGTCCGTTCCCAGTTTCTGCGAAAACGCTAAGCGAGCAATTGAACGTTCCTTTAAGCAGCCTTTACCGACACTTAAAACTGCTTAAAGAGTGGAACTTGATCGAAGAAAGCGTTCACGACAAGACATTTGTCGTTGGTCCGGCGGCATTATTACTCATGCACAGCTATGAGACCGCGCAACATGGGCTCGACATGGTCGAAACCATACTGGCTAGGTTGGTACAACAAACCGGGGAAATGGCCGCTTATATGGTACCAGCGGGTTATCGTGCGCTTTGTGTCAGACAGAAAGAAAGTATGCAGGCGCTGCGTTGCAGCTTCGTCCAGGGTCAAAGTCAACCTCTGCTGCGCGGTGCCTCATCTAAAGTGATGCTCGCTTTTATGCCTCAAAGTCGATGCGAGAAAATCTTGAGATATTTTAATCAAGATCACCGACGCGACGAGTGGGAAAAAGAGCTCACAACCATCCGTAAACACGGATATGCCGTCAGTACTTCTGAGATTGACCCGGGTGTTTCAGGTATTAGCGCACCGGTAATGAAAGGAAGCAAACTGATTGGCGCAGTCTCAGTGATGGCTCCGGCCCACCGAGTCGAAAAGGATAAGCAGCGCATTATTTTACATGTACTGCAAGCGGCAAGGGCACTACCACCAGAAAGGTAATTCATCATGTTAAGCTTTTTCAAACGCTATAAACTCCATCACACCGTGAAACAGCCGCAGCATTACCCTTTTTCTTTTATGACAGTGTGTGAGTATTTGCCACCCATGTCTAAGGGCGCGTTTGAATTAGCTGATCAAAGTTTGGAAAATGCTAGTGATTGGCTTTACCAACAACATGATCATGAAACCGCTGAAAACTATGGGCACTTCAACCACGACAAACTGGAGAATGGCGAGTTTCAGGAAGCGTTAAGTCTTTCGCTTTCTCGTCACTCAATTCCGGTTTTAGTCACTAACTGTACCGAGGCAATCTTGTCCATGTTACCTGTGGTCGTATCCTATCGAGACGAAGTGGGTGTCGTAAATATCGGGCATAACATGAACTTGAAACCGACACTTGAGCCACGCTTAGGCTCGGCATTCCATTTTGCTCTTTCTCGCTATCAAAACGTGCGATTATTTTTTGCTGGTGTTAGCGAACAAGATACAAAGCAAGAAACGTGGGAATACGCGGAGGATCAAGGTTGTGACTGGGTAACCGATAAAGAGTTTTCTTTTCGTCATCGCAATAATGTTAAGCAACAGATCGGCAATTACCTAGACCACTGCGACCAAATAATCATTAGTATCGACCTTGGATCTCTAAAAACCAAAAACAGCCTTGATGGCGCGTCAGAAATTGATATCCAAATGGTTCTACGCACGATTAGGCAATGTTTGGTTGCAGGTAAAGTGAGAGCAATTCAGCTCGTTGGCGATCGAGATTGCCTGGTCTATTCGAGACAAACGAAAGCCATACTAGAAGAGTTATATCAGATGGCTCCACTCATCGTTCACGCTGCCTAGCGTTATAAACATTCAGAATCAGGATCGCGTCCTTCCTGATTCTGAACCAACATGCTTACTTATTATCCTTAACTAACAAATAGTTACACATATAAATCGACACACATCACACTTGCCTCTTGAACTAACCTGACACTTACGTTGTAATAAGGCCGCTAAACTTTGGTATGACATACGAAATAAAAAACAACCAAAGTTCAATAACTAAGCGGCTTCAAAACAAAAAGTACCGCAGCTATTCCAATTTCAGTGAGCATTTGCTCACGCTCGCTTGATGCCATCTTGTTCCACTCATTAGGACATTTGATGATGCGTCTTTGCAGTATTTTCACTGCGGTTCTTTTTTTACCGCTAACCTCACACGCCACCACTTATGACGTAAAAGATCTATCTGAGTTAGGTCAACTTTGCTCACACAAGAGTTTTAGTATCGAAAGCGATGGCACGACTTATCGCTGTACAGGGAAACTAGTCCTACCCGCTGGTGATAAAATTGTCTCCTCATTACCGGACAAAGAGATAACGTTAAAAGCAGATTATGGAATTGTGTTAGAGGGGAACAATACGATTGGTGAACCCAATAAGCGTATCTCTCTCCACGCACTCGCTACCGGATTAACGGTTAACAATGAGAAAGCATCAAGCATTGACGATTACCAAAACAAGCACACTGTTATCTATGGTGATCTTCTATCGGCTTATCCAACAAAGCTGCATAACGTTCTCATCGATGGGGATATAGAGCTAACAGGTGAGGCCCTTCATATTAATGGTGAGTACAACACCATTATTGGTGACATTTTGACTCACAGCACGACCAATATATTTAATACAAACATCTGTGGTAAGGTCGAATCACAAGGCGAAACACTACACCTAAAAACAAACCATCCTTTACAAGACCATTTTGTCGTCGGTGATGTTTCTGCGCACAAATCTGTGATTATAAAAGATATGTCGATCTATGGTACGGCTGAATCTGTAGGATCGTCAGCTACATTAAGTGGCTCATTCTATAGTTCCACCGCAGCAATTAAATACTTCCAAACATTGAACTTCAACAACGCTCCAAATCAGCCTAGTCAAGTTTGTGGTGAAATCCAACAAACGCCAGGAAGTGCACAAACGAAAGCACAAGACAACAAATACACGCAATACTGTGGATTGGGCGAGGCTGATTGTCACTACTCTTCCCAAGTCTGTCGAATCACCCCTCAAGATGTTCCGAATTGCAGCATGCAGCCTCCATCAGAGAACGACTTCGACCTCAGCGTCACACCATCGGACGACATGGCACTGATGTGCGGCGACGATCTTCCGCAATTTACAGCAATGACAACCAATAATGGAGAAGTTGTAAGCGCAGAAGTCAGTGCAGCCCTATCACACCCTGACTTGTTCACTTTAGAGGTGATCAAAGGTCAGCAGACATTAAAAGCAAACCAATTTATGTCTGACGACAATGGTGAGCTCGTTGTTCGAATGGTCCCGAACGATATTGATACCATCGCGTTAGGTACTAACTACACGCTGACTTTCACTATGGCAGAAGACACCAGCAAGCATCAAACGGTTAGCTTTATGTTTACGCCATTTATGTTTGAGGCCTACTCAAAGACGAAAAGCGCCACTTTAAATGAAATACGCGTTATTGCAGGTAAACCAGAAAACGTGCATACGCGATTGCTTGCTTGTGCTTCCACCGGCGAACCTGTAGTCGCAAGCAACTACAATGGTACTCCTAAGGTTTTTCATCCATTGGTTCAACCATTAGGAGGAAGTGAAGGAAACTTTAGCTATTCAGCGGAATTTAAAGACGGCTTGTCTGAACATGGTCTTGTCACGAACGAGTCCGGCATATTTGAAGTGACATTGTCCGATCATTTTGAATGTGAGGGATTTGAAGAGTGCCCTGAAGAAGGCAAAGTGGAAGTGAAAGGGACATTTAATGTGCACTCGCGACCATGGACATTCGCTATCTGTGACAACCAACGTGCTTTGCCTTCTGGCACCTCTGAACAAGGAGATGGGTTTATTGCCGCCGGAGAACTTTTCTCTCTAACAGTGAAGCCGATCATTTGGCAAACTGACGGCTCTGTAAGTGGTTCTGTTGAATCAGCACGTTATTGTGATGCCTCTATCACCCGTAATTTTATGCTTGATGACGCTCCAGCAGCATCGGTTGTCTTGTCGAGTGAGCAACATACGCCATCAGAGACAGCGAACCAAACCTCAAAATTGCTAAAAAGTAGTGACTCACTGGCTCAGGCGCATAATTCAGCCAAGAATGATCAATTCGTCTTTAATGGATTATATTGGGAAGAAGTCGGGAGCTTGAGAGTAAAAGCAAACCTAGAAAGTAAATATCTAGGTATGACTGTTAACGAAAGCTATCGTTACATCGGTCGTTTTTACCCAAAATATTTTCAAGTGCAAGACCAAGAATGGCACTACCCACATGGCCAAACTTTTGCTTACATGAATCAACCTTTTGAGAAAGTCACTTACGATGTTGTCGCACTCAATGCGAATAAGGAAAACGTGAAGAACTACGTCCACTTTTCATCTAACCTTCAACAACATTTCGACTTAGGCGAGCTAAGCTCATACTCCGATCGGTTTTTGCCGCCTAAGCCTAAGAAGGTAGACTGGAAACTACTGGGTAGCGCGAGTGTTGGAACGTTTGTGATCGAGAAGCCCTCGACCAATGCGACTTGTAACAATAGCCCATGTTGGAAAAAGAACACGACAGATAAACAATACCCTGATGGCCCATTTAATAAAGGGACTAACAGTGACAGCAGCCAAATAGGTTTAGTCACGACTAAAGCCGTTGATGAGGTAAACTTCTTCGACGATAGCGAAGTGCTCACAAAACAACCAGACATTCGATTCGGTCGTTTGAACTTTCAAGATGTAGGTGGCAACCAAGGCATGGTGATCAAAGTGCCACTTGATGTGGAAATTTGGCAAAACGGTCGATTTACGACTAACTTCGATGACAGCTCAACAACGGCGAGTGGTGAATATTACTTCAGCACGCCAATTTGGTCTCATGCGCTAGCAAACAACGCCCTGCTTTCTGGCGTTGGAACGATGAGTATTGGCAGAATGACCGATATCGTTGCAAGCCAAATTGACTCAGCACGCGAGCAAATACAATTCCACCTGGATTTAGACGGCTCAGGTAATCGCATCCCTTGGCTGAAATACGATTGGGATAACACGACAAGTGAAGAGGAAAATCCACCTGTTACAGTTACGTTTGGTGTTCACCGAGGAAACGATCGCATTATTTATCGTGGTGAGCCAAATATGCTTGGCCTAAATTAACGCGAAACGACAAAACAAAAAAAGCCCCTATATTGAGGGGCTCTTTTCATCTAAAACGGATGTAATTTACTTTGCGCCACGACGCGCTTTCAGGCGCTTCACCATAGCAAGACGACGCTCTGCCGACCCTTGGTCTGTTGCCGACTGGTTCGGGTTATTACGACGACCTTGACGATTCTTAAACGCTGGTTTTGAGTGCAGCTTTTCAATGTAAGATTCACGCTGTTTTGGTTCATAGCCTGCAAGCTCAATACGGCGAATTCGCTGCTGGATTAGATTTTCAACCTGAACAACCGTGAGCTCTTCATCTCGGTTTACAAATGAAACGGCATGACCTTGTTTACCTGCACGGCCTGTACGACCAATTCGGTGAACGTAATCTTCCGCTAGGAAAGGCATGTCATAGTTCACAACGTGAGGTAAATCTTCAATATCTAGACCTCGAGCAGCGACATCGGTAGCCACCATGACACGTGCTTTACCGGACTTGAACTCTTCTAACGCACGACGACGAGCACTTTGAGCACGGTCACCATGACAAACCACCGCTTTGATACCATCAAGTTTCAGCTCTTTTACTACTTCGTTTGCGGTCTCTTTGTAGTTCACAAATACCAACACTTGTTTCCAGTTCTTACGACCAATCAGCTCCGAAAGCAGTTCCGTTTTTCGCTCTTGATCAACTGGATATAACACGTGAGCAACTGTCTGTGCTGTCGTATTCGCTCGCTCAACTTCAATACGCTTAGGCTTACGCAGGATATCTTTTGCTAACAGATTTAGTTGGCTCGAAGTCGTTGCTGAAAACATCATAATTTGCGGATCAGTATCCACATCTAGCATGATCTTACGTACTGCGTGAATAAAGCCCATGTCCAAGATACGGTCTGCTTCATCAAACACTAAAAACTCTAAGTGTGCGACCGAGACATTACCTTGTTCAATGTGCTCTTCCAATCGACCTGGTGTAGCCACTAGGATATCTACACCGTTTTCTAATGCCGTTACTTGAGAAGACATTTTACGGCCACCGAAAATCGCAGCCACCGACAGGTTCGTGTACTTCGTGTAAGCTTTGATGTTGTCAGCAATTTGTTCAGCAAGCTCACGAGTTGGAGCCAAGATAAGTGCGCGAGCAGTCTTACGAGAAGCGCTACGGTTACTGTCTAGCAACTGCTGAATCATAGGCAGAGAAAACGCAGCCGTTTTACCAGTACCTGTTTGTGCTGTAGCGAAAATATCATGGCCTTTGCGAGCCATTGGAATCGCCTTCTGTTGAATTGGCGTTAACTTTTCATAACCGCATTCTGCCAGTGCTTTAACCACTTCTGGCGCAAAACCTTGAGATGAAAATGACATTGAGCGTATTCCTTAAACAAACCACTAAAAATAGCTTTAAAAATTTAGCCGTGCACTATACCCGAATTTGAGTGATTTATCTCACTTTTCTCATTGAAATCCTACAAAAGAAAAAACGGTGAGCACAGATATATTAGTGGTTCACCGTTTTCGTTTAACCTTTGCGCGATTTAATGTTTGATGCCAGATAACTGAAGGAGAATTCGCTCAAGCTCATCCCATGGCAACAGCTGAGAATCTATCACTTCTAATCGTGATTCAAAGCCTTCTAAGCTGATTTCATTCACCGACACGACTCGGTTGGCAACATTAAACGCGTAACAACCTTGATCCGTATTGACCACTGCTTTAACACGCTCTGCGGTCAAGTCCGAAAGCATAGAGAAAAGCTTTTCAAAATCAAACTTATACTCTGCCCCAAACAACCACCCACAACTAAAATAACCCTGCCCTTTGTTCTCTTTGCGCACAAAGGCTTCACCAGGCGCCAATTGGAATTGAGGCTCTTGATGAGCGTGGTCATGATGATGTGACTCGATATGGGAAGAAGCGCTGCCGTAAACCCGCTCAATATCCAAGACTTCTATCGGCAACTCACCGTCATGAATAAGCTTACTGAATACTTTTGAAGGGGATTGGTCCGTCACCCAGTCATTAAACACATCAAGGTCGTGGCTGGAACATAGGTCAACCTTACTACCAATAACCACATCTGCACTGTCTAACTGGTCCACGAAGTTTTGGTTAGAAAGATACTTTTCATCACTTAAGTTACGCGGATCAACCAAGGCAATCGTCGCTTTAAGATCAACGTAAGGTTCATACTGCTGTGAGGTAAGCGTCGCGATAACCTGTTTTGGATGACCAAGGCCTGTCGGCTCAATCAATAAACGGTCCGGTTTTTGACGCAATAATGCGGTGATACCTACCGACATCGGCACACCCGCAGTGCAGCACATACAACCACCCGGCACTTCTTTAATCAGCGCGCCTTGGTCGGTCATCAATGCACCGTCGATGCCAATCTCACCAAATTCATTGACCAAAACCGCCCAGTTTTCTTTTTCCGGTTTGTTCTTCAGTAGATTTAAAATCGTGGTCGTTTTACCGACACCCAAAAATCCGGTCAGTATGTTGGTTGGTACTCGATTTGACATGCTTATCTCCGACACGTTAGTGCATTAATGCTCCAGCAAAGTATACGGAGAATGTGACTCGCTTCAACGCTTTTTATCGCACGCATCAAGCTCATTGCGTGATGCGTTGGAACACATTTTTCGAGCTTGTTTGGGTTGACTTATCAACTCTGAACGCTTCATATCAGACAGGTATCTACTGGTATAAATAACGCAAGTAAAAAACGCGATAATAGCGACTACGATGGGAAGAACTCCGAGCGTGTTTTCGAATTTAAGCGCAGCAATAGCCAACGCGAAAACAACGACAGAGATAAGTGCGATTGACTTACTTTTGTTGCTTTTCATAATAACTCGCCTTTCGTAAAGTTAGCCCCCTAACACCTCCTGTACTAGAGGAATGTCAGTTTGAACAACATCCAACCTGACTATTCAATGCTACTCCTTTCGCTACTTGTGAAATTTGACAAAGCTAACATTTACTACAACATCAAACGACGAGCTTATTATTATCTTTCATATACTTACTGGATTTTAAAACACTTACTAGCAAATCGACCCGCCGCTGACCAATATGTCGTTTTCATTGGCAATACAAACTTGCGCCACCAGCCTTAGCCCTTCGACTATCATCTCCAGAGACATAGAAGGCTGACTGCCATCTGCTGCTTGTTCTGGCAATAATGGAATATGAACAAACCCGTGACGAATCGGATTGTCTTTCAAGTAATGTTGGATGCCATAAAAAAGGTGGTTACATACAAATGTTCCAGCACTGTTGGAAATCTGGCTAGGTATACCCTGCGTTTGCAATGTTTGCACAACACGCTTTATCGGTAGTGTCGAGAAGTAAGCATCAGGACCATCAGCCACCACGGGTTCATCAATCGGTTGATGACCAGCGTTATCTGGAATACGAAAATCATCGACATTGATTGCGACACGCTCTGGGGTTATCGCGCTACGCCCGGCCGCTTGCCCTACAGTAATCACACAGTCTGGCTGGTGCGCTTCTATTGCTTCAATAACGACTTTCACCGAGTCATATCGAACTACGGGGACTGGGCAAGTAACTATCACACCTCCTTTTATGGCCGCGGCCTCTAATTGCTTGACCGCTTCTAAGGCGGGGTTAATGGCGTCACCACCAAAAGGTTCAAAACCGGTAATCAGGACTTTCTTCATAACAGCCTTTAGGAAAAGAGTTTCACAAATTATTGCACTCCCCTTCACCCCATCCAATAGCAAAAGTATTGATGAGATAAACCAGACAACATTATGTGACTCATGTCTAACCAGAGAGTGTTTTCTGCCTCATTGAATCTAGGCAAGTTCCGGACTATCGAGACTAACTTATTGATGATTAGTGGCAGGGCAAGGTTCTCTCATTACATGACGCACGTAGAAGCTTGGTTTCCACGCTTAACTTAGGTAGAGTACGCGACCGCAATGCAATTCGAAGAGATTGAATACAATGAATATTGATAACCATGTAATCGAAACGATTGAAGAGTTAGAGGCATTTCTGCATTTAGTAGAAAGCGGCGCTCTTGGCCTTGAAGGTGTCACTGGCGTTGCGCTAGCCACCTCTAATACCGATGGTCGTCCATTTGTTGCCGTATTAGGAGAAAAGCACCAATTGCTCCTTGGCCGCTGGGTTTCGCAGCACGTATATGACAATGGTAAAGACATCGTTCGTAACGGCCCAACCAGAAAACACTAAGCGCTCGACGCCACCTATAACATCACGCCGTCTTATACACCAAGCGTATGCTTTGAAAGCAATGCGCTTGGTGTACTCAAAAAATAAAAAAGAAAAGGCTAGCCTTTATTAATTTTGTCGGTATACTGCACATCAGCTCTTACGGAAAGAGCTATTAATGTAATTAAAGATCAAAGTTTCTCTCAGTTCCACATCGAATTCCTCGTTTACGTTCCTGCGACAAAATAGTTATCTCTAAAATCATATAGTAGCACTTGATATTAGCTAAAAATTCAATATTTAAAACAATCAAATATAGAGGTATCTATGTCTAATAAATTAACTGGTTCAGTAAAATGGTTCAACGAAACTAAAGGTTTTGGTTTTATTTCTCAAGACAATGGCGGTGATGACGTATTCGTTCACTTCCGTTCTATTGTTTCTGAAGGCTTCAAAACTCTTACTGAAGGCCAAAAAGTATCGTTCGTTGTTGAACAAGGTAACAAAGGTTTACAAGCAGCTGAAGTAACTGCACTGTAATTCTTTGTGTGGCATCAATGTTGTTGGTGCCACAATCCCCTTCCACTTGTTACTGCCCTTACTATTCTCTATCTAAGTTTATATAGCCAAATCACTTACCTCTCCCACACCATCATTAATCACTTTCAATAAAGTCACTTTGGTATACATCTTTAGGTAATCACACAACCTACCTTGCAATTCCAGTTTGGAATTAAATTAATCTCATTCATATCTGAATCACTTCGCCTCATGCTTTGCTCATAAAAATAAAGTTTATAAAATAAAAGCGATTGGCGAATATAAGAGAAAAAATGAAATTAAATATATCTGCTCAATCAATAAATTCTAATAACTACGAGCACATAATCCCTAGCTGAGAGGTTGAGTCAGCACTGAAATGTCATTACATGAAGCCATTTATCGGACAACACTTCATAGGGACAGCGTGTGGAGTCACACACTTCGGGGTATTTGTTGAGTTAGAGGAACCGAACCGAAGGTCTCATTCCTTTATCAAGTTTCCAAAATGGTGAGTTCGAATTTGATGCAGTCAAACAAAAAATTTCCAGCCAGAGCGCCACGTTTACTTTAGGGACCAAAGTGCACGTGTTGGTTAAAGACGCCGATTAGAGACAAAGAAAGATCATGTCCAACTTAAAAGACGCGGAACACGCGGTAGGTTAGCCTGTTTTAGGTTACTTTCTAATCCATTAATCAAAAATAAAAAATAAGCTTTTAATACCGCAATTAACTTGTGACATTTCGCTGACATCGACTCATTCTAAAACCCTAATATCTGACAAAGGAAACGAATCTAATTTTTGTTTCCAGACACCATCGCAGAGTGTATTTCCAGCATTCTGTTTGCCTCGAGAGGTTCTTATGACAGCCTAGGATCTCTCGAGGCTTTTTTGCATCTATTCAAACCACCTGATTCTACATCACAACTATTATCCCCTACACAAGCTGTACTTTTTAACTAGTGCACTAGATCGCGAACTCTGATTTAAGCAACTGATCACACAACCACTTCTAAATTTTGGGTATAAAAGTATCAATACTTTCGTTAACTAGGATGTAAATAATGAAAAACTCGTTTGATCTCACTATGCCCAACGAAGAAGGATACTTTGGTGAATACGGTGGTAGCTTTGTTCCACCTGAGCTTGAACAAATCATGCATGACATCAACGCAGCTTATGAGGAATGCAGCAAAGATCCTGAATTTAAAGCGGAACTCGCTCGCCTGTATAAGCACTTTGTTGGACGACCTAGCCCAATCTTCCATGCGGAAAACTTGTCTAAAAAATACGGAGCAGACATCTACCTAAAGCGCGAAGACTTAAACCATACAGGCGCACATAAAATTAACCACTGCTTAGGGGAAGCCATTCTCGCTAAAAAGATGGGTAAGAAGAAACTAATTGCAGAAACTGGCGCAGGGCAACACGGTGTTGCGCTTGCTACAGCCGCGGCATTGGTTGGTTTGAAATGCGATATTTACATGGGTGAAGTTGATATCGCCAAAGAACATCCGAATGTCGTCCGCATGAGAATCCTTGGTGCTAATGTCATTCCTGCCACTCATGGGCGCAAAACCCTCAAAGAAGCGGTAGATTCTGCATTCGAAGCTTATCTGAAAGATCCTGATACACAGCTTTATGCGATAGGCTCTGTCGTTGGCCCTCACCCATTCCCTAAAATGGTACGAGATTTCCAATCAATTATCGGTAACGAAGCACGAGTTCAATTCAAAGAAATGACCGGCAAGTTACCCAATAATCTCGTCGCATGCGTTGGAGGTGGTTCTAACGCGATGGGGCTATTTACTGCTTTCTTAGAGGATGAACAAGTCGCCATTCACGGCGTTGAACCTGCGGGCCGCTCTTTGCAAAAGGTTGGCGAGCATGCTGCAACACTCACACTCGGTGAGCCAGGTATCATGCACGGATTTAAGTCTTACATGCTTAAAGATGCGCAAGGCGAACCTCAGGAAGTGTACTCTGTAGCAAGTGGCTTGGATTACCCATCGGTTGGGCCTCAGCATAGTTACTTAAAAGACATTGGCCGTGTCAATTACGGCTCAATCAGTGATGACGAAGCGATTGATGCCTTCTTTGAGCTGTCTCGTGAAGAGGGAATAATCCCTGCTATTGAATCCTCACACGCTGTCGCTTACGCAATTAAACTCGCACAGCAAGGAGAAACCGGCTCGATTTTGATCAACTTATCAGGCCGTGGTGACAAAGACATTGATTTTGTCGTTGAACACTACGGCGCAAAATACGGCATTGAATCACTCATATAGCCTAACTCCGTAGCCTAACCCTACATGCAAAAAGCTACCTGGTACTAGGTAGCTTTTTGTTTTTGTCTACTATTTTAAGAAGCAAGTCCCTTTACTCACTGCTCTCACTATACCTTTAGAGCATAATTCGATTAACCGATAAGAGCTGGAATGCCTGGAAGCTGACCAACAATAGCAAGGGAGCCTGCACAAACGATAAACGCAGTGCCAGGAATCAGATATTTATCTTTGCGCGATAGTTCGTTAGCACGCTCATGGTCGCCGATAAGCCCGAGGTTATCCAACAGCATCGTGATTGCCCAACCGAAGACTGGATTAACGAATGCACAGGCAAAAATACAGATACCTGCACTGAGTGAATCTTTATGCTTATGGATCATCTGCATACCCGCTTCAAGGAGTGGTAAGAATACACCCACAATCAAAGCAACGCGCAGAACAGGTTCCCACATTGCTAGATCCATTGGGTAGCCAATTACCGCCGCCGCAATACACATGAAACCCGTCAACAGAGCGCCACCTGGAATAGGACGCTTGGCAATTGCGGCAGGAATCATGTACGTTCCCCAAGAAGAAGCTAGGTTTCCGCCCCCTAAGAGTGAACCAACCCCCTGACGAACAGATGCTCCGACCATCGTGTCGTCGACATCCATGAGTACACCTTTCGCTTCTTTTGGGTAGTTAAGTTCTTGAAACACACGATGGCCGAGATAATCAGGGGACCACATAGCGACTGCCAGTAGAGCAAATGGAGTCACGGCAATAAAGTGCTCTAGGGTTGGCCAGCCTAGCTGCCAGCCTGTATCTTCACCCCACCAGTAGAATGGACTGAAATTAGGCAGGCCCGGTTCTGTGGTAAAGGCAAACTCAGCGCCCATCAAATAAGCAACAATACCCGCGAGTGCAGAGCACAATGGGATAGCGAGCCAACGTTTATTGATCTTGGCTAAGTAAGCGTAAACCATAACGGTTAGGCCTATGACCACAAACGAAATGTAACCTTGGTCCGTACTTGCAGCCCACGCTTCCGTCTTATTAATTTGCCCGAGCAACCCAACGGCACCAAGGTAGATCAACAACCCTCCTCGAACCCCGATACCAGTCAGAGTCATGAGTTTAGAGCCACCTTTGGTTAAGGCGAGAATTAACCCAAAAACACATACCATCAAACCTAGCGCGAGAGGGTGCCCTCCTGCAGCTGCAATCATAGGAATCAGCGGTATCATTGGGCCATGGGTTCCCGCTAAGTTTGCATTCGGGTTTAGGATGGCAGAAAACAGGATGACGAACAGGGCTCCAGCGATAAGTAATTCGTAACGCACGTTTTCTGCAATGAATTCCGGAGATAAACCAAACTGAGCAGCAAAAGCGGAAACCATGGCAGTGACCATAACCACTTTACCAATGGTTGCTGCTAATGCCGGTACCCAGTCTTCGATTTCAATACTGTAATCACGTGAGGGCAAATGAATTCCCCAGCGACGGAAACTCATGACGGTTAAATCATGATTTAGAAAGTCTTCTCGGTTTTCAAATTCATGCGGTTTTTTGCGCACATCCCTGTAAAAAGTCTTACTTTTGTCAGACATTGAGTCATCCTTTTATGTTTCAACGTTGAACTACGTCAACTAGAGTTTCGCTTGGTAGACAGGCCTTCGACCAATACGAGACAACACCCACATCAAACTTCTAGGCCATACTAAGAAAGCGGCATGAACCAATTTTGATTTTGATCTTATTAAGCATGTGTTGCTATGGGTAGGAATATTAGACATTAGTAAAAGAACAACAAAAATCTCACTTATTACACAATAATTTAACATCGAGCTAGGACGCTTGAACTTTTATGAGTCATTTTTGAGCAGAGAGCCAAGTAGAACGGCTAATTCCGATTTATACTTTCAAGGTAGAGAGCACTGTGCTCGCATCCATCGCAAAGTAACTATCGATATCTCTACATTGTATACTTTGTTAAACTCCGCCCTTTAATGAGTAAGGCCCTTAAAAATGATGACTGACGAAGAGAGAATCGAGCTGCAACAGAACAATCCACTGCACGGATTAAAGCTAGAGACTATGTTGCAAGAGTTAGTGGATTTTTACGGCTGGGACATTCTAGATACAGCAATGCGTTTTAATTGCTTTAACACTAAGCCTTCGATTGCAAGTAGCGTGAAGTATTTAAAGAAAACCGAATGGGCGAGAGAAAAATTAGAAAACTTTTACCTTTATCGCTTTAAGCGCATGCCACGCGCGAGCGAAGAAGAATACAACTTACCACCAAGAGCTCGTACCTTCCCTCATGGCCTTGAACCTAAAGAGCCAATGCCGCTAACCGTTGACTCTATTCTTAAGTCACAAGCCAAAGCAGCGTCTGCATTTAAAAAGCGTTCACCTCGCGGACGCCCTGCTCGTCGCCAATAACACTATCTTGAAAAGCAATAGAGCCCTACTGGTAGCTCCAGCAGGGCTCTATTGTTCTTTAAAGGAATGGCTAGAAGCGAAGACTCAAGCTAGTGAGCATTCCTTTTCTCTAACAACTCCCGTAAGTAAACTCACATGTAGTTTACGTTTTCTATTGATTACGCTTTTTCTTCTTTTTACCCGTACCTGCCGGCTTTGCTCGCGGCTTCATTGGTAAAAAGTAGGCTTCACTCTGATCGTCTTCCACTTCAAAACCGACTACCTGCTCGCGTTCAAGTTGGAACTTATTTTTCTTTTCTATCACTTTGAAATGGTGGTAGTCGTCGTAATCGATAAGAGATAACCCTAAACCTACTTCACCAGCACGACCACTACGACCGATTCGATGCATATAATCAGCAGGGCTACGCGGAAGATCGAAGTTAATCACCACTGGAAGTTTTTCTATATCAAGGCCGCGTGCTGCGATATCGGTGGCAATAAGAACTTGAATCTCGCCAGACTTAAAACCGTCAAGGACACGAGTACGAGCGCCCTGCCCTTTATCACCATGGAAAACTTCAGCGGTAATACCGCGTTTTGACAACTTTTGAGCTAAATGATTACAGGCATTCTTAGCATTCACAAAAATCAGAGTCTGTCGCCACTGATGCTGTTTGATTAAGTGCGCGAGTACCGCCGTCTTCTCACCTTTATTTACACTAAACACGCGCTGCACCAAAGTGCTGGCTTCTGCGCTCTGCAACTGAACTTCAACAGGGTCGCGGAGCAACTGCTGAGCCAACGTCGTCACTTTATCAGGGAAAGTTGCAGAAAATAACAGCGTCTGTTTCTTCTCTGGGAGTAACGCAAGAATCTTATTCAGTTCTTCGGTAAATCCGAGGCTCAACATACGGTCGGCTTCGTCAAGAACAAGCGTTTTTACTTGGTCCAACTTAATCGCGTTACTGGATACCAGATCAAGTAATCGACCCGGCGTTGCAACAATGATGTCACAGCCACCACGAAGCGCCAGCATTTGTGGGTTCACCGATACACCACCAAATACGGCAACCGTTTTGATCTTATCTCTGAGATGGTATGAGTAAGATTTGACGTTATATGCCACCTGTGATGCCAACTCACGAGTTGGTACTAAAATCAGGTGGGAAACGAAGTTGCCACGGCGATTGTTTGATTCGTCTTGCTGAACAATTTTTTGCAAGATTGGCAGCGAAAAAGCAGCGGTTTTACCAGACCCCGTATTGGCACCACCAATAATATCTTTCCCTTCAAGGATATCAGGAATAGAACGGGATTGAATGGGCGTCGGTTGGCTGTATTCCAACGCTTCTAGTCGCTCGACTAATGTTGGAATCAGGCCAAGATCGGCAAATGTCGCTTGCTGTGTTTTATCTGTCATTACAAAGAGTGGCTCAGTGCTAGTAAAGGCCGTGTATCTTATGCTATTTCGCGTCTGGATGTTAGAGATAATGGCCCAAACAGAAGATTGGTGAAAGAAGCACTATAGGGTTCAGGAACTTCCTTTCACTAACATGAGTTAATGGTTTCGATAACCAATACTCTACGACCAAGATGGTAGCGTTCGCGACAAGCAAAGGGAAAAGGAGCCAGGCATTCTGACTCCTGTAAAACAAAACACATTGTATTTTGGGGAAAGAGATTACAAAGGCAGGCCACATCCGAATCAAAGGCTTAACCACACTATTTAAGCTCTGCGGTTTTAAGAACTTAATATAGCTTGAGAAAATACTATAGCTTGCAGGTGGGCAAAGTTACTTAGAACTTCTACTTAAATTAGTAATGTACGAGTAACTTCAAGTATAGAAAATTACTTAATTCAGTGTCCAAAATTGCTGGTTCGGATCTAGTAAGACAAACGGATTCCCTAAGTTTTTGGGGCTCTTGCTTTAAACGATAATGGAGTACTGTCGAGCTAGAACGTATCTACTCTTCGTGGTTAGTCACAATACATGCTTGTGCAAGCTGTTGATATTCAACTTGCATGGTTATTAGAAAGTCATCTGCATTTTCAAACCTCGCGATTGGCACTCCCAATACAACATCACAGTTAAAAGGAACAAGCATCGCTGTTCCTTTAGGGAGCGCTCGACCTAATCCGCGCATCACCACCGGAATGACAGGACAAGTTTTATGTTCATTAACTAAGTGATAAATCCCTTTCTTTAACCCGCTCATAGTTTCAGGTTCACCGCGACTACCTTCAGGAAAGATAATCAAGATATCTCCTTGATTAAGTGCCTTATGGCACTCATCAAATACAGTATGCCGCTCGCTTTTACTCGGTGAACGATGGATGGGAATAATGCCCAAAATATTGAGTGATAACCATGCTGATACTTTGTTTTTGAGAAAGTAATCGGCTGCTGCCACAGGACGCACCTTATGTACCATACTGATAGGAAAGAGTGCCAGTAATACCAAAGTATCGAGATGACTATTGTGGTTAGCCGCGACCACCATAGGACCATTGCTTGGCAGATTTTGCCGATTAATGATGTTGAGCCCCAAACCAACAAACACCAGTGGTTTCACAAACAGCAAGACGAACAAAACTTTTAAAATTTTCATATCGTCTTCTTAGTAGTAGAGGTAATAAATATAGTGGAAGAATAAGGGGGCGGTGAACATCAGGCTATCAATACGATCTAAAATGCCGCCATGGCCGGGGATAAACTGGCTGGTATCCTTAATTTGTAAGTCACGTTTAACCGATGAAATTACCAAATCGCCAATAAAGCCACTCAAGGCGATAATCATCCCTGCAACTAAACCTTGAACTGAAGTTAATGGTGTCAGGTAAGGTGCCACAAAATAGCTAGTGATGATGATGGTTGCCGCACCACCAATAAAGCCTTCCCATGTTTTGTTTGGACTGACTTTCGGTACGATTTTGTGTTTACCGAAGCTCTTACCCCATACGTATTGACAAACATCACTAAACTGAGTGAATACCAATAAGAACAGTAGCATTCCCATTGAACCGGTCTCTGGATTCTTGCTGGGCAATACCAATAAATATGCCATATGACTAACACAAAATACCGTCAGCATTAGCGCCCAGTGAATGATACCTGCTGAGCGAATGAAACCTTTGGTATCACCAATCAGCACCGCGACCATTGGAAGATAGAGGAAGGTGAAGACAGGAATAAAGATGATATACATGCCATACCAACCGATTGATAACCAGTAGTATTGAAACGGGATCGAAAGGTAAGCCCAGAAGATCACACGTCGATCTGTCATGCGCGTTGGTACTACAGAGAGAAACTCTTTCAGCGCCATAAAACTCAAAAAGGCGACAGAAATCAGCGTGTATTGAGTGGGCAGATAGAGCACAACAAAGACGATTCCGATCATCCACCACCAAGAACGAATGCGAAGTTTAAGCTCGTGGTAATCCTTATTAAGATTATGGCGTGACAAATACAGGTAAACCAAAGTGCCAATCACTAGTACGAGTGTGATGGCGGCCATCATGTATAACGAATGCGTAGGGATATTAATCATGGTTAGTTTCACCTACCGCCTTATCGATTGTCTCGTTGGCTGTTAGAGACTTAGAATGCTTGGCCTGATGATTTTTTTCATGGTTCAATAATAAGTTAGCGAGTTCTTTTTTAGCATTAAAAATACATACCAAACGACGCCAACAAGTTACAGCACAGCCAATTACCATGATTGCAAGCGATATGTCCATCAAATAAATGCCAAGTGATAACGTAAACCAATGGTTAATCGCCATTACTAAAAGAGTTACTGTGAGTAGGGCCATTCGATGCTGCTTAGCCATTGGTCCTCGAAAGTCGGCCGAGCAGTCCATGCTAACACCCAAAACGCGAATGTAAGCTGAGAGTACCGCTAATAGTGCCGCAATCCAAGCTAGAGGCATAGAAAATGCTGAATGAGCAACGAAACCAGCAGCGATAATCAACAGCGGATCGGCAATACGGTCTGGAACATCGTTAAACAACTCACCAGCAGGGGTTTTCTTCCCACCTTCTACAGCGACCATTCCGTCAAATAGATTGCACAATAACCGCATTTGAACCATCAGAGCGAACAGCACTAACCAAATTGGCGTAGGCCAGAAGCGATAACTAGCTGCAAAAGCAAGGCCAATAGCGGCAAAGAGGATGCTCATCAGTGAGATTTGGTTAGGGGTAATGTTTTTTTGGCTCAGCCAAATAGCAATTCGTTTGATAACTGAGATTTTACGCACTGCAAGAGGGCGTCGATTAGACTCGTTTTTGGATTCCATGCAGTCCATGTCCTTAAATAAGTTTTGTCGCTGTTACAGCAATTGCACATATAATTATCGGTTGACCTAAGAAAGCAGCAGCAAACAACGCGGCCTCACCATGTGCGCTCTGGAGTATAAATTTGAACATGTCAGAGCGAACATTCCCAAACCAATACACTAGGTGGTAATCATCTTTAAACACTAGGTCACTGGCAGCAATACTCGCCGATACAACAAACGTTAAAGCTCCTGCACCTTTAAAGTTTGCAACCCTAGATTTCGGGCTAAAACCCGGTTGCATTGCTTTAAATGAGTTAAGCGAGTATTTTTTCCGTTCATGTTGATACGAGCGCCATTCACAAACGCATGTTTGAGTGCTTTCCCGTTCTGATCTGTCCCATTGAATGCGACAATGATTTTTCCTCTGCTCTCAACAAGATCCGCCTTAATGTTCATATCCCCGAATTGCTTAGCAATAGACGCGGCGTCAAACATCGGCTCTGTGTGGTTGAACCATGATTTTGCTGCATTAATACTCGCAACCAGAATCGAGCCAAACGTTATGCAATATCTTGTGCGCATCTTCTAAATCAGTAATAAGTATATGTTGATGATTTTTAGTCATTTCATCTTCAAGTGAACACTGTTGCCCGGTAGAATCGCTCAGAATTTGAGGCGTTTTTAAACCTTGAGAGATTTGACCTAATCCAGCCTCTTGTCTATCTCTAAGAACCCTCTCTCTAATTTCTGTCCTTCGCTTTTCATCGCTCGCGGTATACCTCAACTCTTCCCTCTTCCTGCGCTCTCGACGTTGGCGAGCTACTCGTTCTCTAGTTGTTTCTTGTCTTTCTTTTTGGGCTACGGAGCGGATTCATATCTCATGGGAGTCGGTTTTACTGATAAATAAAAAGGATAATAACAATATTTTCAGTTATTTATCATCCTCAAAAAGATTACCTGATGATTTAACCAGTTAAATAGACAATTTGACAGACCAAACAGGCACAATGAAGGCTCAATAGTGTTGGGTTACATTCTATCGGATAACTTTTCGTAGGGTAAAATGAACGACACAGATCTTCTAGAGTGTTTGGTCTAGCGAGTTTTGGGGCACTTTTGCGTTAGAAGTTGCCCACGGTAAAATTTCTGGACAAATGTATGGTACGCCCCGTTTTGCAAGTGAAAAATCCAAATAACGGCGTTGGTTTGCGCTAATGTA
>NZ_JAWOQP010000080.1:0-1484 GCF_033337375.1 Vibrio sp. YT-17
TTTCTGCCTGCATCGCCTGTAAGCCTGCTTTGAGCTCTGCAGAGCTGTTGTTATCGACAACTAGAACGGGAACGTCAGGAAGCTGATACACATCAAGTTGATGAATTTGCCCGTAAACGTCAAACGCTTCGATGTATTGCCAGCTTTCATCATCACCGCTTGGTTCAAAGGCAAAGAGTGGTGCAACGTCGCCATTGAGCCATGCTCCTAGCATTTTTTCGTTGGCTAAGCGCACTTCTAGCAATTGATCTGAGAATTCAGTAATGCCTTTCCAGCTACGAATTTGAGCGTCGGCTTCAACGAGTTGTTGGCTAAATTCTGCAGTAGGGTTTTGCTCAATGAAAGAGGAGACAGGAACATTGGTTTGTTGAGCAGTAATATCTCTTCTCAACATAGGCTCAATTGCCGTATAGTTTTTGCTCAGTTGTTGAGCAAGTTCCCGTTTGGTTTGTGTAATGTCGTCCGCACGCGCATTAGATACGTTTGTCACTTTAGTATCTTCAGATTGGCAGCCAATCAGTGCTAATGTACTGAGAACAGACAGAATGATAGTTTTTTTCATAGTATGTCCTTTATTGATTTTATGAAATAGAGTTAATACTCTATTCATGGTGAGAATATCACCCGACATACTCCATTCAATTTGCTTTTCTGGAATAAGTTAAACTTTGCACACAGGATCAAAGTTTATAAATTTCGTTTTAACGGCAGGATATATCGCGTCGCCTTATTAGTAAGTCTTTACGTGTTATCCCAAAAAAGAAAAAAGCCAGCAGCAATCAGCAACTGGCTTAAATTCGTGTTCATGAAAGCTAGAATAACTTACTAGACCAACCGAGTTTGTTCCGTAATACGTGATAGTAGCTGTAATCTTTCGGATGGATGAGTTTGAGTACATTTGGGCTTTGATAAATGTGGATCTCATCGCCGGGAGAAACTGGCAGCGACACTTGTCCATCACAACTTACTTCTTGTGTACCGCGATTTTCTGGTGACACAATCAGTTTGATTCTGCGTTTGCCATCAACCACCAACGGTCGGCTAGATAAGGTATGAGGGAACATAGGCACCAGTGAAATGGCATTCAGGCTTGGTGACAGAATAGGGCCACCACCAGAAAGTGAGTATGCTGTCGAGCCTGTTGGTGTGGAGACAATCAACCCATCGGCGCGTAAAGAGAAGGCAAAGCTTTCATCAATGTACACCTCAAACTCAATCATATGTGCGATTTGCCCAGGATGGAGCACGGCTTCGTTTAAAGCGGCGTTATGACTTTTTATTTGACCATGACGATGCACTTCTGCCTCAAGTAAGAAACGCTCTTCTTCAATGTACTCTCCTGCAAGTACGGCTTTGAGTGCCGCTTGGAAATCGTCTGGGTTTAAATCAGTTAAAAAGCCTAGATTGCCACGGTTTACGCCAATCACAGGCACGTCAAAACGCGATAAAATTCTCGCTGCGCCCAGCATGTTGCCATCACCACC
>NZ_JAWOQP010000081.1:0-1482 GCF_033337375.1 Vibrio sp. YT-17
TCAAATTACTTTTTATGAAGCGATTGATCATGGTGTAGGTCAAGATGAGCTGGTGACTAACGTATTGGTTGAAAGCACTCAAAGTGATGCTGATGGTACACAAGAAACGGTTGTGGCCCCCCTAGAAATCGCCATCCTTGATGCCGATCCAGTGATCGCAAATGAGTCATATAGTGTAACCGAAGGCCAAGTCATTTCTGGCAATGTACTGGAGAATGACATTGATATTGATGGTGACTTGTACATTCGATATGTCAGAGCCGGAGGAGAGATCCAGTCTGTCCCTGATGGTGGCTCAGTAAGTTTTAGTCTAGAGAAGGGTGAATTAACCGTATTTTCAGATGGCTCTTGGCAGTTGAATGCCAGTCGCAACTTAGATCACACGGTTGAGCAAAGTCTCGTTTTTGATTATCTCGCAGCCGATGATTCAAAAGATTACGGTGTAGCAACCGCAACTATCGACATTATAGATGGCCAAGCGGGTTATGTAGGCAGCGCTACTATAAACACAGCAGAAGTACCTCTGGGAGAGGCATTATTAACCACCGAAGGCAGTGTTAATGTGATTGCTGGCTCTGATAACCCTGATCCGACTAGTTTGTATTTTGGTGGGGCATCCATTACTAAGTTAGAGGCATTAGGGCTTACAAGCTCAGTCTCTGATAATGAGCTTAGCTACACGTTAAGTTCCAGTGGAAAGCAAATCACAGCATTTGCCAATGGTGTCACTGTATTTACGTTAACATTGAGTGGCATTGAGTCGGGTAACGATGTACTAGCTTCAATTTCGCTTACTCTTGATCATCCTATCGATCAATTCAATAGTAGTGATACGGTCACTTTCCCGTTGACCATTGGAGGGACAGATCTAGACTCCACACCGCTTGTAGAGAATGAAATTGATTTCGTGTTGAAAGATGGTGTTGATCCTACGTTGAGCAACTTGACTGTTGTTGCAATGGAGGAGATTAATCTAGAAAGTGGGACAATCTTTAAGACTGGGAGCCTTCAACTCGATATCGGGAGTGATTATGTTGACTCTCTTCGATTTAGCGAATTAAACCAGCCCACATTAGTGAGTAGTGAAAGTGAGTTGCTTTACCGTCTGTCTGATGACGGTACGACAATTACTGGCTATATCTTAGAAGGTGGGGTGGAAGTAAATATTTTTCAATCGAAACTATTATCCACATTACCTTTAGAGTCGAGTAGTGAAATAGAGTATTCCTTTGAATTATATCGCTCTTTCGATCTGTCAAAAGATCAAATCCTGGATATACCATTGTTAGTTAATGCAACAGATTCAGACGGTGACACCACCTCGGTAACATTGGATATTACCTTAGAGGCAATAGAAGGTTTGAACGATGATGCCTCTTTAACGGTGGATATTCTTGATGGCGGTGATGGATACGAAAACCAGTTTGAAGTTCCTAGTGTCACGATTCAAGGTGACGCACTCAAGATAAGCGATGAGTGGCT
>NZ_JAWOQP010000082.1:0-1468 GCF_033337375.1 Vibrio sp. YT-17
CCATTCATTCGTCCACCAGCCAAAGCATGTTTAGCAACGATCGCTAAGCTAGGCCCTGGCGACATAGCCCCTAATAAACAGACTGTAAAAAGTGATAACCAAACTGTTAGTGTCATAAAAATCTCCCCTCTTTGACGTTAATTTATCAATAGAGGTGATATAAACTGAAATCAAAGTTAATCATGAAAGTCATGATTAAAAATCATAGTCTAGTGAATAGAGTATTCTGATTGCTGCATAACGCTTTGCATCGTTTCCCGAATCCAACGATGCGCAGGATCGTTATCGTACTTTGGATGCCACATCAGCCAGTATTGATGGATTTGAGTATCAAATGGCAGAGGTTTATGTGCCAAACTCCAATGCTTAGCGAGGTTCACCGCGATATGCTCAGGGACGACCATCAAATGTTCACTTGAGACTAGGCGATTAACCGCCGCCGAGAAAAATGGGACTTTAAATGTGATATGTCGCGCCAACCCCATCTCTTTTAAAACCGTGTCGGTGCTTGAATCTTTATCGCCGCCACCCGTAACTTTTATGTGCGAATAACTGAGTAAAGCATCCACCGTCAGCTCTTTATAACTCGCTAGCGGGTGTGACGCTTTCATCAAACACACCGAGGTATCAGAACCAATGTTCACGCTTGAAACGCCTTCTGGTTTTGAAGGGTACATGGACGATGCGATGTGGATACCCAGTTCATGCAACTTATCGAGAAAATCTGGTTGCCATAAGCGATAAGCCATATCCAGTTGCGGCGCGAGTTGGCTTAAATGGGAAGCGATATCTGGAAGAACGTACTGAGCAACATAGGCACTAGACGCGACAACTAACTCACCTTGCCAATCTGCCGGTTCGAACGGTTTATCATCAAGCAGATGATCAAACTCAGACAGCAAATCATCAAGTTTAGCTTTTAACGCTAACGCTCGAGGTGTGGGTATAAGCAAGTTCCCCTGACGGACAAGCAACGGATCGCCACAAAGCTCTCTAAGCTGGGCTAATTGGCGGCTGACCGCAGATTGAGTTACGTGCAAGCGCTCAGCAGTGCGACTTACATGACACTCCTCAAGCAGCACATGCAATGATCTCAGCAGATTTAAATTGATGTTGTTTAACATTCTCGACCCACTTGATGCTTCACTTTACGAACTTGTTTCCGGTCGTATTAAAAAACTCGGTCAGAACCGTATGCGTCATCAAATGACGCAGTTCTGGAAAGCGTTGAATTTGGTCTCGAATTTCATTGAGCCGATTCATGTTAGGGACTTCCACAAATACCATCATGTCAGTTTCGCCGCTGATTGCATGGCACCATTTCACACCATCAATTTTATACAACTCATCAGCATAGGATTCACAGTAGTAAGATGATATGGATGTGTCGAATTTCAATGCGAAGTAGGCACAGATCGAATCCCCCTCTGGAGGCGCAATTTCAGCGTGATAACCTAAGATGACTTTG
>NZ_JAWOQP010000083.1:0-1465 GCF_033337375.1 Vibrio sp. YT-17
AAGAAAAATCTTGAAGGTAACGTGGTTGCCAAAGACATCAAAGAAACTGCAGAGAAGCTGATTCCGCAGATGAAGAAGGAAGGTGCGGACAATATTGTCGCGATTCCGCATTCAGGGGGTTCAACCGATCCATATAAACTAGGTGCGGAGAACTCGGTGTACTATTTAACGCAAGTAAAAGGCATTGATGCCATTGCGTTTGGTCACTCTCACGCGGTCTTCCCAGGCAAAGGATTTGAGAATCTACAAGGCGTAGACAACAACAAAGGCACCATCAACGGTGTCACTGCCGTCATGCCTGGCCGTTGGGGTAGCCACGTGGGAGTCATGGATCTGGTCATCGAGCAAAAAGACGGCCAATGGCAAGTAGTGGAAGGACAATCTGAAGCTCGACCAATTTTCGACAAAGCGACTAAGAAATCGCTTGCAGAAGCAGACCAAGGCATCATTAAAGCACTCGAAGACGATCACAAAAGCACTCGCAAATTCGTTAACCAACCAATTGGTAAAGCGAATGACGTGATGTACAGCTTCTTGGCTTTGGTGCAAGACGACCCAACAATCCAAATCGTCAACCTTGCACAAAAAGACTACGTTGAACGTTTCATTCAAGGCGATCCAGACCTTGCTGACATTCCAGTTTTGAGCGCGGCCGCGCCGTTTAAAGTGGGCGGACGTAAAGATGATCCGAACGGCTTCACTGAGGTTGAATCTGGCCAACTGACTTTCCGCAACGCCGCCGACTTGTACCTATACCCAAATACGCTCGTCGCAATGAAGGTGAAAGGCAAAGAAGTACATGAATGGCTAGAGTGCAGCGCGGGCCAATTCAAGCATATTGATGTCAATACGACTCAGCCACAATCGTTAATTGATTGGGATAACTTTCGTACGTACAACTTTGACGTGATTGATGGTGTGGAATACCAAATCGACATCACTCAACCACCGAAGTACGACGCGAATTGTAAAGTCATTAACCCGGACTCCCAGCGTATCGTGAATCTGACTTTCAATGGTAAACCAGTTGATCCGAAACAAGATTTCATCATCGCGACTAACAATTACCGCGCGTACAGCAATACCTTCCCTGGCACTGGTCCGGACTTCATTGCATTTGATTCTCCAGACGAAAACCGTTCTGTGGTTGCTGCGTACATTTCTCGCGTCAGTGAGGAAAAAGGCGAAGTCACGCCAAGCGCTGACAATAACTGGTCGTTCGCACCAATTAAGTCAGACAAAAAACTGGATATTCGCTTTGAAACCTCACCGAGCGAAAAAGCTTCGAAGTTTATCCAAGACAAAGGCCAATACCCGATGAAACGCGTCGCAACTGACGAAGTGGGCTTTGCGATTTATCAGATCGATTTAAACAAATAAGCGACTCCATGTTCAAACTAGCGGCTCCTCATTGAGCCGCTTTTTGTTACTGCGCAAAGCAGTTAAGATAGTTCAAATGCGCTAA
>NZ_JAWOQP010000084.1:0-1461 GCF_033337375.1 Vibrio sp. YT-17
ATTGAAGCCAACAAAGAAGTTCCGCTATTGCCAGCAATGGGACAATCAGTCGGGCAAGGCGCGGTGAATCCACATACGTTCGTTGGGCTCTCAACAACGATTCAAAAGGTTTATACCATCGCGAGCGAGTTGAGCAAACTCGACCCTGACAATGCCGATTTCTACCGTAAAAACGCGCGTCAATACGCTAAAACTTTTCGCATGATGAAACGTGATGCCATGTTGTCGTTGGGCGAGTTGGACACGGCGGGTATGAAGGTTGCGACAACGCACAACGCATACGGCTACATTCTGCAAGAGTTTGGTGTGGATGTTGCCGCAGTGATTGAGCCAGCTCATGGCGTGGAGCCGAGCGCGAGCCAACTGCAAGAGACGATCGAGAAGATCAAACGATCTGGCATTGATGTGTTGTTTTACGAGCTGAATATGCCAAATCGCTTTGTTGATACCATCGAAGAAGCGACAGGAGTTAAGCTCTACCGTTTTTCTCACATGACGCATGGGGAATACGAAGCGAACAAAGTGGAAGTTGAGATGCGCGAAAATGTTGAGACCTTAATTGAAGCGATGAAGTTCGTGGCAAGCAAACACGCACAGGAGAAAGCGTAATGCTTGGTCCTTCTATCTCGATAGATAATTTAAGTCTCCAATACGGTGACAACGTGATATTGCAAAATGTCACGACAACCTTCGAGCCGGGCAAGTGCCATGTGATCATGGGACCAAATGGTGGAGGAAAAACCTCGTTGTTGCGCTCCGTACTTGGACTTACGCCTTTTACTGGCGACATTTCCGTTCACTGGCCGAATAAGACTCACAATAAGCTTGGCGGAAACGTTGGTTATGTTCCTCAAAAAGCGATGTTTGAAGCCAGCTTACCGCTAACGGTGATGGATTTTGTGTTGCTGAACCAAACACGAATCCCACTATTCTGGCGCAGTAAAACCAAACAAACACAACGTGCGCTGGCGCAATTAGATCGCGTCGGCATGGCCGCTCGCTCAGATCGTCGTATGGGGCAACTTTCTGGTGGTGAGCAACAGCGTGTGTTGTTCGCTCAGGCTTTGTTAGATGACCCAAGCTTGTTGGTGTTGGATGAGCCTACAACAGGGATGGACGAGCAAGGTGTGCGTTACCTTGAAGGGTTGATACATGAAGTTGTCGCGCAGGGCAAAACGGTGTTAGCGGTTCATCATGATGTCACTGCGGTGCGTCGCTTAGATGCAGAAGTGCACGTTGTTAACCGTCAGATTGTGGCGTCCGGACACCACTCGGATGTTCTGAGCCCAGATCGTATTGAAACACTATTTAAGCACTACACAACCAAAGCGGAGGCGGCGTAATGGAGGGGTTACGAGCACTGGCGGTGAGTGGTGTAGACGCTGGATGGTTGAGCGACAGCTTTGCGTACGCTTTCATGGTGAACGCGATGGGCGCTGCGCTGAGTTTGGCGCCGCTACT
>NZ_JAWOQP010000085.1:0-1434 GCF_033337375.1 Vibrio sp. YT-17
AACATTGAATACACGCACAATGAGCGAATAAAAATGCATTAACAAGTATTTAACCACTTTCATATCACCCCATTTTTGTGCGCCATGCACCATTAAAACCAGAAAAATGCTCTAAATATAGGCACAACATCACCTCACACTATAACCGCACTATTCATGTGTGATTATTAACATTTACCAAACAATATATCGTACCAAAAGCGATTTTTCGGCATAAAATGTTACTAACAAAATAGTCGGCAAACATAAAAAACCAAAGTTAACCGGCTTCACCTAAGGCTAAAACGTGAGCACCACAACAAAACAGAGGAAACCTCCTCAAAGTTGCGATTATGCGCCCGTTATGCGGTTTAATGATTAAGCCAAAAGAACAGCATCACTTAAGCGTAAACGAAACTGCACAATTTGCTGACGGATTGCCTCTTTACGATGCGATTTAGAGTGGGATAATAGGCTTTCGACGCCAGTGACTAAGTAGCGAATGAAAGGAGCCCCTGTGCTTAAAGCGATTTTTTTTGATATGGACGAGACGTTATGTGGCACATCCCAAGCAGACAAAGCTGCAGGACAAAAATTTGCTGCCTGGATTCAACAAACGTATCCACAAGTCTCTGATCCTCAAGCATTCTTACAACGCTATTTGCAAGGGGTATATAAAAAGCTCAACGCAGAGTTTCCTCAGCTGGTTGCTCTTCTTCCAGACGAAAATGCTTTTCGCTGTGGTCTGATCCAAACGATTTTGGCGGAGAACGGCATCCACATCGATGCAGAGCAAGCTCAGCAAGCACAACACTATTTTGATTCAGCACGTATGGGCGCGTTCACTTTCTTCCCTGGCGTAAAAGAAATGCTGACGGATCTACGTAAGCACTACAAACTCGTCGTGATCACTAACGGTCCAATTTTCTCGCAGCACCCCAAGTTGAAAGCAACACAAATGGATGAATGGGTGGACCACATTATTGTGGGTGGCGAAGAGCCAGAAGAAAAACCAGCGGCCAGCATATTCCAAAAAGCCTTGAATCTTGTCGACATCAAACCAGAAGAAGCCTTACACATCGGTGACTCTCTAGCAGCAGACATCGCAGGCGCAAACAACATGGGTATTTTGAGTGTGTGGGTGAATGCGACTGGCGCAAGTAATCCAACAGAGATAACGCCGAACTTTGAAATCCGAGAAACCGTCGAGCTAAAAGAAATCCTGAAAACACTCGCCCAATAACAACAGCGGATTAAGAAAATCACAACCCCAGACATTGAGCTGGGGTTTATTTTATCTGCGCGAAAAGCTCTGGGATCATGGGTGGTCTAAAGCACCAAAATCTGCACCAACCTTACAATTCATACGCAAAGCGAGATTCTGCTGATAGAAATCTTCTGGCTAGCCACTATCAGCTAATATGGAGGAAAATAGAGTGGATAAAATGCAAAAAA
>NZ_JAWOQP010000086.1:0-1419 GCF_033337375.1 Vibrio sp. YT-17
ACAATACCAGCAAACGGTTCGTCCGATGTTCATGCAATTTATTGAACCTTATAAGCAATATGCGGACATCATCGTACCTCGTGGCGGTAAGAACCGTATCGCGATCGATGTACTAAAAGCTCACATTGCAAAACTTTTGAAAGCTTAAGTCTTTAGACGGCTATATCGCTTTATTTTTATGATAAGAAGTGGCACTTTAGGTGCCACTTCTTTTTTTGTTTTTAAATTAGTCAGTTGCATGTCAAAACCGGATGATTTTCACGCTTTTGTGGAACTCTCGGCGGTAAATCTAGTCTGCGCTTATAATTTTAAAAACACACGAGCAAGGAAAAACAAATGAAGAAACTGCTCTTAGTTCTCGCGATACCTGTTGTGGTATTTGTTGCTGCAATTTTAGCGTTAACTATTTTTGTCAATCCAAACCAATTTAAGCCACTGATTGTTGAGCAAGCTCAGAAACAAACAGGGTTAGAATTAGTGATTGAAGGGGATATCAGTTGGCAATTCTTCCCATCAATTGGTTTTGAATTGGGAAGAACCGAACTGCGTAACCCGCAAGGTTTTAGTCAGCCAAATCTTTTTAAAGTCGACACTGTCGGTGTTGATGTTTCTGTCACACCACTTTTTAGCAAACAACTTGAAATCGGTAACATTACTTTAGATGGTGCGGAGTTCTACGTTGAAACGAAGAAAGACGGCAGCAAGAACATTGATGCTTTAACGAAAGCGCAAACTCAACAAGCAGAGCAACCGAAAGACACTGCGCCAGAGCAAAGTGGCGAATCACAGTCTGCAGGCTCAGATTGGAGTATCAACCTGGCTGGTGTTACGGTTTCTAATGGCTCACTAGAAATTCAAGACAAGCAAGCCGGCAATTACACCAAGCTGTATGATGTATCGTTGAACCTTTCTGAATTTGCTTTTGACAGCTGGACGACAGCTGACTTTGGTATGAAAGGCGAAATGAATGACCAGAAGTTTACTGCAAAAGGTAAGGCTGACTTTAAACTGGCGAAAGGTCTTGCAAGTTATGCGTTGAAGAACATCAATGTTGATGCGACGTACACTGATCCAAACAACACTATTGAATCGGCAAAAATTGGCTTAGATACATTTGAATTCGATAAAGTAAACAATCTTAGCTACGCGCTTAAAGGCAGTGCGTCTGGTATGAAGCTGGACATGCAAGGCGGTGGGCAGCTTACAGTTGACCAAGCGATTAGCAAAGTGTTGTTGAATAAGCTTACGCTGAAATCAAGCTTTGAAGGTGATGCTTTGCCACAATCACCAATGAAAGTTGATATGGTCTCTGACCTCTCATTTGACCTAAACAAAAGCCACCTTAGCTTTATTCTAGAGAAGTTAACCGCAAACGCGATTGCATTGGATGGTAAAGCCGATGTGACATTGGGAGACATT
>NZ_JAWOQP010000087.1:0-1406 GCF_033337375.1 Vibrio sp. YT-17
GGGTGGTCTTGGCGCAGCAATGATTCTGGAGGTTGAGTAATGAGCGAGCAAAAAGCATTTAGCCTTAACGTTGATGAGCAGAACATTGCATGGTTAGCGATCGACGTACCGAATGAAAAGATGAACACGCTACAGGCGGCTTTTGCTGACGAAATGAAAGAAATTTTTGCTCAGCTAAAAGACTCCAGTTGCATCAAAGGGATGATCATTCACTCCTTAAAACCGGATAATTTTGTGGCAGGTGCCGATGTTCGTATGTTGGAGGCATGTACCACAGCGAATGAAGCACAAGCATTGGCAAAACAAGGTCAAGAGTTGTTCCAACAACTGTCTGACTTACCTTACCCTGTGGTTGCGGCTATTCATGGCCCATGTTTGGGCGGCGGTTTAGAGCTTGCGCTTGCATGTGATTACCGTGTTTGTACGGATTCCGATAAGACACGCTTAGGCTTACCAGAAGTTCAACTCGGCCTATTACCGGGTTCTGGCGGTACTCAGCGTTTGCCACGTTTGATTGGTCTGTTACCGTCATTGGACTTGATCCTGACGGGTAAACAGCTTCGCGCGAAGAAAGCCAAAAAACTGGGCGTTGTGGACGCGTGTGTCCCTGACACCATTTTGCTCGACGTAGCAAAACAGTTTATCGACAAAGGCAAGAACAAGGGCAAGAAAAAGCAATCGACGAAAGAGAAGTTGATGTCGGGCAGTGGGTTAGGTCGTAAGCTTGTTTTCGAACAAGCTGCGAAGAAAACCAACCAGAAGACCCGTGGCAACTATCCAGCAACGGTCGCGATTCTTGAAGTGATGCAACACGGTCTGGAAAAAGGCTTTGCACAAGGGCAAGAGCTTGAAGCGAAACGATTTGGTGAGCTTGTGATGAGCTCCGAATCGAAAGCATTGCGCTCTATCTTTTTCGCGACTACTGAAATGAAGAAGGAACACGGCACGGATGCACAGCCTGCAGCGGTTAAAAAAGTGGGTGTTCTTGGTGGCGGCTTAATGGGCGCTGGGATCAGTCATGTAACGGTTGCAAAAGCAAAAGTGCCTGTTCGAATCAAAGATGTGAGCAATGACGGTGTGTTGAATGCGCTTAACTACAACTACAAGTTGTTTGAGAAGCAGCGTAAACGTCGCATCCTGTCGAAAGCCGATTTACAGGCGAAGATGTTGCAACTGTCAGGTGGCGTAGACTTTACAAGTTACAACCACATTGATGTTGTGATCGAAGCGGTTTTCGAAGACTTGGATCTAAAACAACAGATGGTTGCGGACATTGAAGCAAACGCAAAATCTGAAACTATTTTTGCTACGAACACGTCTTCGTTACCAATCCACAAGATTGCAGAAAAGGCAGAGCGACCAGAAAACATCGTCGGTTTACATTACTTTAGCCCAGTAGAAAAAAT
>NZ_JAWOQP010000088.1:0-1398 GCF_033337375.1 Vibrio sp. YT-17
GCGAAAACTGTGGTCGTAAAACCATTCAACAGTAACTGATAGTCTTTCTTTCTCTGCATAAGTTCATAAGTGCGCTTTGAAGCACTGGTTATTCAAATCGCATTATCCTCTTTTAGTGCTTTTGCTCTTCTTATGTTCCTCTCTCAAAAATGAGTCACATTAGTACGCATTTTAACCGCTTGGATGCAGGTAACTCACTGCTATGTATAATAAATTTTGGTGAGAAATACGTGTTTCAGCTCGATGTTTAACCTCTGTTCTATCGACACGTTTTGAGTCAGTAAACACTTAAATTTCGTTTACTTTATGTTGTACGCGGTGCAATTGTGTGAAGTTGGTCACATTAATGTTTAATTTATGAAAAAATAATTAATGAATAGTAATTCACAAATATGCTGACCGTATGTGCTATTTAGTTTTGACTTATCTTTTGAATATTCACTTGGTGAATATTTTGTTGTTTTTAGATTGACTGAAAGTTTGATTTTCTATTCAAACTTGTGAAAGGTTGAATCGATATATTAGAAAACATGAATTTGATCTTGTTTCTATCTTTTGTTTTAAATGCGAAATTCATTATTAACAACGGATGGTTTTGATGATTTCTCTTGTGTGTATCCCACCAATTTTAGAAATTGAAAATTAAACTTTCTCAATACAATAACGAATAAAATTAAACGGAATGATGTTCTTATATTTTTATTGTATTTTAACTTATACATTTTGACTCATTCATTTTAACTGTTTTTGTTGATTTTAAGTTGTTGATAATAATTGTCTTTTAACTTTTGTTTTAATGGCGTTGCTTTGCTGCTTCTTTAATGTTGTGGTGTGTGGCTTTATTTATAAAAAGTCATTTTAAAGTACGTTTTTAAGCAAAGTAGAACGCGACAATACTCAGATAAATAGTATTAAAAAATTAAATAAGGATTTAACCATAAGAGTAATTTTATGGTTGATAGGTTTATTGGGGTTGATTATCTGAATTTTTATGGAATTTCATCCCAATAATCTGTTTGTCTTTAAGTTTATTCTAATAAACTTAATTCTCATGGAAGTTTCAAAACATGCAGCACACAACAAAGTGGATGATGACGCCGCTTGCAATGTTGTTGGGTACGCTGTTTTCAGCGCCATCATTCGCGGTGGAAACGAGTGTAATTGATAGCACCAGCACGCCTGAATCTACACAAAATGAAGGAGACACGTCCTGTATTGTTTGTAAGTTTAGTGGGGCCGTTTACCTATCTTACGATACAAACATTTACGATAAAGACGACTACCGTTCTGTCCGCAATTTCTCGTGGGGAGGCGATCTCGTTTATTCCTTTTCGAGCGACACAAAAGCCTATTTTTCTACGGGGGGCTATCGTGCCCTAGAAGATGAAGTCGGCACCT
>NZ_JAWOQP010000089.1:0-1395 GCF_033337375.1 Vibrio sp. YT-17
TAATCCCTTAGGAACTGAAATAGATGTCTAAAAATCCAAAATTTGCTATCCGCGTCACTGAAAAACGTAACGGCTGGAGCGCAGAAATCACTCGTCAAGTAACGTCTCGCAAAACAATGGTTTCAAAACGTGAAACTGGGTTTGACAGCGAAGAAAAAGCACAAGCTTGGGCTGAACAAGAACTTGCGGGCTTCATCGAAAACCAAGTTGTTCGTAATGAGCGTAAAGCTGTACAGCGTCAAGAACGTGAAGCAGAGCAACTTGCGGCAAAAGTTCGCAAAGAAGAAGCTCGTAAAGCACGCGAAGCTGAAGCTGACGAAGAATAATGGCATATATTCCGATTGATGTTTCGATCTGTCGGTAATGCTAAAAAGCCCTGAAGTTTTCTTCAGGGCTTTTTTGTTGGCTCATTTTCATAAGCAGTCAGAAGAAACCGAGAAGCCAAAAGAGCCTTCGGAAGGTGCGGCAAACTGTTGGTTGCCAGGCAGTAAGTGAGGATTGTTTGCGTAAACACGATGAGATGATTTGTTATTACGTGTATGCACAGGCGGTAAATCAATATGATGTAAGCCATCCGAAAGATCGTTGGCCTCACCGTAGTCAAAGTCTGTTGTGACCTCGGCGTTATTTTTTGTGTGGTAACAATGATCTGGCTTGCCTTCCTCTCGCCATTTGAGTTCTGAGCGTTGCGCGTCCAAGTTGAGTTCATCTGGAACAGATGAAGCATAATGATCTTCTAGTGAATGTTGTTGACTTTGTTCTTGTAAGTATTGAGCGATGTTTTCAGATTCTTGAGCGAGGAGATTTGCAGAAAGTCCAAGTCCCAACAAACAACCAATGAGTTGTGTTTTATTCATAGATGTGTGCAAGCAAAAAAGAAAACATAATACGAATAAATAAAACGCTGTACAATTGTGCGGTGAACAAGATGAATTGAAATAAGCTAAACACGAAGCACAAACGTTAAGTTTTCATGTTTAAGTGTTTGTAATAAATAATATTGGTGAGTAAACATAACAAAAAAAGCCCAGTAACAGGTACTGGGCTTTGAGATCATAGAGCATGCAATTATGACTGAGTGTCGAGTGGGATTTGTCCCGTCGTTACCTGTTCGACGTCAAACTCAGTTAATCCTTCAATGTAGCTTTCTACCGCTTGTTCTACTTCATCGTCGCTTTGGCTGAAGTATGCGAGGTGGAAAATGGCATCGCCTTCGTTTACCAATGGCAGCGTTTGCTGACCGATCACTAAACCACTTTTAGGTGCTTTTAGCTCTATTTCATCGTGACCGAGGGGTGAGCTGATGTAAGCTAAGGTTTCACCTTTTTCTACTTTATCGCCTAGGTTCACCACCGTGCGCAAAATACCGTTGCCTGGCGCTCTAACCCAGCTGGT
>NZ_JAWOQP010000008.1:0-210180 GCF_033337375.1 Vibrio sp. YT-17
GTAATTAAGCGACCGTTGGCTTGTTCCTAGAAGTAGTCAACGGTCGATTTTTTGAGTTTAGGGATTAGGAACTCACCTATGCTAGATTTACAAGGATACGAAGCTTCGATTTTGAAAGGAGCTTTAGTAACAATAGAAGTTGCAGTGCTTTCACTCATTCTCGCCATGGTCTTAGGCATGCTTGGCGCATTAGCTAAGTTAGCGCCTTACAAATGGGCAAGGGCGATTGCCACTCTTTACACCACCGTCATTCGCGGCATTCCAGATTTGGTTCTGATGATGCTAATTTTCTTTGGTGGACAAATACTTTTAAATAACAGCCTTTACTCCATCAACGAAACGCTCAACGAGTGGTTTGCCTCGAGTGATCCAAACCATGAATGGACGTCTTACTTACCTGATTATATTGATGTCAGCCCATTTATAGCTGGTGTACTCACGATTGGTTTTATCTTTGGCGCCTACATGGCGGAGACTTTTCGTGGAGCGATCATGGCGGTGGACAAGGGTGAATTAGAAGCGGCGAAAGCTTATGGGATGAGTTCTGCTTTATCGTTTAGAAGAATCTTACTTCCTCAGATGATTCGTCATGCATTACCTGGATTTGGTAATAACTGGTTAGTGTTACTTAAGACCACAGCGTTAGTTTCCATTATTGGTCTGGATGACATGGTGAGAATGAGCTCATTGGCAGCAGGTACAACGAAAATGCCGTTCACCTTTTACATGGCTGTCGCGCTCATCTTTCTATTTTTTACCAGCGTTTCGACCGGGCTACTCAAGCTTGTTGAGCGTAAGTTCAGTATTCATGCGAGGTAAGTTATGGACTTTTCTTTGATTATTGAAAGCTTTCCAACTTATCTTCAGGGACTTTGGACAACAGTTTGGTTAGTGGGATTAGCGTTGGTTATTGGCTTGTGTGTCTCTATCCCATTAGCCGTGGCACGCAATAGTACCAATTACGCTCTAAGCTTACCTTCTTGGGGATTCATTTACTTTTTCCGTGGAACGCCGCTATTGGTTCAGCTGTATTTGATTTACTACGGCATGGATCAGTTTTTCCCTGTGAAAGATACCTTGTGGGAGAACGCTTGGTTTTGTGCTTTGGTCGCTTTTATTCTGAATACATCGGCTTACACCGCAGAAATTATTCGTGGTGCGATTAATGGTTTGCCGAAAGGTGAGGTGGAAGCTGCGAAAGCCTATGGCATGAGTAAGTTTATGACATACAGACGTATTATCTTGCCGAGTGCATTGCGTCGAGCATTACCAGCTTATTCCAACGAGGTCATATTTATGCTGCACGGAAGTGCAGTCGCGGGCATCGTTACCATCATGGATTTAACTGGTGCTGCGCGTCTAGTTAACTCGCGCTACTATGCACCATTTGAGTCTTTTCTGACGGCGGGGCTGTTCTACATGGCACTGACGTTTATGATTTTGTGGTGTTTCAAAGTGGCAGAGAAGCGTTTCTTAGCTTATCTGCGTCCTTTAAGCTAATTATCAATAGAGGCAATAGCACCGGAGTGGGTGCTATTGCTTTTGATAATTTTGTTATCTTCATTCCTATTTTTCCAGCCGATGTAAAAGACTCTTTCTTATTATTCATTAACTTACATTAACATTCGATAAACTCATTGTTTAGTAAGTAAAAATGAAAAAAACAATTCTATCGTTGGGCATTGCCGCCTTAGCCACAGGATGTGGTGGGGGAGAGGGAGAATCACAACCTAATGCTCAAGTAAAACCAACGCCAGCTCCAGTTCAACAAGCTCTTGAAACTGGTAATGCACTGCTCGTTTCTGACCCGAGCGATTTCATTCGTGAAAGTCGTCAGGTTGTGGAAGCTCACAAGATGCAGTCGAATACGATCAAATCTGCAATTGCGAAAAACCTTTCAGGTCTTTATTGGGATCCAACCCATGATGCCGCGATCTTGGCACCTAAGTATGGCTTCAACGACACCATCTTGATGACCAATAAGGCCATGGTAAGCGGTTACAAAGATCAAGCTATGTCAATTGGCGTTGCCGGGGAAAAGTCTAATGGTCAACGTTACGCACTATTAGGGAGTAACCCATTTAGAACGGCACAACGTTTTCCCGACTCTTCCAACGCAGCGATGACGAAATGGTTAAGTAATCTGGTCACTTGGTTGTCGGGCGGAGTTACTTCAAACGTCGTCATCGCGCAAATGGACCAGTCTTATTACTTTCCGGATGAGCAAGCGACTCGGAATTGGCTGAAAGACAATGTTTCACAAGAGTTGGCGTTTAACGAGGCCAACCTATGCGATGGTTCGAAGCTACTTAGCTGCTTGCAAACCAATACTCCAAACTTATTGATCTTGTCACAGCATCTGCAATCTGGCGACACTAACCAACAAGTACTCGATGCTCTGGCATACGCTGAGCAAGCCCAAATTCCTGTTCTATACCTGCATTGGGATGGAGGACTAACTGAACTTGGCCGAGACATTTTGGAAAAATTCCATGTTGATTATGTGGGAGATAACTATTGGCGTAAGTTAGGCTTGGTTGATTGGGCGCCTTCATCACTCATGAACTTCGTGCCAGACTCTGTTGCTACGCAACAAGCGCTGTTGTCTCGTTTTGAATCTCAAAACTTCAATGTTGACTTGTCACAGTGTGAGGACAAATCTTGTCCTGACACTGCGAATATGGAAAGTCAATTTTATGCAGGGGCAAACAGTATTCGCCATCGGTTGAAAAAGCTTGATGAACAAAAAGTAGATTTGTTTAATCAAGACGGCTACCAATACGAAAAACTCATGGTATTGCTGGCTGATCATTATCGTCAAACGGTTGTCTTCCCAATGGACAAACAGTCAACCCAAACGACCGAATTCCTAAAGTCGTACTTTGCCGATTACGTGCAATACAACAGCCGAAGCGTAAACCCAAAACAACCAAATATGGGGAACTTCAGCCGTAGTGAGTTTAGCCCTGAAGTAAAGAGAATCAGCGCAACTATTAATATGGAATCAAAGCGTAATTTCCGCTCTGCTGGTGTGTATGCGCTTCCTGGGGAGACCTTTACGGTCACGCGCAATGACAGTAATGAAGTGACGACTAAAATTGTCATCAACAGTTTAAGAAGTGGCGCAACTCATGAGTTCAGCAAAGATGGATACACGCGACCAAAAATGCTGACTTCTTTCGCCTATGAGGTGAAGCCGGGTGAAACCATCACGCTGACTTCACCTTATGGCGGGCCTATCCAGGTTCACTTTAACAATAATGATGTGCCAGTAGCTCTAACATTTAGCCATGTAGCGCAACACCCTGTATGGAGAAGTGAAAAGGATAACGATGCGTTTATTCAGGAGCTTGAAGCGAATTTGTTCGATTGGGCTGAACTGATCACGCCTGGATTTGAGGTACACTCTAAACGTGACAAAATGCTTGAATCTGTCAACGATGAGATGTGGTCGACACCAGCTGAAATGGCGCTAGCGACAGAAGAGTATGTTCATAACTACCCACATGTCTTGGCTGGTTTCCAAGGGCCGGGGATCGATGAGGTTCCGGAAATTATCCAGTATGCCAAAAATCAAGGTTGGGAAATCGCCAATATTGATATGGTGAAGCATATGAACGCTGACCAAGCGACGTGTGGTTACGGCTGTTCTGGTAACCCATACGATGCTTACTGGTCATTCAGCCCACTCGGTCACGGTGATTTACATGAGCTTGGTCATGGCTTGGAAAAAGGTCGATTCCGATTTGCAGGCTGGGAAGGGCATTCAACGACCAATTACTACTCGTATTACAGTAAGTCTCGGTTCTTCCAGAATACGGGGAAAGTTTCAACTTGCCAAAGCTTGGATTTCAAAGGCCAGTTTGAATTATTGCAAGTTAGCCGAACTCAAGCGGATCCAAACGCATACATGGCTGCGCAAAATCAAACCAGTTGGAGTTGGGGCGCTCGTGTTTACATTCAAATGATGATGGCGGCGCAGCATGAAGGTGTGCTTAAAAATGGTTGGCATTTATTGGCGCGCTTGCACCTGATTGAACGTGAGTTTAACCGCTTAAAATCGGACGATGCGCTTTGGGATGAGAGACGATTGAGCATTGGTTTCGCCAACTACTCTCGGGAAGAAGCAAATAGCATCTCAAACAACGACTGGTTGCTTATTGCTCTGAGCTACATCTCTCAGCGAGGCATGACGAGCTATTTAGATATGTGGGGCTTCTCGTTCACAGAAAAAGCGAAACAGCAGGTTGTGGCGCTGAATCTACCGCCGATGCCGCTCACTTACTTTGCAAGCAGCAATACCGGCTACTGTCTGAACGAATTTGCTCAAACACCGATAACTATTGATGGTCAAACGGTTTGGCCGCTGAATCAGTGATTAAATAGTAATTTGTATGAAAAAGGGAGACTGAGTCTCCCTTTTTATTGGACTAAGCTTAGCGTTGAGTCTCGCTTATAGCTTTGCAATAAATTACTTAAATGTCGACCAGATTGGTGCGTGATCTGAAGGCTTCTCGATACCACGAAGCTCATAGTCGATACCAGATTCAATACACTTTTCCGCTAGAGAAGGGGTTGCCAAAATGACATCAATTCGTAGGCCACGGTTATCATCAAAACCGCGAGAACGGTAGTCAAACCACGAAAATTGATCGTTCACCTCTGGGTATAGCTTACGGAAGGTGTCCACAAAGCCCCAGTCTAGTAAGGTTTTCAACCATTCGCGCTCTTCAGGTTGGAATGAACATTTACCTGTTTTTAGCCAACGTTTACGGTTTGGTTCGCCGATACCGATATCTGCATCAATAGGGCTGATGTTGATGTCACCCATAACAATCAATTGCTCGTCGTTATTGTGATGATCGTTTAGGTAGGTCATCAGATCTTTATAGAATTGGCGCTTGTATGGGAATTTGGTTTCGTGGCTGATGTTATCCCCTTGAGGGAAATAGCCGTTTAGCACAGTGACCTTTTCGCCGTTTTCATTTAAAAACGTTGCCATGATCATGCGCTTTTGATGTTCCTCGTTATCCGTCGGGAACCCTTTTTGTACGTGTAGAGGCTCTTGCTTACAAAGCATTGCTACGCCGTAATGTGCTTTTTGACCATGAAAATACACTTTGTAGCCCATGGCTTCGACAGCTTCAATCGGGAATGCTTCATCGTGAACTTTAATTTCCTGAAGACCAATCACATCAGGTTGGTGTTTGTCGATTAGCGCTTGGAGTTGGTGCAGTCGCGCACGTAGTCCATTGATGTTAAAGCTGATTACTTTCATTATTTATCCTTTTTGGGGCGTACTTTTGTATGAATAGTATCATTGTGTAAGAGCACTGAAAACGAGTCTCGGTGAAAGGAGTGAAACGCTCTGAGCTACTTTGCTTTTAATTTGTTTTCTAAGTCGTTTTGCACGATCTTTAAAGCGTTAAGCGCAACTTCTGGATGTATCTCATTGCTCTCAAGCAAATAGATTAAATCGACAGCCAGTTTGATCTCTTCAGGTGCGTCATCTAAAGGCGAGGTTGGTTGATCAGCCATTATTGATGTTTTTCCCTATGTGTAATTTGGTTCTCTAGCTTAAGAAGTGCTGCTTCACAACGCGCTAAACGTTGCTCGGTTGCTAGTAATACTTTTTGAGCGTCGGCACGCATAAAACTAGGAGCGCTTTCGACAGCACGTTCTTTTTCTAACACCATCTCGCGCAAGCGTCTTGCCCACTCTTGATGTTGAGCGAGCTCCTGATAAAGCACGTTGATAGGCTTGCGGAAATAGCTGCTATGTTTGATTTCATTCTTACGAATTTTAGTGGTAGAAATCTCGCGTTGAATCGCACCGATTTGTGCCACTAACCGTTCAGTGAGGTACTCAGCACGCAAAGCGGTGAGCTTACCTTCATTTTGCTCACGCACAATCGCATCCAGCGTGGCTTTTGCTTCTTTTACGCAAGGAGTAAGTAAGCGAGAGCGGCAACCAAATAAACGCTCATCAAAAAGCGGAACATGATGTTCGCCTCTTTGACGGTCAAGAACAGCGGCTTGCTTCGCCATTTGTTCTAGATTTTCCTGGAGTTGAGAAATGTTCATGACAAACCTACAAACCATGCGTCATAAGCCAATTTAATGGCTAGTATGCTGACGACAGTAACAAATACAGGACGAATGAATTTAGAACCAAATCTAATAGCGGAGTGCGCGCCAACAAAAGCACCAGCCATTAAACATACTCCCATTGTTAAGCCTAGCACCCAGTTGATATGTCCGAGGAATGCAAAAGTGATCAAAGAGGTAAAGTTACTGGTAAAGTTCATTGCTTTTGCTAAGCCAGAGGCGAGCAAGATATTCAGCCGGTACAGCGCCATTGAACTTACTGTCCAAAAAGCCCCAGTTCCAGGCCCTGCGAGTCCGTCGTAGAATCCTATGGATAAGCCTTGCATGTACTGTTTTTTATGAAGTTTTGGGCAAGGCTCGGGTATTGGACTTTGATGAGCAGAGTGGGGTGTTTTATGAAAAACGGTATACAACGCTGCCGCCAAAATAACAAGCGGCAATCCTTTTTCCAGCCAATCCGTACTAATCGCATCTACAAATAGCGTACCTAATGTCGCTCCGACGAGTGTTGCCACGAATGCACGCCTCCAGCATTGAGGTTTGAATAGACGTTTTTTGTAGTACGTAAATGCTGCAGTAGAAGAAGCAAAGGTAGCGGCAAGTTTATTGGTGCCTAGTGCAATATGAGGCGGCAAGCCTAGCGAAAGTAGAGCAGGTACGGTAAGCATGCCACCACCACCGGCAACTGCATCAATAAATCCTGCGACAAAAGCGACAAGCGCCAACACCAACAGCATGGTTGGCTCAATCATTTCCATAAATGGTGATTCTTCTAATATTCTATTTTACGTTTAAATGGAGGTAGTGAGTCGATTAAGGCTTGTCCGTATCGCTTAGTGACTAGGCGTCGATCAAGAATCGTTACTCTACCAGAATCTCTCTCTTTACGCAGTAAGCGACCTACGCTCTGGATCAGCTTTTTGCTTGCGTCTGGTACAGTTATTTGCATAAACGGGTTTCCTCCTTTTTTCTCAATGTATTCGGAATGAGCCTGCTCAACAGGGGAGGTTGGAACGCCAAATGGAATTTTTGTAATCACCAAGTTTTCAAGTAATTCGCCAGGTAAGTCTAGCCCCTCAGAGAAACTGCCAGTACCAAATAAGACGCTGGTTTTATTTGATTCTATTAGCTTTTTATGTTTTTTTAGAATTTCTTGACGTGAGCTTTCACCTTGAACTTGCAACGCCCAGCCTTTTTTTATGAACTCCGAAGAGAGTGCCTTCGCGACTTGGTTCATCTGCCAATAGGATGAGAATAATACTAAGTTGGCTTTCTTGTCTTCCAAGTACTTAGGCAATATCTCGATAAGATATTCAGTAAATTGAGGCGCTGGTGGTTCATATTTCATCGCAGGGATGAGCAATTCTGCCTGGTTTTGGTAATCGAATGGTGACGCAAGCGCTAAAAACTGAGTGCCTGATTCTGGTTTTCCATCAATACCAACCTGATGGCAAAAGTAATGGAAAGAGTTTAATGCACGCATCGTTGCGGAAACCAAAATGGCGCCAATACATCTGCTCCAAATCTGTTGGTCGAGTTGCCATCCAATTTCAAGTGGCGAAACACTCACAATGAAATCACCCTCGCGATCGGGGTGGGTTTCTAACCAGCGAGCTAAAGGCGCACCTTTTTCACGAGCTGGTTCAGCCATTAAATGCCATACTTGCGCTAGGTTTTCTAACCTTTGAATGTAGAAACCGAGCTCTGCAAGCGCTGGTTCAGCCAACCTTGTCGCAAGCTCCCCGTCCTTTACTCTTTCCGCAATAAGGTCGGCAATTTTTGCCACACTTTGATTTGCTTTTTTACTGAACTGCTTTAACTCTTTGGATTGGTTCTCTAGCCACTCCGGTAGTTCACCGTGTTCGAAGCGGTAGATACCCTCTTCAAATTGAGCTGGGTCGAACTGTTTGGGCAATTGAGTCAGTGCCGGTATTAAGTTCTGAACCGCGTCTTGAAGGTCGTTGCGAAATCGAGCTACGCGTTTCTCGTCTGCGAGTGATGAAAACTTACTAATCGACTGATTTAACTTCTCAAGCCATGCTGCCGCGCCTTTTAAACTCGCAGATGCTGAAGCATGGTCACGAGCGACGTGAGGTAAGTGATGTGCCTCGTCGAAGACGTATATTGTATTTTCTGGCTCAGGTAAAATCACGCCGCCACCTAAATCTGCGTCTGCCATGACGAGAGAGTGGTTAGCAATGATGACATCGTTTTTATCCAACTCTGAGCGCGCTTTTTGGAATGGGCAGCCGCGGTGGCCTGGTAAACTGTTATTGCAACTGTGTTTATCACTGACAATCAGTTGCCAAAGCTTATCGTCGATGGGTTTAGGCCAAGAATCACGGTCACCGTCCCATTTACCTTGCGCAAGAGAGCGATGCATTGTTTCTAACAGCTCTATATCTTTTTGCTTAGGTTTGGTTTCAAACATGGCTAACTGGCCACCATCAGCACCGCTAGCAGTGGCGAGCTTTTCTGCACAACAATAGCGTTGACGGCCTTTTGCCAAAATAAAAGAAAACTCTCGGTCGGTAATCCGACGAAAAAGAGGGAGGTCTTTATTTATGAGCTGCTCTTGCAGAGCGACGGTCGCTGTTGAGATAACCACTTTTCTATTGTTATGTACAGCCACGGGAATGGTCGCCATTAGATAGGAGAGCGATTTACCAATTCCAGTCCCTGCTTCTGCAACGAGTATTCGGTTAGATTTGTGATACTGACCGCACAGCGTTTTTGCAATCTCTGCAACAAGGTAGTTTTGTGCTCTTCTAGGCACAAAGTTATCAAGTTGATCTTGAAGGTTTTGATAGCTATTACGAATCGATTTTTGAATGTTACTGGTCAGCATACGGGCCTCAAATGCGTTGGAGGCGAATAGTAGCACACATCACTAGTTGTACAGTAGTTCACAAAACGGAATGCTTTTATAAGGAATGTAGATCTCCTTCACAAAAAAAAATTGAACCTTATCTTAATGAAATTAATTTCATTATATGAAAAATATAAAACTCCAATTTGGTCTGATTTGTAGGTTTTTATTCTTTTTTTTGTTGTTTTAAAATTTACTTGTTGGATTAAAAAACCATTTGTTAATAATTTTGTAAATTACAAATAATAACGGGGATTGGTTAGATGTTCGTCGAATAAATAAAGGTAAACTTGTCAAGTTGTTGTTTTGTAATGGTATTTTGTTTTTTTTACATTGGTATTTAGAAAATTTGACAGCCAGAATAATCTTTTGCACTCTTAGCTCCAGATTTTGAGGAGGTGCTGTATAACGTTTTGTTAACGCTCTACCTCAAACATATAAAAAAAGGGAACCGGACAAGGATATCCCGAACTAAGAAAAGGCAGTGGATTAATTATGAAAAAAACTCTATTAGCACTAGCTGTAGTTGCGTCTGCAACTTCAGTGAACGCAGCTGAAGTATTCAAATCTGAAGAAGGTTCTGTAGATTTCTACGGTCAGCTACGTCCAACTCTTCTATTCACAGAAAAAACTGATCACACAGCAGAGCTAAACACTAGCTCTTCTCGTACTGGTGTGAACGCGGTTTACGTTGTTGACGAAAGCCTAAAAGTTCTGGGTGAAGTTGAAATCGGTGTTGCTCTAGGTGACAACTACGACGCAGGTGCTGATTCAAGCGAGCGTACAGATGACTCTGTATACGTACGTCGCCACATCATCGGTTTTGATATGGGTGATATGGGTACTCTTCGCTTCGGTAAAGAAGGTACTTGGGCTGATGACGTATACTTCGCAGATTACTCTTACTTCTTCGGTGGTAACGCAGCGGAAACTGCATACGGTCACGCTTGGAACAACGATTCTCAAATCAAATACGCTTACGAAAATGACGCATTCTGGCTAAAAGCTGGTTACGCGCTAGGCGAAAAAGATTCTAACGAAGAAGTACTAGAAGTATTCGTTGGTAAATCTTTCAACGACCTATCTCTACACGCTGGTGTACTTACTGCGAACAACGACATCAACGTAACTAAAGAGAAAAAACTAGTTCTTAATGGTGTAGAGCAAACAGTTTCTCACACAGAGCGTACTGATAACGAAAACCTATCTTTTGAAGTAACTGCTGAGTACGCACTAAACGAGCACACTCTAGGTGCTACGTACTACTACAACGAAAACGAAGATAAGCTAGGTAAATCAACAGTTGATTCACACTACATCGTTGTAGCTGGTATGTTCGCTGTTGCTCCTAAAACAACTCTATACTCTGGTTACGAGTACCTAGCTCAGTCTACTGACGAAGCAGGTAAAGTAGACGCAGACTCTTCTTGGTTCTACGCTGGTGTTGAATACAAGTTCTCTAAATGGGCACGTGTATTCGCAGAAGCGGGTTACACTTTCGAAGGTACTGACTTCGACAACAAAGACACAGACGACGCAACTAACTTCGGTGTTGGTGCTCGTTTCTACTGGTAATCAATACCCAGTTTGATATTGTAAGACCCAGCTATATGCTGGGTCTTTTACTATGAAGATAAGGATGAAAAATTCTATGCAGTTATCATTAAAAGTGGCAATGGCGTTGTCTATTCTTGCCAGTACAAACCTTTATGCTGCAACGACTTTAGTGGTTCCAGAAGACGTGAAGTTATTGGCCGTCAACATGGAGAAGCCAAAACTTGAGGGGGGACTTTTCTCTAGTGAGAAGACAATTGAGATCCCTGACGGAACTAACCAAATTGTCTTCAAATATCAACCTGCTTTTGAAACAAACGAAAACCTTAAGACGGTTTACAGTGATGTAATCGTTGCTAAATTTGATGCTGAAAACGAAAAGCTAACGTTTGAACTGCCAGAGTTTAAAACTCTTCGCCAAGCGCAAAACAACATCTCGCCTCTAGATTGGCAATTACTGGATACCAAAGGCCAACCTATTGCTTTGGTCGAAGATGTATTAGAGTCAGATGGTGTTCAAATTGGTCGTAATTACCCTCAAGAATCTCGTAACTACAATATTGCTGGCGGTATCGCGAGTGTTGCCGTTAGTTATGTAACTGTGAATCAGCATCAACAATCAGTAAGTGATATCGAGCCTCGAGTTGAGAGTAGTGATACCCGTTCAACAGCCGCATCAAACGACAGCCCAATGGTTGATGTATTAAAGACGATGTACCAGAAAGCGTCTCCGGCGGAAAAAGAGGCCTTTAAAAACTGGCTTGCTGAGCAGTAATCCCTTAGTTCATTAGGTAGGGCTTAACTGAAAAAGTACGAATCTAAAAAGCAGGCTTTAAGCCTGCTTTTATCTTTTCTGCTTATTAGAGAGAGATTTCTCTCCATTCACCAGGCATTAGGTCGTTAAGGACGATATCACCCATCGAATGACGAATGAGGCGCAAAGTAGGGAAGCCAATGTGCGCAGTCATGCGACGCACCTGACGATTTCTTCCTTCAATAATGGTAATGGCTAACCAAGTGGTAGGGATATTTGCGCGAAAACGGACCGGAGGGGTTCTGTCCCAGACTTGTGGTTCTGGAATTACTTTAACTTCGGCTGGTAGAGTCATACCATCTTTTAGCTCTACTCCCTTTCTCAATTTTTCAAGATCTTGCTCCTGAGGAGCGCCATCGACTTGAACCCAATAAGTCTTCGGCGATTTTGACTTTGGCTGCGTTAGCTTCGCCTGCAAGATGCCATCGTTAGTGAGTACCATTAAACCTTCGCTGTCTCGGTCCAATCGGCCAGCCGCATAGATATTTTTGATCGGGATATAGTCCGCTAACGTTTTGCGACCATCGCCATCGGTAAATTGACTGAGCGTATCGTAAGGCTTATTGAAAATAATGACTTTACGATCTTTAGGGGTCACTTTTGGCTTTTGGCTCTTTGTTGGGCGATTAGGGCGGCGGTCTTGCTGAGTACGAGTCTTCGAGCCATTGCGAGCTCCTGAGTGTTTAAAATGGCCCGTTTTAGACTGGTTACGACTGCGACCTTTTTCCTGACCTGTACGAGATGACATGTTAACTACCCTGCAAAAATGTAAATGAACTGTGTTTGAAAGTTTTAAGTTTTCTCATGATCGGATATGATTTGCGCGCCTAAAACTAACAAACGCGCACAGAATGATAGACTAATTCGTGTTATTTGTTTAATTATATCAGTGCACTCATGGATTCAGAGCTTAGAGCTTCAAACTACAACAAAGAGTGCGAACCGCATGTGGCGTTAGTGAGGAGACATGTACTGCTAACGTGCAGCAATGCGTCAATTAAACCAACTCAGACGCTGAGTTGATCAGCCAACAAGTTGATTAAAAAATAGGGAAATTTCATGCCTACAGAAAAACCTACAATTATCTACACCATCACTGATGAAGCGCCGGCGCTAGCAACTTATTCATTACTACCAATCATTCAATCATTCACAGCATCGTCTGGCATCAATGTAGATACTCGTGATATTTCACTAGCAGGTCGAATTATCGCTAACTTCCCAGAGCATCTAAAAGAAGAACAGCGCATTGGCGATGCGTTGACTGAGCTTGGTGAACTAGCTCAAACTCCAGAAGCAAATATCATCAAGCTACCTAACATTTCAGCTTCAGTTCCTCAGCTTAAAGCGGCGATTAAAGAGCTTCAGGCGAAAGGTTACGATTTACCAAACTACCCAGAAGAGCCGAGCACGTACGAAGAGAAAGCGATTAAAGCGGCTTACGACAAAATCAAAGGTAGTGCGGTTAACCCAGTACTTCGTGAAGGTAACTCAGACCGTCGTGCTCCGACTTCGGTTAAGAACTACGCGAAGAAAAACCCACACTCAATGGGTGCATGGTCAGCAGAATCTAAGTCCCATGTTGCGAGCATGTCAGACAATGACTTCTTTGGTAGCGAAAAGTCTACAACTATCTCTGGTGCAACAGAGGTCAAAATCGAGTTTGTCGGTAATGATGGTACAGTTAAAGAGCTTAAGTCTGCGTTCCCATTACTAGATAAAGAAGTCATTGATACTTCAGTAATGAAGAAGAAGGCGTTGGTTGAATTTTTCGAGAAAGAGATTGCTGAAGCGAAAGCACAAGACGTGCTGCTGTCTCTTCATATGAAAGCGACGATGATGAAAGTTTCTGACCCTGTCATTTTCGGTCATGCAGTAAAAGTTTACTACAAAGACGTTTTCGATAAGTACGGTAAGCTGTTTGAAGAGCTAGGTGTTGATGTAAACAATGGTATCGGTGATGTTTACTCAAAAATTGAGTCTCTACCTGAAGCGCAAAAAGCAGAAATTGAAGCGGCCATTCAAGCGGTTTACCAAACTCAACCAGAGCTTGCGATGGTTGACTCTGATCGTGGTATCACAAACTTACATGTACCAAGTGACATTATTGTAGATGCTTCTATGCCAGCAATGCTTCGCTCTTCTGGTCAAATGTGGGGACCAGATGGTAAACAAAAAGACACCAAAGCGATGATACCAGATCGTAGCTACGCAGGTATTTACCAAGCGGTGATTGATTTCTGTAAAGAGCACGGCGCATTTGACCCGACCACTATGGGTAGCGTGCCTAACGTTGGTCTAATGGCTCAGAAAGCTGAAGAATATGGTTCTCACGACAAGACATTCATTCTAGACGCTGCGGGTACTGTTCGCGTTGTTGATGCTTCAGGTAACGTACTGTTAGAGCAAGCGGTTGAAGAAGGCGATATCTTCCGTATGTGTCAGGTTAAAGACGCACCAATCCAAGATTGGGTTAAACTAGCAGTGACTCGCGCACGTGCAACAGGTGTTCCAGCTGTATTCTGGCTAGATGAAAACCGCGCGCACGATGCTGAGCTCATCAAGAAAGTAAACGCCTACCTACCAGATCACGATACTGACGGTCTAGAGATTAAGATCCTATCTCCTGTTGAAGCTTGTAAGTACTCACTAGAGCGTATGAAAGCGGGCCTAGATACTATCTCTGTTACAGGTAATGTTCTTCGTGACTACCTAACAGACTTGTTCCCAATTCTAGAGTTAGGTACGTCTGCTAAGATGCTATCTATTGTTCCATTGATGAATGGTGGTGGTCTATTTGAAACAGGCGCTGGTGGTTCTGCTCCTAAGCACGTTCAACAAGTAGAAAAAGAGAATCACCTTCGTTGGGATTCTTTGGGCGAGTTCCTAGCGCTTGCAGCTTCGTTAGAGCATTTAAGTGTAGCGACAAACAATCCTAAGGCTCAGGTTCTAGCAGATACACTAGATAAAGCGACCGGTGAGTTTTTAGACACCAACAAATCTCCGTCACGCAAAGTGGGTGAACTAGATAACCGTGGAAGCCACTTCTATCTTGCACTTTACTGGGCGAAAGCGCTTTCAGAGCAAACGGATGATGCGGATCTTGCTGCTGAATTTGCACCAATTGCAAAAGCGCTGTCAGAGCAGGAAGAAACGATCGTTGCTGAGCTAAATAATGCGCAAGGCGTGAAAGGTGAGCTAGGAGGTTACTACTTACTAGACGATACATTGGTTTCTAAATTGATGCGTCCAAGCGAAACCTTTAACGCAATCATTAACAAGTAAGTTAGTGTTAAAAAACACGTCGTTTTCGGCGTGTTTCCTATCCTGTAAGTGCGTTGTAAGTGTTCCTTTTGTAACACGTGCTCTAAATAGTAAGAAACCCGCTATCTTGGCGGGTTTATTTTTCTCTTCAAAACATCAACGTGGCGTTTCGAGAGCAATATTTTTATATTTCGACAGCGCTCTAATTATTTGGCTTGGCCTTCAAGAGGCACGACGCTACTCGCGTGACAGCCTTTGGGACCTTTTTCAATCTCGTAAGAGACTTGTTGGCCTGCTTTCAGTGTACGATAACCGTCCATCTGGATAGTTGAGTAGTGGGCAAAGATATCTCCCTCTTCTTCATCTGAACAAATAAACCCAAATCCTTTGGCATTGTTAAACCACTTTACTGTACCTGTAGCCATGCTTTACATCCCTCATGCATTTTTTACTGATGTTGTTACTGCAACCAAGTTATACCTTTAACTTGGTACTACCATTGTCAGCGAATGCCAACAAACGTCAAATCAATGATAAGTCACATTCATCAAACCACTTAAAGAAGAGAAGTTTCAAAATGATGATTTATGCATCGACACTTTCCACTGTAGTCAATGAATTTCGACAGTCAATAGCAGTGAGCAACAAACAGAAACATAATTGAAAACAAATCACTTTTGAGATTAACAAATTTGCAAACAGTTTTTCGTATATACGCAGAAGTTTAGTCAATTTGCCTATGAAGTGGCTCATACTGAAAAAGCCATACTGTCCGTGTTTCTTATGGGAGAAGAATCCTCTGACTGAATAAAAAATGAAGTTTTCGTGATAATTACCGTATTCTCAATGAGGAAGTGTGATCCAGATAGAAGATGATGGGGTGGTTTGCAATAGTCCGAGAGCAATAAATAGAAAGTTCTTTTATAAGAAAAAATGTGTAACTTATCGACAAGCATCTTTTATTTGCGCCGTATCAAGACGTGCATTAGTCTCTATATTAGGTAGCAACTTTTATCGATCAAAGATCGAATTCGGTGCCATAACTCACTACACCGCGCTGCATGCTTGTGGTAGATTGTTTTTTATAGGTCGAAAACATCAACCCTTTGATACGATATCTTTAGATTGCCATGAGTAAAAATTTTGAATGGGTCACTCCGGACTCTGATCTTCTGGAGCGAGAAAGTACGAAAGTCCAGCCACCTAAGCTGTACAATGTCGTACTCAATAATGATGACTATACACCTATGGATTTCGTCATAGAGGTGCTTGAGCGATTTTTCTCACATGATATTGATAAAGCAACTCAAATCATGCTTCAGGTCCACTATGAAGGAAAGGCAATCTGCGGCACATACAGCGCAGAAATTGCCGAAACAAAAGTAGCGCAAGTTACGATGTACGCAAGGGAAAATGAACATCCGCTACTTTGCACTATGGAGCAAGCGTAAACAAAGAAGACTTGCTCGAACAACCCCAGTTGTTTTTTCGGGAGGTACTTATGCTAAATAAAGAACTAGAGTCAAGCCTTAACGGTGCATTTGCTCGGGCGCGCGATAAACGCCACGAGTTTATGACTGTCGAACACCTCCTACTTGCATTGTTGGAAAATGATGCAGCTAAGGAAGCCCTTCTAGCTTGTAAGGCGGATCTTGACGCTTTACGCAACGAACTCGATATTTTCATCGATCAAACTACGCCTCTTATCCCAGATAGTGATGAGACGCGTGAAACGCAGCCGACTTTGAGTTTTCAACGTGTACTACAACGCGCCGTCTTTCATGTACAGTCGTCTGGTCGTAATGAAGTAACAGGCGCCAACGTGCTTGTTGCTATCTTCAGTGAACAAGAGTCGCATGCCGCTTACTTACTGAAGAAAAATGACATCTCCCGATTAGATATTGTTAACTTCATCTCCCACGGTATTACTAAAGCATCAGGTGCAGGTGAGGATTCATCATCAGACTCGTTTAGCTCAGAAAGTGTTGAAGAGCCTAATTCTGAAGAACGCCTAGAAAGCTTTGCGACGAATCTTAATCAAGTCGCTAAAGATGGAAACATCGACCCACTCATTGGACGTGATAAAGAGTTAGAGCGCACTATTCAGGTACTTTGTCGACGCCGCAAGAATAATCCACTACTAGTGGGTGAGGCAGGGGTTGGTAAAACAGCCATTGCGGAAGGTCTTGCATGGAGAATTGTCGAAGGACAGGTCCCTGAGGTTATTCAAAACAGCGTGATTTATTCACTAGATATTGGCTCTTTGCTCGCTGGTACCAAATATCGCGGTGATTTTGAAAAGCGCTTCAAGGCGATTTTGAAACAACTTGAAAAAGAAGAAGATGCCATTTTGTTCATCGATGAAATACATACCATCATCGGTGCAGGCGCGGCATCTGGTGGTCAAGTCGATGCAGCAAATCTTATTAAGCCTCTTTTAAGTAGTGGTAAGTTGCGTTGTATTGGTTCGACGACATACCAAGAATACAGCAACATTTTCGAGAAAGAGCGTGCGTTGTCTCGCCGTTTCCAAAAGATAGACGTTGTAGAGCCTTCATTAGATGACACAACTAAAATCTTGATGGGCTTGAAGCCGAAGTACGAAGCTCACCATGAAGTACGTTATACCAATAAAGCTCTGCGTGCCGCGGTAGAACTGTCGGCTAAATACATTAATGAACGCCATCTACCAGATAAGGCCATTGATGTCATTGATGAAGCTGGTGCTCGTAGTCGTCTTGCTCCTGCAAGCCGTCGTAAAAAAACGGTCGGAGTGGCTGATATCGAATCAATGGTTGCCAAAATGGCGCGAATTCCAGAGAAGTCGGTTTCTTCTTCAGATAAAGACATTTTGAAAAACTTAGATAGCAAAATGAAGATGTTGGTATTCGGTCAAGATAATGCGATTGATGCATTATCCGAGGCGATCAAGCTGACACGTGCAGGTTTGGGTGTAGACAACAAACCTGTTGGTTCATTTTTGTTTGCAGGCCCAACAGGGGTTGGTAAAACAGAGGTGACAGTGCAGTTATCTAAGCTTCTAGGTATCGAGCTACTTCGTTTTGATATGTCTGAGTATGGTGAGCGTCACTCCGTAAGTCGCTTAATTGGTGCGCCTCCTGGTTATGTCGGTTATGACCAAGGTGGTTTGCTAACTGATGCTGTTATTAAGCACCCACATTCAGTCGTATTACTTGATGAGATTGAAAAAGCGCACCCTGATATCTTTAACCTGCTGTTGCAAGTCATGGATAACGGTACGCTAACGGACAACAATGGTCGCAAAGCAGACTTCCGTAATGTCATTCTTGTTATGACAACTAACGCAGGTGTGGCGGAAACCGAGAAGAAATCAATTGGTTTGATTCAACAAGACAACAGTCACGATGCAATGGCGGAAATTAAGAAGGTGTTTACTCCTGAGTTCCGTAACCGTCTTGATAACATCATCTGGTTTAACAGCCTTGATGAAAGCGTTATCCATCAAGTGGTTGATAAGTTCATTGTTGAACTGCAAGTGCAACTTGATGCGAGAGGCGTTTCAATGGAAGTATCGCAAGACGCTCGCCATTGGTTAGCACATAAAGGTTATGACAAAGCTATGGGGGCTCGCCCAATGGGGCGTGTTATCCAAGAACAGCTTAAGAAGCCTTTGGCTAACGAACTGTTGTTTGGATCTTTAGTTGACGGCGGTACAGTGAAAGTAACGCTGGTCAACGATACGCTTGAGTTTGAATACTTAAGTGAGAAAGAGACAGCGATGCATTAATCGTTATTCGGTAACAAACGCAAAAGCGCACGAGAAGATCGTGCGCTTTTTTATCTGAACTAAATCGGAAAAAATTGTGCAATAAAAAACGGAGCAGCTTGCTCCGTTTTTTATTGCATCCGAAAATCAGAGATTAACGAGCGCGGAAGACGATGCGGCCTTTTGACAGGTCGTATGGAGTCATCTCTACAGTTACTTTGTCACCCGTTAGGATACGGATGTAGTTCTTACGCATCTTGCCAGAGATGTGAGCAGTCACAACGTGACCGTTTTCAAGTTCAACACGGAACATAGTGTTTGGTAGAGTGTCAAGGACTGTGCCTTGCATCTCGATTACGTCTTCTTTAGCCATTTAATCCTCTTTAGAAATTAGGCAATATTAGCGGGCTATATTCTGCCGCTAAATAGTAATTATGTAAAGTTGAGGCGTATTCTACCCTCGCCAACGCTGATTTACTAGCCTTTGGTGGCGTTGAAAGCGTGTTTTGTAGCTCATTGCTGGGCACTCATCAATCTGATATCCCAAATATAGCCACTGTTGTTTGTTTTCTTGGCAGTATTTAATTTGATAAAGCACTGCTAACGTGCCAAGAGATAACTCGTAGTCAGGGTCAAAAAAAGTATAAAAAGCACTCGAGCATTGAGGCATCAAATCTGTCACTGCAATGGCGAGCAATTGATCTGATTCATCGTAAATGTGTAAAAACGACGTTGTCAGCCAGCTGGTTTGAGCAAATCGAGCAAACTCATCACGCTTTGGTGGGTACATAGTGCCGTTTCTATGCCGTTTGCAGATGTACCGACTGTAAAGCTCAAACCATTCCTCATCCATTTCAGGTTTCATTTCCCAGCGTAAAGACTGTGCTTTATTAAGCAGCCTCTTCTGACTTTTTGATAGTCTAACGTCTGGAATCGAGACTCGAATTGGCTGGCAAGCGGTGCAATGCTCGCAATGCGGTTTATATATGGTATCTCCGCTACGACGAAAACCGTTAGCCATGAGCAACTGGTAATTTTCTTCAGTATGCAGCCTTTCATCAAGCGCCACCGCAACCCGCTCTTGCCGTTCAGGCAAATAACTACAAGGGTGATTATTCGTCAACCCTATTCGAATATGTTGTATATCCGTACTCATACTGAATCCTGCAAAACTTGGGGCTGATAGGCATCAAATAGTGTTTGCTTTTCTCTTAAAGATAGTAGTTTTTGCATAAATTCGTCACGCTCAAGTTCAAATGCGCCAAGTGATGCCAAGTGAGAATTCATAACTTGGCAATCGATTAATTGACCTTGCTTTGACGCCAAATGGTTGCATAAGTACCACAATGCAATTTTGGATGCGTTATCTTTTAGGCTAAACATCGACTCCCCGCAAAAAAGTTGGCCCACGCAGATGCCATATAGTCCGCCAATCAGGTTGTTGTCATGCCATACTTCTACAGAGTGACAGTGACCAAGTTTGGCTAACTCAATGTAGGAAGCTTGCATTTCCTCGTTGAGCCATGTTTCCTCTGCAGGGCGTGTTGAAGAACATAGTCTAATCACTTCTTCTGTCGCGAAATTGAGTGTTACTTTATAGTTATGTTTACGCTGAAATTTTTTGAGACTTTTAGATGGCTTAAACTGCAATGGGTCAAACACGGCGCGCGGAGAAGGGCTCCACCATAAAATAGGTTCACCAGGACCATACCAAGGGAAAATGCCTTGATAGTAACCATTGAGGATTCTCATGGGGTTTAAGTCACCACCAAAAGCCAGCAAACCATTGGGGTCGCTGAGTGCTTTATAGGGTGAGGGGAAGTTGAACGTTTCATCGAGTTCAGTTAAATAAATAGCCATAAGAAGTCGTTACCAACATTGGAGTCAGAGGAGTTTATGATGACCTGGTTAAGAAATATCGTAAAAGTATGGCTTGGGATCATACTGTTTTTACCACTTGTCGCCAACGCAGCCTATGAAAGAAATGTTGCCAAGCCAGTTAATGAAGTAGTTTACGGGAAGATTGACTCTGTCCGTTATATTACTCAACAAGAGGTTGTTCAATCGAAAAGTAACGGTTGGAAGACACTACTTGGTGCCACTATCGGTGGTTTAGTCGGTAATCAATTTGGTGGCGGTACGGGAAGAGAAGTCGCGACGGCAGTGGGTGCGCTTGCAGGTGCCGCAGTTGCTCAAAACCAAAGTAATTACCAATACACGGTTGAATATAAGTTAGTTGAGCTACTCATCAAAGTGAAGGGTGATAAGCTAATTAATGTCATCCAAGATGTTGATAAAAATATGTTATTTAGTCGAGGGGATGAAGTTCGTATTTTATATTTTGATGATGGAGTCAGGGTTGATATCACTTATTAACCCTAGGTTGTTTTAGCCTAACGAAGCCTAATCAAGCATGTACAGTCGGGCTGGCTTATTGTCAAATCAAGTCGAAATAGTTTGCTGTTTCGCCGTGCTTCTTTCGCTCTTATTTACATCGCTGGCAATGCCTTTAATTCTGTATCTTTAGGCTGCTTGAGGATATTCATAAATTAGCGCCGATTTACTCTGGTTTTGTCGTGTTTTTTTGGGTAGTCTGAATTCACGAAGAATTGTTTAGCCCTCATAAAAAATCGTATGTTGAGGGCACAAAGGATTATCAACTTTTAATGGAAAGCCTAACGTTACAACCTATCAATAAAATTCAAGGGGAAGTGAACCTTCCTGGCTCTAAAAGCGTTTCTAATCGAGCTCTTTTACTTGCTGCTCTTGCTAAAGGCAGAACTCGCCTTACTAATCTCCTCGACAGTGATGATATTCGCCATATGCTGAATGCGCTGACTAAACTAGGCGTTCAATACCAACTTTCCGAAGATAAAACAGAATGTCTCGTTGACGGCCTTGGGCGCCCGTTTTCTGTCTCAGAGCCGGTAGAGTTATTTCTCGGCAATGCTGGCACTGCGATGCGACCATTAGCTGCGGCTCTTTGTCTTGGAGAAGGGGAGTATGTACTGACGGGCGAACCTCGTATGAAAGAGCGTCCAATTGGTCACCTTGTCACGGCACTGAAAGATGCTGGTGCGAACGTTGAGTACATGGAAAACGAGAACTTTCCGCCTCTCAAAATAATTGGTACTGGCCTAAAAGCAGGTACAGTTTCTATCGATGGGTCCATTTCAAGTCAGTTCTTGACCGCTTTCTTAATGTCTGCGCCATTGGCTGAAGGTGAAATTCGCATCAACATCGAAGGCGATTTGGTTTCTAAGCCTTATATCGATATCACCCTGCATATCATGAAGCAGTTTGGAGTCGATGTGATCAACAACGACTATCAAGAGTTTGTGATCCCAGCCGGTCAGCAATACATCGCTCCAGGCGATTTCTTGGTTGAAGGTGACGCGTCTTCTGCTTCTTACTTCTTGGCGGCGGCAGCCATCAAAGGCGGAGAAGTTAAAGTCACGGGTATCGGTAAAAACAGCATTCAAGGTGATATTCAATTTGCTGATGCGCTTGAAAAAATGGGTGCAGAAATTGAATGGGGTGATGACTACGTAATTTCACGTGTTGGTCAATTAAAAGGCATCGATATGGATTACAACCATATCCCTGATGCTGCAATGACCATCGCGACAACAGCGCTATTTGCCGAAGGCACTACCGCTATTCGTAACGTTTATAACTGGCGTGTAAAAGAAACAGACCGTTTGTCAGCTATGGCGACTGAGTTACGTAAAGTTGGTGCGGAAGTGGAAGAAGGGGAAGACTACATCATCGTCAAACCTGTCTCTCAGTTAAAGCATGCTGCGATTGATACTTACGATGATCATCGAATGGCGATGTGTTTTTCGCTGGTGGCACTTAGTGATACGCCTGTGACGATTAACGATCCAAAGTGTACGTCGAAAACGTTCCCTGACTACTTCGACAAACTTAAGGCTTTAAGCTGCTAAATATTCTGACCTGAAACCGGAAAGCCAGAGTGAATAACACTCTGGCTTTTTTGTTTCCCAATACTATTTAACCAGCGTAAATTCCTTAGAAAGGTGATGCGCTAAGTATTTAAACATATTGAATACTGCAGTCGTATTTGAAGTTGGTAAACCTTTGTCATCAAGGAAGTATTCACCTTTAAAAACTAAAACACCTTCTTTTTCTTCTACGCTTGTTGCTCGCATTCCCTCGATGTAATCATCGTGCTCTTGGATGATTTGGTTAGCGATCAAAAGAAGGTCGAACTCTTCGATAAACGTTCTATCAGACATATTCTTTCTACCATTCTATTCAGTTAAGAGCGCTGAGTATACCTACAACTAAAATGGGTTTGCATGATTAATTCAGTCAATCGTTCAGTAAGACTAAACAGATCAATTTTTAGAGTATAAGCATGATGCGGAGGAAGATGGCAGAACATTGAACCAAACTATTTTGTGATGGGTAACAAAATTTATTGCATTGGATTAGCGGATGCTAAGTTTGCCTGTTTAGATATGCCGCTCAATACCTTTCAGAACCCTGTCTCTTTGAAGTATAAAGACGATGAATTGTCAACCAATCGGATCTGAATTTCAAAAAAGCAGTTGATCTTCTTTTCATCTCGCACAATAGTAAAAAAAGAAGCAATGAAATAGAACATTATGCGGGTGGCCTTTAAACAAGGTTTCTACCCGCATTATTATGAAGGACGTTAGAGTCAGTTATGGGTAAATCACTCGTTATAGTGGAGTCACCAGCCAAGGCAAAGACGATAAATAAGTACCTTGGTAAAGACTTTATTGTTAAGTCTAGTGTTGGTCATGTGCGTGATCTGCCTACGGCCGGTCAAAGCACTGGTGAGAAAAAAGCCGCAGCCATCTCAACTAAAGGGATGAGTCCGGAAGAGAAAGCGCGCGTTAAAAAAGAGAAAGACCGCAAAGCGTTGATCAAAAAAATGGGGATTAACCCATATCATGACTGGGAAGCGAATTACCAAATCCTTCCAGGCAAAGAAAAAGTTGTCAACGAACTACAAAAACTCGCCAAAGACGCAGATTGCGTTTATCTCGCAACCGATTTGGACCGCGAAGGGGAAGCAATCGCATGGCACCTTCGTGAGATCATCGGTGGCGATGAAGAGCGATACAAACGTGTAGTTTTTAACGAAATTACGAAAAACGCGATCCAACAAGCTTTCCAGACACCTGGCGAGCTGAACATGGATGGTGTAAATGCCCAACAAGCACGTCGCTTCATGGACCGTGTCGTTGGTTTTATGGTTTCACCTTTACTTTGGAAAAAAGTGGCTCGTGGCTTATCTGCTGGTCGAGTGCAGTCTGTTGCGGTGAAATTGTTAGTTGAGCGTGAGCGTGAGATTAACGCGTTTGTACCAGAAGAATTCTGGGACATTCATGCGAATACGAAAACGAAAGACAAAGCGGACTTTAAACTGCTTGTTGCGCAGAAAGACGGTTCTGCGTTTAAGCCAGTTAATGAGGCAGAAACCAAAGCAGCGATGTCTGTACTTGAGAATGCAAGTTACGAAGTATGTAAGCGTGAAGACCGTCCTACAAAGAGCAAGCCTTCAGCACCTTACATCACCTCTACGCTTCAACAGGCAGCGAGTACACGTCTGGGCTACGGCGTGAAAAAGACCATGATGCTAGCTCAGCGCCTCTATGAGGCCGGTTACATCACTTACATGCGTACTGACTCGACTAACCTAAGTGCCGAGGCTGTGGACGCTGTACGTGACTTTATTGGTTCTGAGTTTGGTGATAAGTACCTGCCAGCGAAACCATTGGCGTACGGTAGCAAAGAAGGGGCACAGGAAGCGCACGAAGCGATCCGTCCTTCAAATGTGGGTGTTAAGGCGGAAGACCTGCAAGGTGTCGATGCTGATGCGCACAAACTTTATGCTTTGATTTGGAATCAGTTTGTAGCGTGTCAAATGACGCCAGCAGAATACGATTCAACAACCATTAGCGTAAAAGCGGCAGAATACACGCTTAAAGCGAAAGGCCGTATCCTTAAATTTGACGGCTGGACTCGTGTACAGCGTCCAATGGGCAAAAACGAGGATACAATCCTTCCAGCGGTACAACTTGGCGATAAGCTAAGCTTAGAGTCACTTGACCCTAAACAGCACTTTACAAAGCCACCTGCGCGCTACACTGAAGCAGCACTGGTTAAAGAGCTGGAGAAACGAGGCATTGGTCGTCCGTCGACTTACGCATCGATCATTTCTACGATTCAAGATCGTGGCTACGTGAAAGTTGATCAGCGCCGTTTCTACGCTGAAAAAATGGGTGAAATTGTTACTGACCGCCTTGATGACAGCTTTAACGATTTGATGAACTACGACTTTACTGCGCGTATGGAACAGAAATTGGACCAAATCGCTGAAGGTGAAGTGAACTGGAAAGCTGTGTTAGACAACTTCTTTGCTGATTTTACTGGCGATCTTGAAAAAGCGGAGCTAGATGAGTCAGAAGGCGGTATGAAGTTAAATCACATCGTCATGACGGATATCGAGTGTCCGACGTGTAGCCGTCCAATGGGCATCCGTACTGCTTCGACAGGTGTGTTCTTAGGCTGTTCAGGTTACGCGTTACCACCAAAAGAGCGTTGTAAGACAACCATCAACTTGGGTGACGAAGAAGGTATTATTAACGTTCTAGAAGAAGACGTTGAAACCGCAGCTCTGCGCGCTAAAAAGCGTTGTCCGATCTGTGAAACAGCGATGGACGCATACCTGATTGATGACAAGCGTAAGATGCATGTTTGTGGTAATAACCCGAATTGTGAAGGCTACCTTGTTGAATACGGCGAGTTCAAAGTAAAAGGCTACGATGGTCCAGTTGTTGAATGTGACAAATGTGGCTCTGATATGGTGCTTAAGAACGGTCGCTTTGGTAAATACATGGATTGTACGAGCGAAACGTGCAAGAACACTCGAAAGATCTTGAAGAATGGCGAAGTCGCGCCCCCGAAAGAAGATCCTGTTCATTTCCCCGAGTTGCCATGTGAAAACTCAGATGCGTATTTCGTACTTCGTGATGGTGCTTCAGGTCTATTTATGGCGGCAAGCAACTTCCCGAAATCGCGCGAGACACGTGCTCCTTTGGTTGCTGAACTGGCACGTTTTGAAGAGCGTTTACCTGAGAAGTTCAAATACCTAGCGACCGCACCGCAAGAAGATCCTGATGGTCGTCCTGCAGTTGTACGCTTTAGTCGCAAAACAAAAGAGAACTACGTTCGTTCGGAAGAGAATGGCAAACCATCTGGTTGGACAGCGCTCTTTGTTGACGGTAAGTGGGAAGTCACTGATAAGCGTAAAAAAGCGAAAGCATAAAAACGTACGATCTAAGTAATGTAAAAAGGCAGCGATATCGCTGCCTTTTTTGCGTTTTGTTTTTGCGTAAAGGCCACTGTGTTGTTCGTATAGATCTTTGCTGCTTTGACTGAGTTTTGCTGACGCGAGAAGATCCCAGTATCAATATTTCGTAGTCGCTGATGTATTTTTTATGTAAAAAATATTCGTTGTAACTTTCATTTTGCATTCACATATTTGTTATACATTGGGCTAAAAAATCGGCGGTGTAGTGAATCCGTTCGTAAATTGTTTTCACAATGTAATCGTTTGCTTTTCCATGTGTGATCTAGATATCGTCTTGAGTACGCAAGAGCTGTATGGTACACAGAATGGCGTATTAAAAATTGTAATTTAGAACCCGCTTAGATAATTTATTACAAAAATTAGTGCAACTGTGTGCATTGTTTGCGTCAAAAAATAAGGAAAGAGTGGACGTTGCATACTGGAAGTGCCGTAGCTTTTTTATCCGTGTTGTAAGAGTTCACAGAAACTCAGAGACGGTTGCTAAATGTATTCGCTTGACTCCCCGAGTATGACTCATTCAAGCGAGTACCAAATCCAAGCTATAACGATATGGAGAACAACAAATGGCTGGTGTTTTGGGAATGATTCTTGCTGGCGGTGAAGGCTCTCGTTTGAGACCTTTAACGGAATCTCGCAGTAAACCTTCGGTACCGTTTGGTGGTAGTTATCGATTGATCGATTTTGCTCTAAACAATTTTGTTAATGCGGATCTGATGCGCATTTACGTCCTAACCCAATTTAAATCTCAATCTTTATTCCATCACTTAAAAAAGGGGTGGAACATCAACGGCATTACAGACCGCTTTATCGATCCTATTCCCGCTCAAATGCGTACTGGTAAACGTTGGTACGAAGGGACGGCGGACGCGATCTATCAAAACCTGCGTTTTATGGAATTAGAGGAACCAGAGCAAGTTTGTATTTTTGGCTCTGACCATATCTATAAGATGGATATCAAACAAATGCTGAACTTCCACTCAGAAAAGCAGGCTTCTCTGACGGTATCTGCATTGCGCATGCCACTAAAAGAGGCGTCGCAATTTGGGGTTATCGAAGTGGATAGTGAAGGTCGTATGATTGGCTTTGAAGAAAAACCAGCAAATCCGAAGTCGATTCCTGGTGACCCTGATTACGCTTTAGTTTCAATGGGTAACTATGTTTTTGAAGCTCAGGTACTGTTCTCAGAGTTGGTCGAAGATGCGGATAATGAAGCTTCATCACATGATTTTGGAAAGGACATCATTCCAAAGATGTTCCCTAGAGGTGATGTGTTCGTGTATGACTTCAGTACCAACAAAATCAGTGGCGAAAAAGAAGAGGTGTACTGGCGTGATGTCGGAACTATTGATGCGTACTGGCAAGCGCATATGGATCTGCTAGAAAAAGATGCACCATTTTCGCTGTACAACCGTAAATGGCCATTGCACACCTACTACCCACCATTGCCACCTGCGACATTTACCGACTCTGATAATGGTCGTGTGCAGATAATCGATAGTTTAGTGTGTAATGGCAGCTATGTTAGAGGCTCAAGAATCGAAAAGTCGGTGCTTGGTTTTCGCAGTAATATTGCTTCTGCTTGCGATATCAGCGAATGTATACTTCTTGGTGACGTAAAAATTGGCGAAGGCTGTGTTTTACGTCGTGTGATTGTCGACAAGGATGCCGATATTGCTCCTGGTACTCAGATTGGTGTGAATCTTCAAGAAGATAAAAAACACTTCCACGTGTCTGAGGAGGGCATTGTTGTTATTCCGAAAGGAGCTCGAGTTGGCTACTAACAACTTATCTATTCTGTTTGTAGCTTCTGAGGTTGAAGGCCTCATTAAAAGTGGTGGCTTGGCAGATGTTGCCAAGGCACTACCGGAAGCCCTTCAAAACCTACAGCAAGACGTAAGAATTACCATCCCTGCGTACAGTAGTATTGATAAACTCGCAGACGCAGAAGTTGTATTAGAAACAGAATTAACATCATGGCCGCATACGGAGTATCGAGTTTTGCGGCTCATGTTAGGTCAAAATCCTGTTTACCTGATTGATTGTCCGCCGTATTTCAATCGACCATCAATGTATGCGGAGAACAACCAAGCGTATACTGATAACGGCGAGCGCTTTGCGTTTTTTAGTGCAGCATGTCTCGACATGTTACCCAAGCTCGCCTTTCAACCTAATATCATACACGCGAACGATTGGCACACAGGTCTTGTTCCATTTTTGCTCAAGCACAGGTATGGCAATGATCCGTTTTTTGCTCATACTAAAAGCGTCATTTCAATTCACAATGCGGTCTTTAAAGGCGTATTTAGTTATGAAGACGTGCAGTGTTTGCCAGAGTTTCATTGTAGAAACGTTCCCGATGCTGCGGTGAGTGCAACGCATATTACGATGCTCAAAGCTGGTGTAATGAATGCAGATAAGATAAACGCGGTCAGCCCTACGTACGCAGAGGAACTCAAAACAGAGCTTGGCAGTCATGGAATGGCTTGGGAGTTTCAGCAACGCGCGCAGGACTTAGTTGGTATTTTGAACGGTTGTGATTACAGTGCTTGGAACCCGGAAACGGATACTTACTTGCCAGTTAATTACTGCGCCGACCAGCAAAGTATGTCGCAAGGGAAGAAAGCTTGTAAAAAAGCATTACAACAACGACTAAATTTGCCCGAAAAAAATGTAGCTATGTTCGGTATGGTTTGTCGATTGACCCAGCAGAAAGGCGTTCATTACTTGTTGCCTGCTTTGGCCGATTTTTTGAAGCACGATGTTCAGCTAGTTGTCGTTGGGACCGGAGACCCTATTCTTGCCGCTCAGCTACGAGAGGTTGCCGCGCAGTTTTCTAGCAAATTTGCCTTTGTAGAAGCGTATGACAATGAACTTGCGCATATCGTTGAAGCTGGTTCTGATTTCTTCTTGATGCCTTCTGAGTTTGAACCATGTGGCTTAAACCAAATCTATAGTATGGCTTATGGGACATTACCGATAGTACGCGGTGTTGGTGGCTTAAAGGACAGCGTTAGCGATTATGATGTAAACCCATCTGAAGCAACGGGGTTTGTTTTTTTCGAACCGACACCGCAGGCATTGTTGTTAACGATGCTAAGGGCACTGTTGCTCTACGCTCAAAACGAGCCTGAAGTGAATAAAGTACAGTTGCACGCGATGCAACAAGACTTTTGTTGGCAAAAGGCCGCAGAATCTTATTTGCAGCTTTACCACTCAGCGTTAGTTTGACTTAAAATTGTAACGAAAGGCACCGAATGAGGTGCCTTTATTATCTTGAGTAAGGGGAGTGTGGTAGGATGGCTTTTTACTCAATAGCACGATCTTTTTGATACTCAATATGACTCAGCCGCTACTTTTTCATAAAACCTATTTGCACCCTACTAGTAATGAGTGGGTTGTATTTGTGCACGGTGCTGGTGGTAGCTCTTCTATCTGGTTCAAGCAAATTAAAGCTTACAAGCAACACTTTAACTTATTGCTGATCGATTTAAGAGGTCATGGAAAGTCAAATCAGTTACTTAAAGAGCTCATTGCTAACCGTTATACCTTTACGGAAGTTACCCAAGATATTTTGAAAGTATTGGACCATTTAAAGATCCAATCCGCTCATTTTGTCGGTATGTCGCTTGGTACTATTATTGTTCGAAACCTTGCTGAATTGTCATCAGAGCGCGTACGTTCGATGGTGCTCGGCGGTGCTGTCACAAGGCTTAACACTCGTTCTCAGATATTGGTGAAATTAGGTAATTTTTGTAAGCATATCCTACCGTACATGTGGCTCTACAAACTGTTCGCTTATATTGTTATGCCTCAAAGAAGCCAACGAGAATCTCGCCACCTTTTTATTCGCGAAGCCAAGAAGCTTTGCCAAAAAGAATTTAAACGTTGGTTTATTCTTGCTGCTGATGTAAATCCGTTAATGAAATATTTTAAAGATCGAGAGTTACCCATTCCGACTCTTTACTTAATGGGCGACAGGGATTACATGTTTATTAAACCTGTCAAAGAAATGGTTGCAGCGCATAAGCTCAGCATTCTACGAGAAATCCCGAATTGTGGTCATGTATGCAATGTAGAGCGTCCAGAAGACTTCAATCAACACTCCATCGAGTTTATTAAACAGCAAGCTGTATGTGCTTAAAACTGAGTGTATCCACTGAATAGGAGAGCCGCTATAGCTCTCCTAGTTGATATCCACATTGCCAACATGCACCAAATTGCCCTTCGTTTATTTCATGACATTTTGGGCATTGCCAATCTTGATACTCATGCCTATCGGATTGTTTTCGATATGCTTTTACTATTTCTTCAGCTTTCATCTTTTGTGCAGTGTCAAAAAGCCACACATAAGGATCGGTATCATCACCAAACGGCAGTTCTCCTTTTAAGCCGAAAATACCTTCTCCACGAACTTCACAGTAAATTTGTTCCACTTTAAGCAGCTCACATACAATGTGTGCTTCTGCTGGGTTTTTAGCGATAAATATTTTCATCAAAATACCCACTTCACCAATTACGAGTTTTGCTGACTTGGTGTCGGCCTTACTTTATTCATAACCCATTTAGTGATGATTGGAAATAGTCCCAATAGCGCAAAAGACGCTAATACTGCGGGTGAAACAATGCCCGATAGGCTTTCAATTGTTGCTAATTGAGTACCTGCATTCAGATATACGGCTGTGCCTGGCAGCATACCTATTTGGCTAGTGAGATAAAATCTACCTACAGACATCGGCGTTAAGCCCATCAGTAAGTTGATTAGAAAGAAAGGGAATACAGGGATTAGACGCAAGGAAAATAGATAAAAAGCTCCGTCTTTTTCGACACCTTGATTAATTGCGTTGAGTTTATTTCCGAATTTGTTTTGTACCCAGTCACGCAATAAGTATCGGCTGCTCAAGAAGGCCAGTGTTGCCCCCATAGTGCTAGCGAAAGAAACCAGTAGCAAGCTTGTCCAAAAACCAAATAAGGCTGCACCAAGTAAGGTGACTACTGCCGCTCCTGGGATAGAAAAAGCGGTAATTGCAATGTAGGTAAAAAAGTAAATCGCAGCCGAGAATACAAAATTCTGATCGATGTATGTAGTTAGTGCTTCTTGTTGGGCTTTTGCATTCTCTAAGGTTAAATACTGGCCAAAGTTAATACCTAAAAAGACGATAGCCGCTAGTAGGATGAGACCTAAAATCAGTTTCTTATTCATAATTTTGATTCCAATTTGGGATATATGTAATAAGACAGTAGGAAAACCGAAAAAATTTCACAAAAAAACCGCAGATTAGACTGCGGTTTTACAAGATAGTTTTTAGGCCGACTTTTATTGGAGGCCGTTCATCAACTCATCTCGGCGAGCTTGAGGTACCACACTCCAATGAGTGCCGTTGATAGCACCTTCTAGTGCCCATAGCAACTCAATGTTGACGGTTGCAGAGTGCGTATCTCTTATCGCTTTATAGGCGTTAAGCGCACCTTCCTCTTCAAGCTTCTCTACGGATTCGATGCCGGCTTTTTTTAGCATGCGCTCGGTAGCCAGTCGTAAGTTAGGCAAATCTTTCAAACGGTTAGGCTTTGTACTTGCTTGCTGTTCTTTCTCAAGCTTTGCCTTTTTCAATGATTGATTCGCTACTTCGATTAAGCGTTCGCTTGATTCCCATAAATCGCTGGAAATAGCGTAGTACTTTGTAACGACTGGGAAGCCACGTTTTTTATAAACGTAAGGCTTTAGCCCTTGTTTCTCGAAGTCAGATGAAGTTTTTTGGTCTGCTCTGATATGAAGCTGATTGTTTACCACTAGTGCAAACATTGTTTCATCAGCGAATAGTCCGAAGCCACCAAACATTGAGCGCGACTTGATATTACCAAGTGCCTCAAATAGCTTCATAGAGTCTTTGAGTATCGGTTTATCCATGTTTTGTTATCTCGGTGTAATTAATATTACGCCACCAAAAGTCAGGTCCGAGAGAGTAGCAAACATGCGTAAAAACAATGTCATTACAGAGTAAAGTCATTGCTTACACACTTGCCATCGGTAACCCCGCTACCTTCCATATCGTAATATGGTTCAGGCCGGAGGCTTTGCGTCCCACTCTTTCGAATGGTTTGCCCTGTGCGTGACACAATGAGCATACTTCTTATATTGAATTAACATCACGGTTTAGCGTTAAAAGTGTGATTTTGGTTCAATAAAAATGATAGATTGAATGCTCTATTTTGCATATGGAAAGGTGCAAATTGGCCTTTGAAAAGGAGTTCTTAATATATATTACATTTATATAAAACAGGGAGTTAACGTTAGTCAATTGTTATTAGAGCAGTGTGAAGTATTAGAGAATGCTTAATTTTTCCAAAAAAATAAGCGCCCCTGTAGAGCGCTTATTTAACACGGTTAAATACAGTGAAATTTAGTTCATTTTTTTCACAGTATTTCGAATTACAAGCTCAGGTTGCATTTCGAAAATTCGTTTTTCGTGTTCTTTATCTTTGATACGCTCAAGTAGAATTTCGAATGCATTTTTACCAACACGACGTTTAGGTTGGTGGATAGTCGTTAGCGGTGGAGAGAAGTATTCCGCAAGCTCGATGTTGTCGTAGCCGATCACTGAAATATCTTCAGGAATTTTGATCCCGTTTTGTTGCAAGCGGCTCATTAGGCCTAGAGCCATTGTGTCGTTAAAACAGAATACCGCCGTCGGGCGCTTGTCCATTGCGGTAATTTTATCTGCAACTAATACGGCCGTATCACATTCAAAGTTACCTTCAAGGATCCAGTCTTCATTTACAGCTAGGTTCGCTTCGCTCATTGCGCGACGGAAACCTGCAATGCGCTCTTGGCAAGCAAGCTTTTCAAAATGACCGCTTAGACAAGCGATATCCGTATGACCATTGTCAATCAGATGTTTGGTTGCAATGTAGCCACCTTCTTCTGAGTTATCCATGATCTTGTCTGCTTGTGAGCTCTCTGGGCCCCAATCCATGACCACTTTAGGAATGTCCGCATGACGGTCAAGCATCTCTTTTAGTTCTTCGGTTAAGTCAGAACACATCACAAGGATGCCATCAACGCGCTTTTCAGCCAGCATACGAATGTAATCGCGTTGTTTTTCGTAAATCCCGCCTGTGTTACATAAAATCAGAGTATAGCCTTGGCGGTAACAGTAGCTCTCAACGCCATCAATCACTTCTGAGAAAAATAGGTTAGTTGATTGAGTTACTAACATGCCAATCGTACGAGTTGAGTTGCATTTTAGGCTGCGTGCAACGGCACTTGGCGCGTAATTCAGCTCGTCAACGGCTTTCATTACTTTTTCTTGCGTTGCTTCTGCAACGAAACGCGTTTTATTGATAACGTGCGAAACTGTCGTAGTGGAAACGCCGGCTAAGCGAGCAACGTCTTTTATCGTGGCCATAAATGGTGTCCTGTATCGAGCTACTGAAATATGTCGTATTGGATGTACCTGATGCTCTAGTGGTTTCACACCTAGCAATCTAAAATTGGCGCTAAGTGTCTCGGCAGCGGTTGATCCAAGTGCGACAAAAGGGTGCGTAGCAGCATCGGTCGATGAATTTTATCTTTTTTCTATCTGATGAGAAATTGCCATCAACCTGTTAAGAAAACACAAAAACCGCTATATTTCAGCGGTTTACATATAAATCATATTTAATCGTTTGCGCTCACATTTTAGCCCTATGTGGACTGACTAGCAATGTTTTCAGCAAGAGATTTGTGTATTTGAAGTCACATTTTGACTGCTAAATAACCAAGCGTCTTTGCGCTAAGTTAAGGCAAACGAATATTATACCCAAGTTACTTACAATTGGTCACTTTCAGGCATACAGGAAGCCCGATAGGCAGGCTCCCTAAAAATAGGCGGCAATTATTCACCAAGAAGGTAGGCGCTGTCTAGTTTACAAAATGCAACTAATAGTTTCGCGACACTCGAGTAAAATCCAAATTCGTCGAATTTTTTACATTTGTCTGAAAACTGAGGTAACCAAGACATCAATTGTTGCTGGATAAAGTCGTTTTGTTTAACGAAGGCTTCTTCCATGTGTTTTTCTTGTTCAAGCTCGTTTGAGCGGATAATCATGTTCCCGAGAAAGTCGAGCTCAACGGCTAAGTGATCCGCAGGTTCCTTTAGGTTTTCGTCTACTTGAACGCCAAATTCAGCCATCAACTTTTCCATTTCCTCAGCTGGCTTGTCATTCAGTAAACCTGATTCACCAATGTACATGGATGCGTAAGGAAGAGCGCCGTATTTTTCTGTCTTCAAAAACAGTTCACAAAAGTCAGCTGCAAGCTCTAGTTGTGCATCTTCACGATCTTGTAACCGATTCAATGCATCAACTAGGCTATCAACAGCTGGTTTCAGCGACTCATTTTCACCTAAACCTGCGAGAAAACTGCGAATTTCAACACTGTGATAGGCTTCCAATTCTTTCTCTGTTAGTTCTTTTGCGAACAAGCTCGAAAACCACCAGTAAATTTCAGCGCGTTTTTCATTAAAAGCTTTCACTTCTTGCATTTTGGGCTCCTGAATGATGCTTCAAGTCATGCATCACAAAGTCAATTAGGGATATCCCCTAAGTGTAATCAATTAAAATGAATAGCAGTAACTATAATTGTTATGTTTTATGGTCAAAAATGACCGTTTATTAATAGCAATGGGCAAGCTTGTTTTGAATCAATAAAAACGCTAAATCTTGCGTTTTAATGTATCTATGACTAGAAATGTTACTAGTTATGAATAGAATACGTCTTGGATAATAAGAAGACAGAAAAGTGGTGTAAATGAGCTATCACGTATTAGTCGTAGAAGATGATGTTGTAACTCGTAGTAAGCTTGCGGGGTATTTCCAAAATGAGGGCTACCAAGTCAGCGAAGCAGAGAGTGGCGCAGAAATGCGTGAAGTTTTGCAAGCGGGCGATGTAGACCTGATCATGCTGGATATTAACCTGCCTGGTGAAGACGGCCTGATGCTTACTCGTGAGTTACGTAGCCAATCGGATATTGGTATCATATTAGTAACAGGACGCACGGATAGCATTGATAAAATCGTAGGCCTAGAAATGGGTGCTGACGATTATGTGACAAAACCTTTTGAACTGAGAGAGCTGTTAGTTCGCGTTAAAAACTTGCTGTGGCGTATTTCAGCAGCGCGCAGTGGCAGCTCGAAAGCGAATGAAACCAGTGAAGAGCACATTGTGCGCTTTGGGGAGTGGACATTCGACATTCAACGTCGCGCACTTAGCCGCAACGGTGAGCCAGTAAAACTAACTAAAGCAGAGTATGAACTTTTGGTGGCATTATCGTCTTACCCTAACCAGGTGTTAAGTCGTGAGCGTATTTTGAACATGATCAGCCATCGAGTGGATGCGCCGAATGACCGCACCATTGATGTTCTTATTCGACGTATGCGCGCAAAAATGGAGTTCGATCCTAAGAACCCACAGATTTTTGTAACGGTACACGGCGAGGGCTATATGTTTGCTGGTGACTAGTTTGAACATAACTCAATCGTAAAAAGAAAAAGGAGAGCTTCGGCTCTCCTTTTTTGTGGCTTCAAGATAATACTAGTTTGCTTCAACCATTGGTGTTTGGCCGACAGTATCACGCAACCTTTGCCAAATACTGCCCAAGTACTCATGCCAATAAAGCTCTGTTTGTTCTAAGTAACGCGCTTTAGGTGAGTATTTATCCCAAGGTTGACTTATCTCGCTAATAGCTAAGAAGTTGGTCGGGGCTGGGATTGGTTTAATGCCTGCTGCGTTGAACTCATACAATGCACGGCTCATGTGACTCGCAGAAGTGACTAACACAATTTCCTTTTGTTGAACGAATGCAGCCGCTTGACGCGCCTCTTCCCACGTATCTTTCGCATCTTCTAATAAAATGATATCGGATTTCGCGACTCCCAACGCAAGGGCAACGTTCGCCATCATTCGCGCGTGGCTAATTTCAGATCCGCCAGCATAGCCGGATAAGATTAATTTCGCGCCTGGATACATTCTTAAAATACGAATGCCCTCAGTTAAGCGCATTAATGCTGCACGGCTTAACTGCGAGGTGGGTGGAATTTCGTCATCGATAACATGACCATTCCCTAAAACCATCACGTAGTCGATGGTGCCAGAAACTGGCAAAAAGGCTTTATGCTCTCGCTCTAACGGCATAAGAAGCTTGGTTGAAACAGGTTGGAAGGCAACAAGAAAAATGCCAACAAAAGAGAATAGAACAACGAAGCAGCCAGTTTTACGTTTTGTAGTAAAACTAATGAGAGCAAGACCCAACAAGCCTATCAGCAGCAATGCCGGAAGGGGCATAAGCATGGCTGACACTACTTTTTTCAGCTCAAACATACATAAATAGTCCGAAAAAACATCAATTGATAATAAAAATGAGGGTATCCCTCTTTATTCCTGCTTTCCTTGTGCCAGAATAGCGGCACAATCCGTTATGATAACTCAGCAGAAGTGACAGAAGACCGCAATTTCGACGATATCGCCCACAAATTTGCAAAAAATATTTACGGCTCCGATAAAGGGGAGATCCGCCAAATCATTGTGTGGGAAGATTTTCTACAGATTCTAAGTGAATTAGATGCTGACCAGCAACCCCTAGAAGTGTTAGACGCTGGTGGTGGTTTGGCACAAATGTCGCAAAAGCTTGCTAAGCTCGGACATCGAATCGCTTTATGTGATCTATCTTCGGAAATGCTGCAGTTGGCTAAGCAGGATATTGAAAAAAACGGTTTGCTTGAGCAGTATCGCCTGATTCATTCGCCTGTCCAATCCATCGGTGAACATATGGATGGACAGGTCGATCTGGTTATGTTCCACGCTGTGATGGAGTGGCTTGTTGATCCTAAGGCCGCACTTGAAACAGTTCTAGAACAAGTAAAACCGGGAGGCATCGCATCAGTCATGTTCTACAACCACCACGGTTTAGTCTATAAAAACGTGGTTTGTGGCAACATTCCTCATATATTAGACGGCATGCCTCACCGAAAAAGATTTAAACTACAGCCGCAAAAAGGCTTAAAACCTGAAGAAGTCTACCAGTGGATAGAAAATTCAGGTTTTAATATTTGTGGCAAATCTGGTATTCGCTCATTTAGTGATTACATAGGCAATATGGAATACATGGGTGATTACGAGTTTGAAGATGTGTTGGCGCTAGAAAAACAACTTTGTCGACAAGAGCCATACCTCTCATTAGGCCGCTACATTCATGTGTGGGCTAAAAAGAACGATAAACAGGAATAACAATGAGTGAGATGACTCTCAATGCTGCAGAGCAACCAATCGATGAGCTGGTTGGCTGGGTTAAGCAGCACGATTTCTCGTTGAACCTGACCACAGAGCGATTGGCATTTTTGATAGCCATTGCCGTACTGAGTAATGAAAGGTTCGATGAAGAACTGGGTGAAGGTGAACTGCATGATGCATTTGCCATCGTCACTCGACTATTTGATGAGACCGGCGAAGCCTCCGCTTTTCGTGCGAACAATGCGATCAACGAGATGGTTAAGCAGCGTCTTATGAGCCGTTTTGTCAGTGAAATTACTGACGGAGCGAGCATTTACCGCTTGTCGCCATTAGCGATAGGAATAACCGACTACTACGTGCGTCATCGTGAGTTCTCAAAACTGCGTCTATCTATCCAGCTATCCATGGTAGCGGATGAAATGGCGAAAGCGATTGAGGCAGCACAAAAAGGTGGCACACCGGGTCACTGGAAGAAAAACGTATACGGTGTTTTAAAATATTCTGTAGGCGAAATTTTCGATCAAATTGACCTCAACCAACGTGTTATGGATGAGCAGCAACAGTCAGTGAAACAACAGATTGCTGACCTGCTTAACAAAGACTGGCGCGAAGCGATCAACAACTGTGAAGCACTTCTGTCAGAAACATCAAGCACGTTGCGTGAACTTCAAGATACGCTGCAAGCCGCCAGTGATGAACTGCAAACTCAGATCCTCGATATTCAAGAAATTGTTTACGGTGACCCTGAGCTGGAGTTTATCGAAGAAGCCTTGTTTGGTCTGCAAATGAAGCTGGACCGAATCACAAGCTGGGGCCAGCAAGCGATCGACCTTTGGATTGGTTACGACCGACACGTGCACAAGTTTATTCGTACTGCAATCGATATGGATAAGAACCGTGCGTTTAGCTCGCGTCTGCGTCAATCCGTCAAAGATTACTTCGATGCGCCTTGGTATCTGACTTATGCAGATGCGGAGAGGCTTTCTGACCTTCGTGATGAGGCCCTAGTACTGCGTGATGATGAGGTCACGGGTCAAGTTCCGATGGAAGTAGAATACGAAGAGTTTCAACAAGTCAATGATGAGCTGTCTGAACGAATTGGTGACATGCTAAAAGCGCATAAAGATCAAGGCACACCAATCGATTTGAGTGTGGTACTGCGAGATTACCTTGCACAGCACCCTTACTCTCATCATTTTGATTTAGCTCGCATTATCGTCGATCAAGCTGTACGTCTAGGGTATTCAGAATCGGATTACCAAGCGATTCAACCAGACTGGAAAGCAATCAACGAATTTGGGGCAAAGGTACAAGCGAATGTCATCGACCGATACTAATGAATACATGTCAGAGAATCTGGCAAAAGCAATTTCTAACCCTCTGTTCCCAGCGCTAGACAGCATGCTTCGAGCAGGGCGTCATATCTCAAGTGAAGATCTAGACAACCACGCGTTGTTGTCGGATTTCGAACTTGAGCTTTCTTCTTTCTACCAACGCTACAACACCGAATTGGTGAAAGCGCCAGAAGGTTTCTTCTACCTTCGTCCACGTTCAACATCTCTGATTGGCCGTAGTGTTCTTTCTGAACTGGATATGCTGGTGGGTAAGGTACTGTGTTTCCTTTACCTAAGCCCAGAGCGTCTTGCGCACGAAGGCATCTTCACTAACCAAGAGCTGTACGACGAACTGCTTGCTCTAGCAGATGAAAATAAGCTGATGAAGCTAGTGACGAACCGTGCTACCGGTTCTGACCTTGATAAAGAAAAGCTGTTTGAAAAAGTACGTACGTCACTTCGTCGTCTGCGTCGCCTAGGCATGATCATCAACATCGGTGAAACCGGTAAATTCAGCATCAGTGAAGCGGTATTCCGCTTTGGTGCCGATGTACGTATTGGCGATGACATGCGTGAAGCGCAGCTGCGTCTGATCCGTGATGGTGAAGCAGTAGTGCACACCAAAGAGCCAAGCCAAGGCAGCTTATTGTCTGAAGAAGATCAAGACGACCAAGCCCAAGAAGAAACAACAGAAGAGGGTGAAGCATGAGCATGATTGAACGCGGTAAATACCAATCGCTGACCATGGTCAACTGGAACGGCTTCTTTGCCCGTACGTTTGACATCGATGGTCTGGTCACCACGCTATCAGGTGGTAACGGTGCAGGTAAATCAACCACAATGGCGGCGTTCATCACCGCATTGATTCCTGACCAAACGCTACTGCACTTCCGTAACACGACAGAAGCAGGCAGCAGCCAATCGTCTCGCGACAAAGGTTTGTACGGTAAGCTACAGCCGGGCGCATGTTATGCGGCGTTGGACGTGGTGAACTCACGTAACCAACGCTTATTGTTTGCAGTAAAACTGCAGCAAGTTGCGGGTCGTGATAAGAAAGTAGACATCAAACCGTTTGTTATCCAAGGTCTTCCAAGCCATGTGAAACCAACGGATATTTTGGTTGAAAGCGTATCTGCGACTCAAGCTCGTGTACGTCAAATCAACGAAGTAAAAGAATCGATCGCGGAATTTGAAGGCGTTCAGTTCAAAGCGTTCTCTTCTATCGTGGATTACCACGCGCAAATGTTTGAATTCGGTGTGATTCCGAAGAAACTGCGTAACTCTGGAGACCGTTCTAAATTCTACCGCCTGATCGAAGCATCGCTTTACGGTGGTATCTCAAGTGCGATTACCCGCTCGCTACGTGACTACCTTTTGCCACAAAACGGCGGCGTGAAAAAAGCGTTCCAAGATATGGAATCGGCACTGCGTGAAAACCGCATGACGCTAGAAGCGATCAAAACCACGCAAGCAGACCGTGACTTGTTCAAACACTTGATTACAGAGTCGACCAACTACGTGGCAGCGGACTATATGCGCCATGCCAACGAGCGCCGTAAAAAACTAGAACAGACATTGTCTTTGCGTTCAGAGTTATTTGGTTCTCGCGAGACCTTGATTGAGCAAAACAATCTGCTTAACCGCGTTCAAGAAGAGCTGGAACTGCTGATCGAGTCAGAATCTTCTTTAGAGCAAGACTACCAAGCGGCTTCTGATCACTTGCAACTGGTGCAAAACGCGCTGCGTCAGCAAGAGAAGATCGAACGCTACCAAGAAGATCTTGAAGAGCTGAGCGAGCGTCTTGAAGAACAAATGATGGTAGTCGAAGAAGCGCAAGAACGCGTGATGATGGCTGAAGAGCAAGCTACCGTTGCAGAAGAAGAGGTGGATAGCCTTAAGACGCAACTTGCTGATTACCAGCAAGCTCTTGACGTTCAGCAAACTCGCGCCCTTCAATATCAACAAGCAGTTCAAGCGCTGGAGAAAGCGAAGCAGCTACTTGGCGATGACAGCCTAACGGCAGAATCGGCTCAAGCGCTTGTCTCTGAGCTTAAGAACAAAGAGTCAGAAAGCACCAATGCGTTGCTATCGGTTAAGCACAAACTGGACATGTCTTCTGCAGCGGCAGAGCAGTTTGAAACCGCGCTTAAACTGGTACAAAGCATTGTTGGTCAAGTTGAGCGCAAAGACGCGTCTGAACATGCGAAAACCGCAATTGCGAAAGCGCGTGAGTCACAACAAATCGCACAAAACGAACAGCAATGGCGAGCACAACACCGTGATCTCGAACGCAGCCTTAACCAGCAGCGTCAAGCACGTGAACTGGTTGCTGAATACAAAAAGCAATATCACGTTGAACTAACCGATGAGGTTACGTTTGAACAAGAACGTGAACGTCATGCGACGCAAATCGAATCAGTAGAGATAGCTCAAGAAGAAGTTCGTGATCAGCGTGGTGAACAGCGCCGTCTAGAGCAAAACGCGGTGGCAGAAATCAGTAAGCTTGAAGCAATAGCACCAGCTTGGATTGCGGCGAACGATGCGCTAGAGAAACTGAGAGAGCAGAGCGGTGAAGAGCTTGAGGATCGCCATGCGGTAATGAACCACATGCAAGTTGTCCTTGAACAAGAAAGGGAGCTGTCTTTAGCTAAAGATAAGCTTGCTGAGCGCCGTAGCCAGCTAGACTCTGAGATTGAGCGTCTTGCTTCTCCTGGTGGTTCAAATGACCCTCGCCTGAAAGGTTTGGCAGATACACTGGGCGGCGTATTGCTGTCTGAGATCTACGATGACATCACGATTGATGACGCGCCTTACTTCAGTGCGATGTACGGTCCGGCTCGTCACGCTATCGTTGTTTCTGACTTGTCAGGCATCGAAGAGAAACTGGTAGAGCTAGACGACTGTCCAGAAGACTTGTACATCATTGAAGGTGACATCGATGCCTTTGATGACAGCTCGTTCGATGCAGAAGAGTTAGAGGGCGCGGTTTGCGTTCGTATGAACGATCGCCAAATGCGTTACTCTCGCTTGCCTGAGATCCCATTGTTTGGCCGTGCGGCACGTGAGCAGCGTCTAGAGTTGCTGCGTAACGAACGAGAAGAAGTGGTAGAGAAACACGCGAAAGCGGCGTTTGATTCTCAGAAAATGCAGCGCTTGTACCAAGCGTTTAACCTATTTGTGTCTAACCACATTCAGGTTGCTTTTGACGCCGATCCAGAACAAGCACTGGCAACTATTCGTGATAAGCGTAACCAAATTGCTCGCGTGCTGGCGGATCTAGATGCGAAAGAGCAACAACAACGTTCTCAGCTTCAAACCAGCAAGCAAGCGTTGTCTTCTCTGGACAAGCTAGCGTCACACATGGTGCTTGTTGAAGATGAGTCATTGCAAGCGCGTTTTGATGAGCTAGAAGAGAAAATCGCTCAGCTTGCAGAGGCGAAGAACTTCTTAAGCAACCATGCAAAAGCCGTCGCGCAATTAGAGAATATTGTGTCTGCACTTGATGCTGACCCAGAGCAATTCGATGCACTAGAAGCAGAATACAAAGCGGCAGACGAGCGGCTACAAGATCTTAAGAAGCAAATCTTTGCACTCTCGGATCTCGTTGAACGTCGTCACTACTTCGCTTACTCTGATTCAGTAGACCTACTGAACAAGAGTAGCGAACTGAGTGAGCAGCTAAAAGCTAAACTGGTTCAAGCTGAAAAAATGCGTACTCGCTCTCGTGAAGAGTTGAAGCAATCGCAAGGTCAAATGAACCAATACAACCAAGTATTGGCATCATTGAAGAGTTCACACCAAGCGAAACTGGAAACGGTTCAAGAGTTCAAACAAGAGCTTCAAGAGTTTGGCGTGAACGCTGACGAAGGTGCAGAAGAGCGCGCAATGCGTCGTCGTGACGAATTGCACGAGCGTCTACACACGTCTCGCAGCCGTAAGAGCGAATACGAGCGCACGATCACCTCTACTGAACTAGAGATGAAAGGCTTGGCAAAACGTCTGAAGAAAGTTCAGAAAGAATACGTTGAGCTGCGTACGTTCGTGGTTGCTGCGAAAGCTGGCTGGTGTTCAGTACTTCGTCTGGCGCGTGAGAATGATGTTGAGCGTCGTCTACACAAGCGTGAACTGGCTTACATGTCAGCGGATGAACTGCGTTCGATGTCGGATAAATCACTGGGTGCGCTGCGTCTAGCGGTTGCGAACAATGACGACCTGCGTGATGCGCTGCGTCTATCAGAAGATAACGCACGTCCAGAGCGTAAAGTTCTGTTCTATATTGCTGTATACCAACACCTTCGTGAGCGTATTCGTCAGGATATCATCCGTACTGATGACCCAGTTGAAGCAATCGAAGAGATGGAAGTCGAGCTGGCGCGTCTAACGGAAGAGCTAACCCAACGTGAAAACCGTCTAGCGATCAGCTCTGAGTCAGTAGCGAGCATTATCAAGAAGACGATTCAACGTGAGCAAAACCGTATTCGTATGCTGAACCAAGGCCTGTCGAACATCTCGTTTGGTCAGGTGAAGGGCGTACGTCTAAACGTGAAGATCCGCGAAAGTCACGAAGTGCTACTGAACGGCCTAGCGACACAACAAGAGCAGCATAAAGACCTGTTTGAATCGACTCGCTTTACCTTCTCTGAAGCAATGGCGAAACTGTTCCAACGCGTGAACCCACACATCGATATGGGTCAACGTTCACCTCAAGTTCTGGGTGAAGAGCTACTGGATTACCGTAACTACCTAGAGCTAAGTGTAGAAGTGAACCGTGGTACAGATGGTTGGCTACAGGCTGAGTCTGGCGCGCTATCAACAGGTGAAGCGATCGGTACCGGTCAGTCAATCCTTCTTATGGTTGTTCAAAGCTGGGAAGAAGAGTCTCGTCGTCTACGCAGCAAAGACATTGTGCCTTGTCGTCTGCTCTTCTTGGATGAAGCCGCGCGTCTGGATGCGAAATCGATCGCGACATTGTTCGAATTGTGCGACCGTCTGGATATGCAGCTTCTTATCGCGGCGCCTGAAAACATCAGCCCAGAGAAAGGTACGACCTACAAACTGGTGCGTAAGGTGTTTAAAGATCACGAACACGTACACGTGGTTGGCTTGCGTGGTTTTGGTCAAACGGATAAGCCTAAGACTGAAGCACAAGAGATGATTGAAGAGTTTGAATCGTAAACTGCGAATCTAACAAAACGCCCGCAATGAACGCGGGCGTTTTTGTATCTGTTTACGAGGCAGGCTTCGAAATACATAAGATAAGCCGAGACTGTAGGACGGCAGTCTCGGCTTATTAACGGAACTTAATGAGGAAGCGACGTTTATTCCTCTGGAATATCGTCCCTGACTTCGATCATTTCAGCAAGCTCTTCAAGTGCTTGGACAGAAAGCTCAGACAAGCGTTGTAGGTGTTGGTCTAAGCTCTCTTGTTCTTCAAGCTCTGGTTCATCATTATTTGTTTCTTTTATTAGCATTTCCCAACCTCTCAAGTTGAGTAAGGGGAGCTCTCATCATACTCAAAAGGCAAAGTAGAAAAGAAACGATCTATGTTGATTTTGTTAGCTCGATCATTGATTCAACTTATATATGAGAAGGATGTGTTTAATAAGGAGAGCAAGTGCAAGGTTTTTGGATGCGGGAACAAAAACGCCAGTAATCATGACAATTACTGGCGAGTAATAACGAACATTAGGTCGGAGGGTTAGAACAACGGCTTCACACCGAACTGCTCTGCTGCGTAAGCGACGCGTTCAATCGGTTTTGGATACTCAGCAGGTGTGCCAAGGCTCTCTATGTGTTTCAAACGAGGAAGCAAGCCTGCACCATTAGCGATTTGGATTGCCAGACCAGGGCGAGCGTTAAGCTCTAAAACCATAGGTCCTTCATCTTTATCCAGCACCATATCCGTACCCATGTATCCCAAACCTGTCATTTCCCAGGCACTTGACGCAAGCTCCAGCAAGCGCTCCCAATGCGGTACTTGAAGGGTCGAAAGGTCTTTACCTGTATCAGGGTGATGAGTCACTGGATGATCGAACTGCACCGCTCTGACGGCTTTACCTGTCGCGATGTCAATGCCTACTCCTACGGCACCTTGATGAAGGTTTGCTTTGCCGTCGGAAGCCGCTGTAGAACAGCGCATCATCGCCATAACTGGATAACCTTTAAATACGATGATCCGAACATCTGGTACGCCTTCATAACTGAAGCCATCAAAACAGTCATCAAACTTGATTAAGTTTTCAACCACAGCAACGTCATTTTTACCACCAAGAGAGAAAAGGCCAGCAAGCGCATTACTAATGTGACGCTCGACCTCATCCCTACCAATTGTAGAGCCGGAGGGTTTGGTATATACCCCGTTTTTGTGAGACGTAACAACCAGAATGCCTTTACCGCCACTACCTTGTGCAGGTTTGATTACAAAACCAGGCCAGTTCTCAACCATTTTGTGGATAGTCTTAACTTCAGCTTGGTTATGAATGACACCGATCAGGGCAGGAACTGTTGCTCCTGCTGCCTGTGCAATAATTTTGGTCTTTAGCTTGTCATCGACAAGTGGGTATTTAGAACGATCATTGTAACGGCCAATATAGCTGTGGTTACGCTTGTTCATCCCCATAATGCCTTTATGGCGAAGCTTAGACGGCGAAGTAAAACTTTCGAACATCGTTTAGTCCTCCGCTAGTGGTTTGAAGCGTCGTAGCTCAGTGAGGCGGTAACCTGTGTAAGTACCTAGTAATAGAATACCGGCCAGAACAATCAACTGTAGACCAATGAAGTTAAAGGTTAAGTGTTGAATGTATGAGTTCGTCATTGCAAGGTAAACTAATACTGCTGTCAGCAATGAACCACCACCTTGCAGAGCAACTTCCTTCGCACCTTCTTCTTCCCATAGGATTGACATACGTTCAATCGTCCAAGACAAGATGATCATAGGGAAGAAGGTAATTGTTAGGCCTTCTGTTAAGCCCATTTTAAACGCAACAACGGTGAACACCGAGATGATCATAATAACGGTAATAATGACCGCAGATATCCTTGCTACCAGCAATAAGTTCAACCTAGACAAATAGCTTCGAATAATCAGGCCTGTACCTACAATTAGCAAGAAACCGACAATACCCGTTAATAGTTGAGTTTGAACAAAAGCAACGGCAATCAACACAGGCATGAAGGTACCGGATGTTTTCAGGCCGATAATCACACGCAAGAACACAACGATCAGAGCACCAATAGGGATGAGCATGATGGTTTTGAACATCGCTTGCTCTTCCAAAGGTAGGCTATGAATTGAAATATTCAGTAATCCATCTGCTTCTATTTTGTTGTTTGTAGCTTGTTGTGGTGTCATTTCTTGCTTAATCATCGAGAAATGCACTTGGCTATTTTTACCACCAACAAGGTCAAGTAAGGATACGTTTGATTCATCCCACACTAACAAGTTGGGTTTCACTGCTTTTTGTTCGGATTTTGGCGAAAACAGTACCCAATCTTTACCTGACCAAACCTGAACCATTGGTTGAATTGTTTGGCGTCGACGACCATCTTCTAGTTCGATAACACCGACGGTTTTGCTCTGTATACCTGCGGTAAGCAAAATATTATGCAGTGCATCAGTACGGCTGAAATCGTTCAGTAGTAGCGACGAGTTTTGGCTATCTGGGTCATTAAGCGCTTTGATAAGCTCACGAGTAAACGTCACATTATCGGCTGAGCGACTCATCGCACGTTCGATAAGGGCATTTGCCGCTGCTGCTTGTGGTGCTGATAGCGTTGGTGGCGTAATGTCTTCCGTTGGCGGTAAAGGAGTGACTTTAGCCTGAGGGTCTACTAAGAACTGGGCTTTGTAGTATATGGTTTGTGGCCCTTGAGCTTGGCGAATTGACCATTCTGCACGACGGCCTGAATCGTCATTGATGTAGGAAACGCCATAACCTGATGAGGAAGCAGATTCACCGATAAGTGTGTAACCACTTTGTGTATGAGGTGCTGCAAGTGACGCTTTTACTTCGTTGCCGTTAGCATTGAACTCAATACGAGCTTCTACATCCCATACCTGGCGAGTTTCGCCTGGCGTCCAAGGCACGCCGTAGTTTTCATGTCTGAAAACACTCAGAGCAATGCCCGCAATCACCAATAAGATGATAGAAAGGTAAAACGGTATTTTTGACGTCATAATCTACCTTATTATTTTTTATCTTCGTCCGTTTGGATATAGGTACGACTTACATCGACAAGTGCTATGTCGCGCATAAATTCTCTACCCAGTAAAATAGGATGGTTCATATGTGAGCGATCTGCCAACGTAAATTGCGCTTTTTCATGAATTTTTCCAACGCGCACCCAAAGTTCTACCACAGCGCGGCGTTCTAACTCTTCACTGGTAACCTGGCGGATTTTGACGTAGCGAATGACAGGAGCTTCGATCCAAGTACTTTTCTCTTCTTCGGATTTACTGGTGTCTGCTAAGTGGAATCGGACCCATTTTTTACCATTTCTTTCGAACTCTTCAATATCAACGGCATTTAAAGACGACGTCGCGGCACCAGTGTCGATACGTGCATCAAAAGTTTGCTTAATCGACTCTACCGTGACCTTTTCGATAGAGCCAAGGACAATATCGTGAGTTGGGGTTGGTTCCACAGGAGCGGGAGATTGGACAATAATCGGCTCTTTCGGTTTTTTTACTTCTGCCATTGCTTCATCGCGAAATGTAAGAAGTTCAACCTGTAGTTTATCGACTTGTTCTTCAAGGCTGTCGATATAGTCCGATTGGTTGCTGAGCTGTAGCTCTAGGTTGGTAATGCGATTATTGACATTCGCTTCTGAATTTTGAATCGCCGCTAACGTTTCTTGGTGGTACTGTTCGCCTTTGGTTAGTGAGCATCCAGATAGTAAGGCGATGGCAACAATCGGGGTCAATCGTAATAACATTGAAAACCTTGGGATTGGATTAAGTTGTTTATTTTTTAGGAGTTTAGCTTATATCGATAAAGCCTCACAAGTAAGAATGTTTCTCTATTACTTATTGTTTGAGGAATAGTGATGAAAAGCCAAAAATCAAGGACATAAAAGCGCATCCTTATTTAGAGCGTGCTTATATTTTGACGTGAAAAATGGATTCAAAAAACAAACTCGCTCATTACGAGGAAAGAGGGTAATGTCTTAACTCGTAAAATGAGTTAAGACAATGTCAGGAATCTCAGCGAATTATGATTTGCGAGCGACAAGAACCGCGCGGCGAGGGGCAGGATAGCCTTCTACAGTTTTGCTTGGGTCGTTCGGATCTAAGTAGTCAGGTAGAGAGTTATGCGTCATCCAATCTGTGGTACGTTGTTCGTCTACGGACGTGATGTTTTCATCAACGATACGAACATCTTCAAAACCGACCAATTCTAGCCACACTTTTAGGGCTTTTGCTGAAGGGAAGAAATAGACATTACGCATTTGCGCGTAACGAGAAGTCGGGACCAGTACTGCATTCTCATCACCTTCAATCACGAGTGTTTCCAATACGAGTTCACCACCAGATACCAATTGATCTTTTAGTTGCACTAAATGATCGAGAGGCGAGCGGCGATGGTAAAGCACGCCCATGCTGAATACCGTATCGAACGCTTCTAACTTAGGTAGTTGTTCAATGCCCAATGGCAGTAGGTGTGCACGTTGGTCATCGCCCATTAGTTTACGAATTGCTTCGAACTGAATCAGGAACAGGTGAGATGGATCGATACCGACAGTTAAGCGTGCACCTTCGCCTAGCATGCGCCACATGTGGTAGCCGTTACCACAACCAACATCGAGTACGCTGCGATTCTTTAATGGTGAAATATGCGGAAGCACGCGGTCCCATTTCCAATCACTGCGCCACTCAGTATCAATATGGATGCCGTGTACGTGGTATGGGCCTTTGCGCCAAGGATGGAATGTACGAAGTAAGCTTTCTAGCTTTTTAAGTTCCCCTTGAGGCATCGGCTCATTGTTTGAAATCGTGACAGAATCAACAATGTCGATGTTGTCCGGTCTACCCGCTGGGATTTTGTTCAGGGCTTTCAACCAGCGACTAAAGTCACCGTGCTCTGCATTTTGCCAATCCGTTAGCTGTTGCGGAAGCACATTAAGCCAAGGTTGAAGACGAGTGTCTTGGGCAATCAATTGGTAGAAATTTGCAAAGTTAAACATAGTTAGTCAATCGCTGAGTTGATGGGTATAAATTATTAACAAAAGCCGAAATCGGTATGGTTCAGGCTTGGTATGCATGGTCTATTTAATCGCGAACATGGAGCCGAAGTTAAAGCATTGGAACCAAACGTCGTAGCTAGAAAAGCCAATTTTAGCGAAACGCTCTTTATGTTCTTTCTTTGAATCTGGGCGCATTACGTTTTCTATCGCGCTACGCTTTTGGCTGATTTCTAGTTCGCTATAACCATTCGCACGTTTAAAGTCGTGGTGAAGGTCAATTAACAGTTCGTTCGACACTTCATCTTCGAAGACGAACTTCTCCGATAGAATCAAAATGCCGCCTGGACGCAGGCCTGCGTAAATTTTCTCGAGCAAGGAGTAACGATCTTCTGGAGAGAGGAATTGCAAAGTGAAGTTCAACACCACCACTGACGCGTTTTCAATTTCGATATTGCGAATGTCTGCTTCTACTACATCCACAGGAGTGTCACTGCGGTAAGCGTTGACGTGAAGTTTACAACGCTCAACCATCGCAGGAGAGTTGTCCACTGCGATGATTTGGCAACCTTCTTGTTTGATATGGCGACGCATAGACAATGTTGCAGCACCCAAAGAACAGCCAAGGTCATAGATGTTTGAGTGAGGTTTTACAAAACGCTCTGCCAGCATACCGATTGCAGAAATGATATTGCTGTAACCCGGTACCGATCGTTGAATCATGTCAGGAAATACTTCCGCTACGCGTTCATCGAACGTGAAATCCCCAATTTTATCGATTGGAGCCGAAAAAATAGTATCTGGATTGCTCTTAGGGTTCATAACTAAGTCTCTGCATACAAGCCGCCTGAAAATGTCAGGCACCAAAAAAGGCGCGTATTTTATGGGAATTTCGCGCCTCTGTCATGTGTTGCGTTAGAACATCTGTAACTGCGAGTTGCCATCGTCAGCAGGGAAAGGTGCTAACTCAGGGAGCATGATACGCTTTTGTATGTCTTTATATAGGTTTGCGGCCAACTCTGGCGCAATTATATTGTCTGCGGTATGGATCATGACATATGGCTGTTTACCTTCGGCAATCCATTGTGGCAACTTGTTGAGCCATGGTTTAAAAAACTCGTAATTTTGCTGTTCTTCTGGATGACCAATAAAGCGAATCAAAGGGTGTGAAGCGGTAGCAATGGCGTGAACAGGTACTCGTGGTTTTTTCATTTGTGCATCAATAATCGCCTCATTGTCGGGCTTAGCGGCAAAGACTGGGCGGCTATCCATAATAATGCGGTCAATATTATTCTCTACTAACCATTGGTTAAGTGCTCGCTCTTCTTCGCCTTTGGAGAAAAATGCCATATGGCGAACCTCAACACCGAGAGGGAAGTTAGGTGGAAAGCTCGCACAGAACTTTTTCAGTCGAACAAGGTGTTCAGGACCAAATGCGGCTGGCAATTGAATTGTCCATTGGCCCACACGGTCATGCAAAGGCTCCATGACTTTCATGAAGTCTCTCAGTTGTTCGCTGCAACCTCTTAGCATTTGCTCATGAGTGATGGCTTTAGGAAGTTTGAAAGTAAAGCGAAAATCATCGTGGGTTGCGGCTCTCCAGTTTTGCACTGTATTGAGCGTCGGTGTGGCATAAAATGTCGTGTTGCCTTCCACGGTATGAAACACTTGCGCATACCTTTCTAAACGTTCAGCGGGCTTTGTCCCGCTGCCGTAAAAACTTTGTTGCCATTGATTGTGTGACCACATTGTCAATCCAAGTCGAAGAGGTAAGTTATCCATTATTCTTTACTGCTTGCTACTCGTGTGAATACTTTACGAGAGTTTTGCTGAAATAGGTAATTTCACGCTATAATCCTCCCCAATTTTTTCGCTTTGGTGCGCTTTTGAACATTTGTTGTACTAAAAAGCACCAGTGAATGATAAAACACACGTAATTGTATGTTGAGTAGTCGATTTTCGTGGACATTCAGCGTATAACTGAATCTTTACTCTGCTTAGCAATGAGGCTGACAGAGCGTAGTTAACAACATTTGAGAGATTGGGAATTTCATTATGCGTACCCATTACTGTGGTCACCTGAACAAGTCCCTTGCAGGACAAACTGTAGAACTTTGCGGCTGGGTTAACCGTCGTCGTGATTTAGGCGGTCTTATTTTTATTGATATGCGAGATCGCGAAGGTATCGTTCAGGTAGTTGTTGATCCAGATATGGCGGATGCGTATGAAGTGGCGAACACACTTCGTAATGAATTCTGTATCAAACTAACGGGTGAAGTGCGCGTTCGCCCAGAGAGCCAAGCAAACAAAGACATGGCAACAGGTGAAGTTGAGATCCTTGCGAAAGGTCTTGAAATCATCAACCGTTCTGATGTTCTGCCTCTAGACTTCAACCAAAAGAACTCTGAAGAGCAGCGCCTGAAGTACCGTTACCTAGATCTACGTCGTCCAGAAATGAGCGACCGCATCAAGCTACGTGCTAAAGCGTCTAGCTTTGTTCGTCGTTTCCTAGATGACAACGGCTTCCTAGACATTGAAACACCAGTACTAACAAAAGCGACACCAGAAGGCGCTCGTGACTACCTAGTACCTAGCCGTGTTCACAAAGGCAGCTTCTACGCGCTTCCTCAGTCTCCACAGCTATTCAAACAGCTTCTAATGATGTCTGGTTTTGACCGTTACTACCAAATCGTTAAGTGTTTCCGTGATGAAGACTTGCGTGCTGACCGTCAACCAGAATTCACTCAGATCGATATCGAAACGTCATTCATGACGGCTGACCAAGTTCGTGCAACGACTGAGAAAATGGTTCGTGAAATGTGGCAAGAGCTACTAAATGTTGACCTAGGTGAATTCCCAGTAATGCCGTTCAGCGAAGCGATTCGTCGTTTCGGTTCTGACAAGCCAGACCTACGTAACCCACTGGAACTAGTAGACGTTGCTGACCTAGTGAAAGATGTTGAGTTCAAAGTATTCTCAGGTCCAGCAAACGACGAAAAAGGCCGCGTTGCCGTTATTCGCGTTCCAGGTGGTGCATCTTTGACTCGTAAGCAAATTGATGGCTACGGTGAATTCGTTGGCATCTACGGTGCGAAAGGTCTAGCTTGGATGAAGGTTAATGACCGTGCAGCGGGCATGGAAGGTATCCAATCTCCAGTCGCTAAGTTCCTAAATGAAGACGTGATCAACGGCATTCTAGATCGTACTCAAGCGGAATCTGGTGACATTATCCTATTTGGCGCTGATAAAGCGGGTATCGTTGCAGAAGCAATGGGTGCGCTACGTTTGAAACTAGGTAAAGACCTAGAGCTAACGGATGAGTCTGCATGGGCTCCACTATGGGTTGTTGACTTCCCAATGTTCGAAGAAGATGACGAAGGCAACCTACACGCGATGCACCACCCATTCACATCGCCTCTAGGTGTGACTGCAGAAGAGCTAAAAGCAAACCCTGCTGCGGCAAATTCTAACGCTTACGATATGGTTCTAAATGGCTACGAAGTGGGCGGCGGCTCTGTTCGTATCCACAACGCAGATATGCAAGAAGCCGTATTTGATATTCTAGGTATCACACCTGAAGAGCAACAGCTTAAGTTCGGCTTCCTGCTTGATGCGCTGAAATTCGGTACGCCTCCACATGCTGGTCTTGCATTTGGTCTAGACCGTCTAGTAATGCTGCTATGTGGCACAGAGAACATCCGTGATGTTATCGCGTTCCCTAAAACAACAGCAGCGGCGTGTCTACTAACAGACGCACCAAGTATTGCGAACCCAGCAGCGCTAGAAGAGCTAGCTATCGCAGTAACTGCAGCGAAAGAAAAAGACGCAGAATAAGCGCACAACATTTGAAGAAAACTCCCGCAACTGCGGGAGTTTTTGTTTAAATAAACCCAAGAAACTTCCAAAGCAATTTCCCAAGCAACGCTTTTAGAACATGTTTTGTTATTAAGCGTCAAAATACATTAAAAGGTGAATTATGGCTGGTCATAGTAAATGGGCGAATATTCGTCACCGTAAAGCAGCGCAAGATGCGAAGCGCGGCAAAATCTTTACTAAATTAATCCGTGAAATCGTTGTTGCGGCAAAAGAGGGGGGCGGTGAGCCAGAAAATAACCCACGTTTGCGAGCAGCAATTGATAAAGCACTGTCTAACAACATGACACGTGACACTGTCAACCGCGCAGTCAGCCGAGGTGCTGGTGGTGAAGGCGACGACAACATGGAAACCGTGATCTATGAAGGTTATGGTCCAGGTGGTACGGCGGTCATGGTCGAATGTATGACGGATAACCGAAATCGTACGGTATCTGGCGTACGCCATGCATTCTCAAAGTCAGGCGGCAATCTGGGGACGGATGGTAGCGTCAACTATCTTTTCGACAAGAAAGGCGTGATTTCATATGGCCCAGGTTTAGATGAGGATGCGGTAATGGAAGTAGCATTAGAAAGTGGTGCTGATGACATTGAAACGGCAGAAGATGGCTCGATTGATGTCTACACGGCCCCAGGCGATTTTGGACTCGTAAAAGATGCTCTTGATGCCGCAGGGTTTGAGGCAGAGAACGCTGAGGTGTCGCTGATCCCATCTACGAAAGCAGATTTGGACGCGGATACTGCGCCAAAACTACTTCGTTTGATTGACGCTTTGGAAGATCTGGACGACGTTCAAGAGGTTTATCACAATGGTGATATCTCTGACGACGTTGCGGCTACGCTAGATTAAACTCAAGGTGTCGGGAGCGGTATTTGCTCCGAAGTTAGCAAGTAATAATAAAAAGACTGAGGCCGAATTAGGCCTCATTTTTAGGAACATTCATGTCAATTATTTTGGGCATTGACCCAGGTTCGCGCATTACCGGCTATGGGGTCATTCGTCAAAATGGGCGCCACTTGCAATACCTTGGTAGTGGCTGCATTCGTACTTCAGAAAAAGAACTTCCGGGTCGGCTTAAACAGATTTATGCAGGCGTCACGGAAATCATTACCCAGTTTCAACCGGACGTTTTCGCGATCGAGCAAGTGTTTATGGCCAAAAACGCGGATTCAGCGCTAAAACTTGGCCAAGCTCGTGGCAGTGCAATTGTTGCTGCGGTGAATGCGGAGTTGCCGGTATTTGAATACGCGGCTCGTCTTATTAAGCAAGCTGTCGTCGGCACTGGTGGCGCGGACAAAGCGCAAGTTCAGCATATGGTTCAGCAGATGCTTAAATTGCCCGCCAAGCCTCAAGCGGATGCAGCCGATGCTTTAGGTGTGGCGATTTGTCATGCCAATACTAACAAGACTCTCGTTGCGTTAGCGGGCAAAGCAACCAGTGCCAGAAAAGGGCGCTACCGTTAAAATTAACTGGATGTCTATCCAGTTCTTTATTATCCTGTCGCAAATTCATTTCCAAAGAGTATTTATAGTGATTGGACGTCTTCGTGGCATACTGATTGAAAAACAACCACCTGAAGTATTAATTGAAGTTAATGGCATTGGTTATGAAGTCCAGATGCCAATGAGCTGTTTTTACGAACTGCCAAATGTTGGCGAAGAAGCCATTATTTATACTCACTTTGTTGTCCGTGAGGATGCGCAATTGCTATACGGTTTCAACACAGTAAAAGAACGAGCACTTTTCCGTGAAGTGATCAAAGCCAATGGCGTTGGTCCTAAACTCGGTCTTGGTATTCTCTCTGGTATGACAGCAACGCAATTTGTTACTTGTGTGGAACATGAAGACGTTTCTACGCTGGTTAAGCTTCCAGGCGTTGGCAAGAAAACCGCAGAGCGATTGGTTGTTGAAATGAAAGACCGCTTGAAAGGGTGGGGCGCTGGCGATCTATTTACGCCATTTACGGATGCTGCTCCTGCGGATTCTGGTGCAACATCCAACAACGCAGAAGAAGAGGCAATCAGTGCGCTTCTAGCTCTAGGTTACAAGCCGACTCAAGCGTCGAAAGTGGTATCTCAGATCGCTAAACCGGACATGAGCAGTGAGCAAATGATCCGTGAAGCTCTAAAATCAATGGTGTAACGCTGGTTGCACAGTGAACATTTGTTCAAGATAACTCATTCTCTAAGGTTAATGCCAATCGCTTAACGATGTTTTTTGTGTCATTCCAGCGAGCCTGGCGAGACTGGGAATCTAATAGCAGCACGCTGAGCGGTTAATGAAACAATTTGACCATAAATCGCTCGGATAGAAGATCCTGTATCACGCTCCTTCGTCGCTGTACAGGATGACGAGATATAGAAATATGCCACTTGCTGTTAAACGAGCGGCATTATTCTCTCAGGTAACCATTTTTCAAGGTAAAAAGATGATTGAAGCCGATCGTTTAATCGCGCCAGAAAACCCTGCCTTTCGTGATGAAGATGTCATTGATCGTGCTATTCGGCCAAAAAAATTAGCGGATTACCAAGGTCAGGACCATGTCCGTGACCAAATGGAGATCTTCATTAAAGCTGCTCAGTTACGTAGCGAAGCACTTGATCACCTTTTGATTTTTGGTCCCCCAGGTTTGGGTAAAACCACACTTGCGAATATCGTTGCCAATGAAATGGAAGTGAACATTCGCACTACTTCAGGCCCTGTACTTGAGAAAGCAGGCGATTTGGCCGCGCTGTTAACCAACCTCGAAGAAAACGATGTGTTGTTCATCGATGAGATTCACCGCTTGAGCCCGATGGTTGAAGAGGTGCTGTATCCGGCGATGGAAGATTATCAACTGGATATTATGATCGGTGAAGGTCCGGCCGCTCGTTCTATTAAGATCGATTTACCACCATTTACGTTAATTGGTGCGACGACCCGAGCGGGCTCTTTAACGTCACCATTGCGCGACCGCTTTGGTATTACTCAGCGCCTTGAGTTTTATAAGATAAAAGACCTCCAAGATATCGTGCAGCGAAGCGCGGATTGTTTAGGTTTATCAATGGAACCTGAAGGTGCATTGGAAGTGGCAAGACGTGCGCGTGGCACACCACGTATTGCTAACCGTTTGCTACGCCGTGTTCGTGATTATGCGGAAGTAAAAGGCAATGGTCACATTTGTGCCGATGTTGCCGATAAGGCGTTGAATATGCTTGATGTGGACGCCGAAGGCTTCGATTACATGGACCGTAAGCTACTACTCGCGATTATGGAAAAATTTGGTGGTGGTCCTGTCGGGCTCGACAACATGGCAGCGGCGATAGGTGAAGAAAAGGACACTATTGAAGACGTTCTTGAACCTTATCTTATTCAGCAAGGTTATTTACAACGCACTCCGCGTGGAAGAATCGCGACAGATCGTGCGTATTTACATTTCGGAATTGAAAAATAAAATTCCCTCGCTGGGCCTTTGTTGCCCAGCGCTTCATTAAAGTTGACCAAACTCACATTTTTTGAATTTTTTCTCATACTGGTTTAGTAAGTAAAAAGCATTGATTGTTAACTCGATGTTTGCTTGCAACTGGTTAATTTCTCTCCTGATTACTCTCTCTTAACATCCGTATCCAATACTGGTTGATCTAGATCAATGTGATGGATTTTTGTGCAAATTCCGCGCATAAACATTGATGTATATCAAAGCGCGTTACGGCTATAAACCTTTTGAAACAATCTGTTTTTACAAGTAATATTAGTCCCAGCTATATTAGCTGATGCTTAACAATTAACTAACCAATGAAGCACATTTTTGCAACAATGAGTTGTGATAATTCAACATTTTTCAAGTGTAAATAACACCTGAATATGGATTGCAATATGTAGAGAGTGTCATTCAGCCGACACATAGGAGTTACCATGATTGACGTAGTTGATCTATCGCGGTTGCAGTTTGCACTGACAGCGATGTATCACTTCCTATTCGTACCATTGACCCTTGGTATGGCCTTCCTTCTGGCCATTATGGAATCGATGTACGTAATGACGAACAAGCAAATCTATAAGGACATGACCAAGTTCTGGGGTAAGCTATTCGGTATTAACTTTGCACTTGGTGTGGCGACAGGCCTTACCATGGAGTTCCAGTTTGGTACGAACTGGTCTTACTACTCCCACTATGTAGGTGATATCTTCGGTGCACCGCTAGCGATCGAAGCACTTGTCGCATTCTTCCTGGAGTCAACTTTTGTTGGTCTATTCTTCTTCGGGTGGGATCGTCTATCTAAACGCCAACACTTAGCGGTTACCTGGCTTGTTGCACTAGGCTCTAACTTCTCTGCTCTTTGGATTCTTATCGCAAACGGCTGGATGCAAAACCCAGTAGGCGCAGATTTCAACTTCGAAACCATGCGAATGGAAATGGTGAGCTTCTCTGAGGTTGTACTAAACCCAGTTGCTCAGGTTAAGTTCGTGCATACGGTTGCTTCTGGTTACACTTGTGGCGCAATGTTTATTCTAGGCATCAGTTCATACTACCTATTAAAAGGTCGTGACATTGCGTTTGCTCGTCGTTCGTTTGCTATTGCTGCTTCTTTCGGTATTGCAGCTATCTTATCTACCATCGTTCTTGGTGACGAATCTGGCTACGAGCTTGGTGAAGTTCAAAAAGTGAAACTCGCTGCAATTGAAGCAGAGTGGCACACTGAACCTGCACCTGCTGCATTTACGTTATTTGGTGTTCCTAACCAGGAAACGATGCATACCGATTACGCAATTAAGATCCCTTACGTAATGGGTATTATCGCGACACGTTCTTTTGATGAGCAAGTAACAGGTCTTCGTGATTTACGTGATGAACACGTCGATCGTATTCGTGACGGCATGTACGCTTATGAACTTCTAGAGAAGCTTCGTGCGGGCGATAAGTCAGAAGAAAACATGACTGCGTTTGATGAAGTGAAAGGTGACCTAGGTTACGGTCTACTTCTAAAACGCTACACAGACAATGTTGTTGATGCAACAGAAGAGCAAATCCAAGCTGCTGCGGACGACTCAATCCCAACAGTATGGCCGCTATTCTGGTCATTCCGTATCATGGTTGCTTGTGGCTTCATCATGTTGTTTGTCTTTGGTGCGGCGTTTATCCAAACGTGTCGTCAGAAGATTGAGCAGAAACAATGGATTCTAAAAGCTGCACTATTTAGCATTCCACTACCTTGGATTGCAATTGAAGCGGGTTGGTTCGTCGCTGAGTACGGCCGTCAACCTTGGGCTGTAGGTGAAATTTTACCAGTGCATGTTGCAGCTTCTGCACTAACTGCAGGTGAAATCTGGACTTCACTCTTCGCAATTCTGGCGCTATACACGGTATTCCTGATTGCAGAAGTTTACCTAATGTTGAAATTCGCTCGTAAAGGCCCAAGTAGCCTGAAAACGGGTCGCTACCACTTCGAGCAAAATGCTGACTCTGTTGAAGACAAAGTTAGTCGCCAAGTAGAAGCGTAAGGTAAGGAGATAACAAGATGTTTGATTACGAAATCTTGCGACTCATCTGGTGGGTACTAATCGGTGTTCTACTAGTTGGTTTTGCAGTAACAGACGGTTTCGATATGGGTGTAGGCGCGCTTGTACCTATCATCGGTAAAAACGACACGCAACGCCGTGTCATGATTAACTCAATTGCTCCTCACTGGGATGGTAACCAAGTTTGGCTTATCACTGCTGGTGGTGCACTGTTCGCAGCTTGGCCTTTGGTTTACGCAACGTCATTTTCAGGCTTCTACTTAGCGATGATTTTGACACTAGCAGCGCTATGGCTTCGTCCTTTGGGTCTAGACTACCGCTCTAAAATCGAAGATCCAAAATGGCGCAATACCTGGGATATCTGTATCTCAATCAGTGGTTTTGTTCCGCCAATCATCTTTGGTGTAGCGTTTGGCAACCTTCTACAAGGTGTACCATTCCAATTGAGTGAGTTCTTGATGCCAACATACCATGGCTCATTCTTTGGTCTACTAAACCCATTTGCACTGTTGTGTGGTCTAGTAAGCTTGTTCATGATTTTGATGCAAGGTTCTACTTGGCTACAAATGAAAACAACAGGCGAAGTGCATGTGCGTGCGCGCAACGTTGCTCAGTTGGCTGGTTTACTGACGGTTGCAGCGTTTGTAGCGGCTGGTTTCTGGATCCAAAATATCGATGGCTACGTCATTGTTGGCGGTATCGACACTAACGCAGCTTCTAACCCTCTAAACAAAGAGGTTATCCGTGAAGCTGGTGCGTGGATGAAGAATTTTGAAAACTACCCATTACTATGGGCTGCTCCTGTGATAGGTGTTGCAATGCCGCTTCTCGCTGTATTGGCATCTCGTCTTGAAAAATGTGCGATTTCGTTTATTACTTCAAGCTTGGGTGTTGCTGGTGTTATCTTTACTGCAGGTTTTGCGATGTTCCCATTCATCATGCCTTCAGACTTAATGCCAAGCCACAGCTTAACAATGTGGGATGCAACGTCATCTGAGCTGACTCTGAACCTAATGACAGGCGTTGCGTTTGTTATGGTGCCAATCATCCTTGGTTACACATCTTGGACTTACTACAAGATGTTTGGTCGCCTTGATGACCAGTACATTGAAGACAACAAAAACTCACTTTACTAAGGAGCATTTACTATGTGGTATTTCGCATGGATTCTAGGTGTACTACTTGCTTGTGCATTCGGTATCATCAACGCTCTTTGGCTAGAGCACTCAGAAATGATGGATAAAGACAGTGAGTAACCTCGCTGATAAGGTAGCGAAACTTCACGCACCAATGGATAAGACTCTGCTACGAGTCTTATCTCTCATCCTTGGCTTTATGCACGTAGGATTGGTGATGTGGGACCCTGAAGCTTACCATCAAGCAATTGGTGGTTTTAACTCAATCGTCGCACCAGCACTGATTTGGTCTGTATGTTCAAGCATGGTGTATGGGGTGGGCTTCAAGCCAAGAAACTGGTACTGGCAAGTTTTGTTTAGTCCTTATTTCTCGTTAGCTATCTTAATTTATCTAACGGCACTTTATTTCATTTAGGCTGAAATATGCTGTAATAAAGTCGGTTGCTAAATCATCGAATAAAAGCTAGGTATCTCGCCTAGCTTTTATTTTTTCTACAAATTTCAAAAATATTTCCTTAGCTCGGTACCAATTGCTGTCGCTTCAGTTATAGTAATTACTTTAAAGAATTGAATATATTGGTACTCCCTTGCAAGGCACATCAAATCTCTTTCACTGGCCGATCACCGTGTACTATGAAGACACTGATGCGGGCGGTGTTGTATATCATTCTAATTATCTAAAATTCTTTGAGCGCGCACGGACAGAGATGTTACGTGCTAAAGGCATTTCTCAACATGTGTTACTGGAACAAAATATCGGCTTTGTTGTCCGACACATGGATATCGATTTCAACCAAGGGGCTAGGCTGGACGAGCATCTGACAGTCGTAACCCGAGTGTCAGAAATAAAACGTGCTTCTCTGCAATTCTGTCAAGAGTTGGTCAATGATCAAGGCAAGATATTGTGCAAGGCCTCGGTTAAGGTAGCATGTATCGATAATAAGAAAATGAAACCAATAGCTATTCCAACCTTTATAAATTCGGAGCTAACAAATAGTGACTGCTGATATTTCCATTTTAGATCTCTTTCTTCAGGCCAGTCTGTTGGTAAAGCTTGTGATGCTGACGTTGCTTGGCATGTCAATTGTGTCATGGGCAATGATCATCAAGCGCAGCAAAGTGCTTTCTCAAGCATCAAAAAATGCAGAGCAGTTTGAAGACAAATTTTGGTCGGGTACTGATCTTTCTCAGCTTTACCAAAAAGTAAAAGCGCGTAAAGACGAAATTGAAGGCACAGAAGAAATCTTCTACGCAGGTTTTACAGAGTTTGCTCGCCTACGTAAGAGCAACGCAAATTCACCAGCTTACATCATGGAAGGCACTGGCCGCGCAATGCGCGTTGCTGTTTCTCGTGAAGTTGATGAGCTAGAAACAAGCTTACCGTTTTTGGCAACAGTCGGTTCTATAAGCCCTTATATCGGCCTATTTGGTACCGTTTGGGGCATCATGCACGCCTTTATTGCGCTGGGTGAAGTAAAGCAAGCTACGCTGTCTATGGTTGCACCGGGTATCGCTGAGGCACTTATCGCGACAGCAATGGGTCTATTTGCGGCTATTCCGGCAGTAATGGCGTACAACCGCCTAAGCAATAAAGTGAGTAAACTAGAGCACACTTACGCAACATTTTCTGAAGAATTCCACAGCATCCTTCATCGTCAAGCGATGGCTGGCCGAGACAGCGCGGATAAGGAATAAAGCATGGCGGGTTATCAACCTAAAAAGCGAAAAATGACAGCGGAGATCAACGTTGTTCCGTATATCGACGTAATGCTCGTACTGTTGATCATTTTTATGGCGACCGCTCCATTTGTGACTCAAGGCGTCGACGTTGATCTTCCGAAAACATCGACTGCAGAATCTATGCAAGACCTTGCTGGCGAGACTGACAGTAGCTTTATTATCATCGAAATTGATAGCGAGGGTAATTTAGGCCTAAGCGTCAATGATGAAGAAGTTCAGCGAGGTTTGTCGTTGCAAGATGTTATTGTGCGAGTGAAAGCGGAGCGAGAGGTTAAGCCGGATTCACCAGTTGCGGTAGGTGGCGACGCGGCAACACCATATGCCGATGTTGTTCTATTGCTGGATGAACTAAGTCGAGCTGGTATCCCTAAGGTAGGTCTAATGACCGATATCAGGGAATAGACATCAATTATCTATGAAAGATCACAAGAACAAACCCAACCAATACACCAAACCGATAGCAATATCGGTTGGTTTGCATGCAATTCTAGTTGCAGCCCTGCTTTGGGGGACGGACTTCAATATGTCTAAACCAGAGCCTACAGGGCAAATGGTTCAAGCTGTTGTCATCGATCCAAAACTTGTGCAGCAACAAGCGAAAGAAATTCGCCAGCAACGCGAAAAGGCAGCGAAAAAAGAACAAGAGCGTCTTGATAAACTGAGACGCGAAGCAGAGCAGCTAGAAAAAAACCGCAAAGCTGAAGAAGAGCAAATTCGCAAGTTGAAAGAGCAGCAAGCGAAAGATGCTCAAGCGGCACGAGAAGCAGAAGCTGCGCGTAAGAAAAAAGAGCAAGAGCGCAAGCAGGAAGAAGAACGTGTTCGCAAAGAAAAAGAGCGAGCTGCTAAGCTAGAAAAAGAGCGCAAGGAAAAAGAAGAAGCCGTGCGTAAAGCTGAACAGCAGCGTTTAGCAAAAGAGGCGGCTATCGCAAAAGCTGAGCAAGAACGTTTAGCTCGTGAAAAAGCAGCAAAAGAAGCGGAAGAAAAAGCACGTCGTGAGCGTGAAGCAGCTGAAAAAGCTGAACAAGAGCGCATCGCAAAAGAGAAAGCGGCAAAAGAGGCAGCGGAGCGAGAGCGTAAAGCGAGAGAAGCAGCTGAGCGTGCCGAGCGTGAGCGTAAAGCTCAAGAAGCCGCGTTAGATGATATTTTTGCGGGTCTCGAGGATGAGGTCAGTAAAAACAGTGCTGCGCGCAATCAATTTATTGACGACGAACTTTCTCGTATGTCATCCATCTATACTCAAAATATTCAGCAAAAGCTGATTAAGGATGACTACTTGCTGGGAAAGGAGTGTAGGGTAAACATCAAATTGATTCCGACAGGAACTGATATGATGGTCTCTGGTGTTACCGTTTTGAGTGGTGATGCTCGAGTATGTGCTGCGGCGAAGCGAGCAATAGCTCAGGTAGGGACGTTCCCTAAATCTTCAGAATCAGCGGTCAATGAAAGACTAAAAGACATCAACATAACTGTTGCTTTGGACTAAAAGGAATAAGACGTGATTAGACGCCTTTTACTAGGAATGTTTGTACTGTTTAGCAGTATGACAAATGTGGCGAATGCCGCATTAGAGTTGGTCATTACCGATGGTATTGATTCAGCACGACCAATTGCTGTTGTTCCGTTTAAGTGGGAGGGCACACAAGCGCTTCCAACGGATGTTTCTGCTGTTATCGCCTCGGATTTACAGCGTAGTGGTAAATTCAGCCCAGTTCCAACGAGCAAAATGCCACAAACACCGTTCAGTGAATCAGAAGTTAATTTTGATGCTTGGACCAATTTAGGTGTGGATGCGCTATTGACTGGTTCAATCAAGCAAAACGACCAAGGTGACTACGTTATCAACTATCAACTTGTTGATATTGTGCGTGGTCAGTTAACAGGTGGGAAGAGTAAGGCGCTTGGTAGTGACGGTGAATTAGTCCTGTCAAAAGATCATGTGCTGTTCAATAAAGTAGCCACTGTTCAAGGGCCTCGTATGCGTGAGTACGCTCACCGTATCTCTGATTTGGTGTATGAGCAGTTAACTGGCGACCGTGGCGCTTTCATGACTCGTATCGCATATGTGGTAGTGAACGATAAAGACCGTTTCCCTTACCAACTTCGAGTCGCTGATTACGATGGCTACAATGAGCGTCTGGTTTTACGCTCTAAACAACCATTAATGTCACCAGCGTGGTCCCCCGATGGTAAAAAGCTTGCATATGTTAGCTTCCAAAATGGCCAAGCAGAAATCTTCATCATGAACATCTACACCGGTGAACGTGAGAAAATTACTTCATACCCACGTCACAATGGTGCGCCAAGATTTTCGCCAGATGGCAATAAGTTAGCGATTGTTCTTTCTAAAACAGGCTCGCTTCATGTTTATACGTTTGACCTTAACACTCGTAAGCTGACGCAAATTACGCGTGGCAGATCAAATAATACGGAACCGTTCTGGCATCCGGATGGAAAATCGTTGATTTTCACATCGGATAGGGGTGGTAAACCACAGATTTATCAAGTAAATTTGGGCAGCGGTTCTATTGACCGTTTGACTTGGCAAGGCAGCCAAAATTTGGGTGGTCAGATTACTCCTGATGGGCGATTCCTAGTTATGGTGAACCGCAGCAACGCAGGATTTAATTTGGCGAAACAAGATTTGGAAACTGGTGCTCTTCAAGTCTTAACTAAGACCTTGCTTGATGAGTCTCCTAGTATTGCCCCAAACGGTGGCATGGTTGTGTATAGCTCGATTTACAACAAGAAAAACGTACTATCGATGGTGTCAATTGATGGTCGATTCAAAGCTAGATTACCGGCAACAAATGGGCGTGTTCGAGCGCCTGCATGGTCACCGTTTTTGTAGTAATAAGTTTGATTAATAAAGGAAAATAAGATGCAACTGAACAAGGTTCTAAAAGGGCTACTAATCGCGCTTCCTGTAATGGCTGTTACAGCGTGTAGTTCAAGCGACGACGCTGCTTCTAACACTGGTGCAGCAACAAACAACAATGGCGCAGTGGAAACAACAGTAGCTACGCCAATTGATCAAAGCGGTCAGTTGACAGAGCAAGAGCTAAAAGAGCAAGCGCTACGTGAAACTCAAACAATCTACTTTGCTTTTGACAACTCAACAATTGCAGCAGATTACGAAGAGATGCTAGCGGCTCACGCTTCTTACCTAAGCAAGAACCCAGCACTTAACGTAACTATCGAAGGTCACGCTGATGAGCGCGGTACACCTGAGTACAACATTGCTCTAGGTGAGCGTCGTGCACAAGCAGTAGCGAACTACCTACAAGCACTAGGTGTTCAAGCTGACCAAATCTCAATCGTTAGCTACGGTGAAGAGAAGCCACTTCTTCTAGGTCAATCAGATGAAGTTTACGCTAAGAACCGTCGCGCGGTTCTAGTATACTAATTCGAGGTAATCCTCATGTTCAGTAACACTAAGCGCGCTGTTGCGCTTACGTTACTGGCAAGTGCAGCGAACTTTGCGTTCGCTGCACCAGCTCCAGTATCCGATCTCAACAGCACATCATCCGTCTCTAAGAGCCGTTCATCTGAAACGGAAGTAGAGCGTCTAGAACGTTTGCTACAAAATCGCAATCGCGTTCAGCTCCAAATGCAACAGCAAATTGACCAAATGTCACAAGAGATCAGTGAATTGCGTGGTCAATTAGAGCGAAATAGCTACGAAATGAAACAAATGTTGCAACGTCAACGAGAGTTGTTTGTCGAGCTGGATCGTGTTCGTGGAGAGATAAAATCCGCGCCTGCGCAAGAAGCGAAACCGGCTAAAACAGGTGGTCAGTACACACCAAATGTTGATGAGCAAACGGCATACCAAAATGCAGTCGACCTCATCCTCAAGAAACGTGACTACACTGGCGCAATTGCAGCGTTCCAGCAGTTCCAGAAAGATTATCCTGATTCTACATATTCAGCGAATTCTCACTATTGGCTAGGTCAGTTGTACTTCGCTAAAAAGCAGGATGAGGATGCAGTGAAAAGTTTTGCCGCTGTTGTGTCTTATAAAGACTCCAATAAGCGAGCCGATGCGTTGCTTAAGTTAGGCGAAATCGCTGAGCGTAATAACAATGCAGCTCAAGCGAAAAAGTACTACCAACAAGTGGTTGATGAATACCCAGGTAGTGCATCTGCAAAACTTGCCAGCTCTAAGCTGTAAGACGTTATGTTTTGAAAAGGAAGCTTCGGCTTCCTTTTTCTTTTCCATTTTCTGTTGGTGCAGAACGGCTAAGTCGATAGCAATGATGCAGAGCCTCTGACCTTATGTTGCACCGAATTTCGCTACTCGGAAATGCTACCTGTAACAAAGATATACGGCTAGACCGCTAGAAATCCCCGCGACAAGTTGGTTTTTGAAAATTAACGAGGTTACAATACTCGGATTAAAGGAAGTTGCGTAGAGCAAGAGCAATGAGCCATATATTAGATAAAATCGACACTGTTTACCCATTCCCACCGAAACCAGTTCCATTAAGCGAAGAAGAAAAAGCATCTTACATTGAGCGTATTAAAAAGTTACTCAAAGAAAAAGATGCGGTACTTATCGCGCACTACTATACCGACCCTGAGATTCAAGCCCTAGCTGAAGACACTGGCGGGTTTGTTGGTGACTCGTTGGAAATGGCGAAGTTTGGTAATCGTCACCCTGCAAGTACATTGATTATTGGTGGTGTTCGCTTTATGGGCGAGTCGGCCAAAATTCTGACACCAGAAAAGCGCATTCTAATGCCAACGTTGGAAGCGGAATGTTCGCTTGACCTTGGCTGTCCTGCGGATAAGTTCAGCGAGTTTTGTGATGCTCACCCTGATCATACGGTTGTAGTTTACGCAAATACTTCAGCAGCGGTTAAAGCCCGTGCCGACTGGGTCGTTACATCGAGCATTGCGCTTGAAATCGTGGAACACTTAGACGCTGAAGATAAGCCAATTATTTGGGGACCAGACCGTCACCTAGGATCGTACATCGCTAACAAAACTGGCGCAGATATGCTGCTTTGGCAGGGTGAGTGTGTGGTTCATGATGAGTTCTCTGCTGATGCGCTACGAAAAATGAAGAGCGTGTATCCAGATGCGGCTATTTTGGTTCACCCTGAGTCACCAGCAAGCGTCGTAGAACTTGCCGATGCCGTTGGATCAACGAGTCAGCTGATCAAAGCAGCGAAAGAGCTTCCTCACAAACAAATGATCGTTGCGACAGACAAAGGTATTTTCTTTAAAATGCAGCAACTTGTGCCAGAAAAAGAACTTATCGAAGCACCAACCGCAGGTGCAGGCGCAACATGTCGCAGCTGTGCACACTGTCCTTGGATGGCAATGAACGGTTTGAAAGCAATTGAGAAAGCGCTTAGTGAAGGTGGTGAAGAGCACGAGATTTTTGTTGACGAAGAACTGCGTGTTAAATCCCTTATACCACTTAACCGCATGCTAGATTTTGCTGAGCAGCTAAATATGCAAGTGAAAGGTAATGCTTAAAAAGTAGGCGTTACTGAAAGTAAATCTCAAAAACCAGCCGAATATGGCTGGTTTTTTTGTGTCTTACTATCAATGAGTTACTATTGATGCAATCAATGAATATCGAGATCATAAATTTATGGCGGTGTGGTTAGTAGTTAAAAAGTGGCTTAGTTCCCACCTTTTTAAATTGAGCAACCGAAGCCTTCTCATCTTTAGTGGCTTATATGTGAGCCTTTCATGGTGGCTGCTGGTTCTCGCTGGTGAAACAGCATTAACAGACAGTTTCGCTAACTTTATCTATTACCTCATGGTTACGGCGAGTACGGTGGGTTATGGCGACCATTCTCCAGTAACAGATTTGGGTAAATGGGTTGTCGTACTATTTGTAATCCCCGGCGGTTTGAGCTTATTCGCCGCATTATTGGGGCGTGTCGCTGGAGCAGCGATGGACTATTGGCGAGCGGGTATTTTAGGAAAACGGAGAGTAAGAGTGGAGAACCATATTGTATTGTTGGGCTGGAATGGATCGAGAACGATGCACCTTATTCGCATGTTACAACATGAAGAAGAGGGAAAGCGTCCGATTGTTTTATGCAGCCGTTCAGAAATAGAGAACCCGTTACCTGGCGAAATCAGTTTTATCAAAGTGACCAGTTATACCGATTCGCAAGAAATGAAAAACGCCAATATTGCCGAAGCCGCTTGCATTATTGTGGATAATCTCTCGGACGACATTACCTTGTCAGCCGCTCTATACTGCGCATCTGTAAACCCTTCCGCTCATTTGGTCGCTTACTTTAAAGATGAAGCGCTAGGCCGACTTCTAAGTCAGCATTGCCCGAAAGCGGAATGCATACCTGCTGTTGGCGCAGAAATGTTGGCAAAAGCGGCGGTTGACCCGGGCTCAAGTGCGCTTCATCAGGAGCTTTTGGCTTCAACACGAGGTATGACGCAATACTCAGTTATTTATCCTGAGGGGCAGTCTGCCACCACTATTGAGAATCTCTTCGTTTTTCTCAAAAGACGCCATCATGCCACGCTGATTGCTTTTGATATTGGCGATGGTATTCAACTCAACCCAGATTTAGATGCTGAAGTACCCGCGAGTACCAAGCTGTTTTACATTGCAGATGAACGTATTGAAGATTTTGCCTGGAAAGAAATGAACAAGGAACAATAATGCACATGATTGCTGGCCTGTTAGCAGGCTTCCCAAACTTTTTACTCTATTTCTCTGTTTCTATTATTTTTGTATTGGCGTTTAAGTTCATCTACGTCAAGTTGACGCCATACGATGAGTGGCATCTGATTAAAGAAAAACAAAATACAGCAGCAGCGATTGCGCTAAGTGGGGCCTTCCTTGGTTATTGTCTCGCGATTTCGGGGGCGGCAAAAAACTCGGTCAATATCGTCGATTTTATGGTGTGGGGCGTTGTTGCAATGCTTGCTCAAATTATCGCATTTGCAATTGTACGCTTTATTTTACTTCCGAAAGTGGCAGAGCGTATCGAAAAAGATGAACTGCCAGCCGGTATTGTATTAGCCGCAGTTTCTGTTTCGGTCGGCGTATTGAATGCCGCTTGCATGACTTACTAGGAGGAACGATGAAGCGGAGTTCTAACGTTAAACGTTCTTCCATGGACAAAAGCTTAAAGCTTGGGAAAATCCTTCCCTTTGCTGCCTTTGGTGGTATTTTCTTCTTTGCTACGTACGAGTCAAAAACAGAAGGGTACATTTTTTCTGATGCTGATGAGTGTAAATCTAACTCGCCTGAGTTTAGTGAACAGTGTGACATTGCATACCAAGAAGCTTTAGCTCGTGCCGAACAAAATGCCCCTCGCTACCGCAGCGAGTTCGAATGCGAGAATGATTTCTACGAGGATGATTGTTACTACAGTTCCAGTTCCCGAGCTTATGTACCTAACTTTGGCGGTTTTTTTTACAGTCGCTCATTAAGCGGGTTGAAAGGTTATAACAAGAGCTATTACTCAGAGCCGATGTACCGTTATAAATCCAAATTCTATAATGGATCAGGACAATTCTTTGGCTCCTACCGAAATCAGCCGACCAAAGTTGCGACGAATAGCCTTAATAAACGTGGTGGCCGCACCATTGGCAGGGTGATGTCTCGAGGCGGGTTTGGTAAAGCGGTGTCGGTCAGTCGAGGCGGTTAAAAAGCACTATGTTTCGACGAGAAATACAAGAGCGCGAAAACTGGCGTGAATTAGCACGCCAGTTTGGTTTTGGTTTCCATACCATGTATGACCAACCGTATTGGGATGAGAGTGCTTACTATCAATTCACGCTGGAGCAAATTGAGCGCGATATAGAAGCGCCCACTGAAGAGCTGCATCAGATGTGCCTGGCTATTGTGGATGAAGTCGTTCGGAGTGAGCGGTTGCTGACGCAATGTGCGATCCCTGAATCTATGTGGGAGCAGGTCGCTTCTTCATGGAGACGAAGCGAACCTTCGCTTTATTCGCGGCTGGATTTCGCGTACAACGGGACCTCGCCAGCAAAATTACTGGAAAACAATGCGGATACGCCAACCAGCTTGTTTGAAACTGGCTTTTGGCAGTGGGTGTGGCTAGAAGATGTTGTAAATAAAGGTCGAGTTCACCAGAGCGCGGATCAATTCAATATTCTTCAAGACTTTTTGATCGAGCGCTTTGCCGAAATAGCAAAATACCAACCAGGACAAACACTTCACTTTAGCTGCTGCAAGTACACTGAAGAAGATAAAGGGACTGTCCAGTATTTAGAGGATTGCGCGCGAGAGGCAGGGTTAGCAACGGCATTCGTGCATGTCGAAGATATTGGAGTTACGGAAGATGGTCTGTTTGTGGATGCTGACGACAGAGCGATTCGTTGGATGTTTAAGCTTTACCCTTGGGAGTTTATGTTTGAAGAGGAATATGCGAAGTACTTAGCGACTGCGAACGTAAACTGGTTAGAACCGATGTGGAAGTCGATTCTATCCAATAAAGCACTTTTACCGTTATTGTGGGAGCGCTTTCCTAATCACCCGAACCTTTTGCCCGCTTATTTTGCTAACGATTCAAAAGCGAACACTATGAGAGATTATGTCATCAAGCCACTATTTTCTCGAGAGGGCGCGAACATCGAGATCGTCATCGATGGAAAACGTTTTGTTAAAACGTCAGGGCCTTATGAATCTAAATTCAATATCGTCCAGCAATACCATCCACTACCTAAGTTTGGGCACAACCATACGTTAATTGGCAGTTGGTTGGTCAATGATAGAGCTGCCGGTATTTCGATTAGGGAAGACAGTAGCTTAGTGACTCAAGATATGGCGCGGTATATTCCACATGTAATTTTAACATGATCAAAAAAGCTCTCCATTTGGAGAGCTTTTTGTCTATTCAGCCGTTCAATCTTGATGGTCGACAGCGTTGCGTCTATTGTTCTTCAGCTAATGCAACACCGCGCTGGGTAAGACCACATAACATCACTGGCATTGCATTGAAGATCTCTTCAAACTGCTCTAAGCCTTCCATACCTTGTTCGGCCAATGTTTCAATGGTTGTTTCTGGGTCGTAAAGCATAGTAAGAGAAAGTAAAACACCACCGAGTAGGGCATTATCTTCGCTATCCTCAGGCATCAACGTTTCCCAGTCATCACGCGCAAGTTGCCAGCCTTGTAATACACCTTCACAGAAATCGCGAGCCTGACTTGTTACAATGTCTTGCTCATCTAGCGCGCACCCTGCAGGCCACTGCCAAGTGCCTTCTAGGAGAGCGGGACGAGTTTGGTTCCACATTTGTACAATCTCGTCAATGTACTGCTCTAGTTGTTCACCGTCAGTAAATGGCGCTGTTTCTTCTCCACCCCATAAGAATGGCAACCACTCTTGAGGCATTAATACGTTTGGCGCTGCAGCCATCGCTGTTACAAAGCCTTGAGTTTTTGCTAGGTTTAGTAGTTTACCGTCAAGTTCTGGGAGAGAAAGGATGTCTTGTAGTTTCAAAATAGAATACCATTTGTTAATGGGCTGGTTGATTGCGCTCATCTTACCAATCAATTAGTGATAAATCGATATTAGGGAATGATTCACACATCTATGGAAATTCGCTCATCACTTAGAAAAAAAAGCATTCTCGCCCTAACACTTTACCTGTGCTTCTTTATCGCCACTATCGGTTCTGTCGCCTATTTGGTTGTTGAGCCACCGGTTAGACAAAAGCTAGAGCAAAACCTAGAGTTACGTACCCAACTCCTGGCTCTTGAGATAAAAGAGCCCCTCCTCAGTTCTACAGGTGTATTGAGCAGCTTAGTAGGGCTAGCCCAAGGGACTGAAAATATTCAATCTCTCAACACAATAATTCCACATATACTTCAATTGAGTGACAAGATGCTTGTTAGTGGTGGCGTATGGCCTAAACCCGAACTAAAAGCAGAACAATGGAGATATAAAAGTCTATTCTTCAATAAAAACAGTGATAGTGGTATTGACCAAATTCACTCCTACAATAACCCCGAATCTGGCGGTTATGATAATGAAGCCTGGTATGTCGCTGCCGCCGATGCTCCGGTAGGTTCTGTTAGTTGGTCTACGGTTTACATCGATACCTTTACTCAGGTCCAGATGATTACCGCGTCTTCTCCGTACTACCAAAACGGTCGATTCGCTGGAGTTGTAACGGTAGACCTATCACTTGATGCACTTTTTCAGTTTATTCGAGAGCACACGAACCAGCATTCTTTGGGGGTAGTGGTTCGCGATGCTGACTCAAACGTGATTATTGAACACAACTTTCAACTGACGGACGAAATTTATGTCAGCGAGCTTGATTTCGGAGAGTTCGATTGGCGCATGGAAGTTGTCAACGCAAAAGCTAAAGTCGCCGATCAAGTGTTTGAACAAGTGATGAGCGTTGAGGGGAGGATCATTCCATTTTTGCTCTTGTGTGTCTTGGTCGGTTACTACTTACTGAATCGCTATATTGTTGAACCAATTGTTCGCATTGCCGCTAAGATTGATGACTCGAAAACTGGTGGGATCATAGATATTGACTACGATAGCGATGACGAAATCGGACAGCTTATCGAGAAGTTCAATGAAAAGACGATCTATTTAGAGCAGGAGAGAATAAAAGCTCAGGCTTCGACAAACGCTAAAACGGCATTCTTAGCCACATTGTCCCACGAGATTCGCACACCAATGAACGGTGTACTAGGAACTGCCCAGATACTGTTAAAAACACCACTTACCGATGAGCAGCGTAAGCACCTGAGAACACTTTATGATTCAGGTGATCACATGATGACATTACTCAATGAGATTTTAGATTACTCAAAAATTGAACAAGGGCATGTTGAGTTTGAAAATAAGCCTTTCCCAATTGAGTCGATTATCGGCAGTATCAAGAGTGTTTATCAAACGCTATGTGCAGAAAAAGGTCTTCGCTTTAGAGTAGTCTCGCATTTACCAACGGGTCGTTGGTACAACAATGACAAAGCCCGTTTGCGTCAAGTACTGTTCAATCTACTCAATAACGCTGTTAAGTTCACCGATCGTGGCATCGTAGAGGTAGAGCTAGCCGAGAAATCGAGTAAGGCTGGCACCAAGCTGATACTAAAGGTAAAAGATACAGGGATTGGTATTTCAAAAGAGGCACAAAAACGCATTTTTCGTCCTTTTGAGCAAGCAGAGTCATCAACGACTAGACGGTTTGGTGGTACAGGGCTTGGTTTAGCAATAGTCAAAGAAATCGCGGAACATATGGGTGGGCAAGTGGTTGTAGAGAGTCAGGAGGACGCTGGAACGACTTTTACTGTCGAAATTGCCCTTACACCTTGCAAGCCGGGTAAAGTAGAGTCAATCAATACACATAAATTGAACTGTAAAGGGTTGAAAGCACTCATTGTTGAAGACAACCGAACAAATGCGATCATTATGGAAACTTTCCTCCGAGCCAAGGGCTTTGAGTGCACAAGTGTCGAAAATGGTCAGCTTGCAGTCGATGAGGTTGCGAGCAAACCATTTGATTTGATACTGATGGATAATCATATGCCTGTTCTAGATGGCGTTGGGGCCATATCAGCCATTCGAGCAATGAGTTCACCTGCTAAGTCGGTACTGATTTTTGGCTGTACAGCGGATGTGTTCAAAGAAACACAAGAACGTATGATTAATGTAGGAGCAGACCACATAATAGCGAAACCAATAGTGGAGTCTGAATTAAATGATGCACTGTATCTTCATGCGACACAGTTATATCAGTACCAATCGGACTTTGATGGAAATGCAGCAGATAGCTTTAATGCTGAAAAGTGGTTACTCAACTTCTATGTCGCTCTAGATAATGGACATCTTAATGAAGCACTTGAGGCTATTTCAGCGATCATTGCGGAGGCTCCCCTTGAACTCAGTGACGACGTTTCTTCAGTCGCTGAACGGATAAGAAGTAACTTAAAGCGTCAGCAATCCCCAGACCAAGATGATATCGATACATTAACGATTTTGCTGGCCTCACCATAACTGAATCAATATGGCGCAACTGTGAATTGTTCTTACTATTCATACGTCATCCAGCTTCGTGACAAACTCTTCTAACCTGCAATGAACAGGCTTGCAGTTTTACTTTTACGAGTAAAGCAGCAAGACCTTCTACTGTGATTATATCGGTAATACTCTGAATTTTCGCAGCTTGGTAGCATAAGCTATAGGAGTGACTGTTTACAGTCCGAGTTTTGTTCTAACTTTACGTCAAAATAATTATCGTAACCCCTTTTTATGTAAGTGAAATCCGTGTTTTTGTACCATTTTTACGTAATTTTAGGCGTTTTTACTCGTCATTGGTGAAAAAAACTACTTTTACTTTAAAAGTTGGTTATAAATTTACAACTTAATTTTAAATACAGAGCCATAAGCTAGTTTTTGTGTGTTCTAATTGCGTCATTAACTGGCTTGGTGTCTTTTTAGTGGTTAATAGTTTTATTATTTTTATTAATTGCAGTGTTTGATTTTAAGGGTTTTGTAAATGAAGTCTCGTGGACCATTTTGTATTCGTCACGCCGCAGCGGATACCTTTGCTATGGTTGTTTTTTGCTTTATCACAGGGATGATTGTCGAGATTTTGATTTCAGGGATGACATTTGAGCAATCTCTAGCATCGCGTACGCTATCGATTCCAGTGAATATCGCCATTGCTTGGCCGTATGGGGTTTTTCGTGATTGGGTGCTGCATCAAGGTAGTAAGGTGTCACCGTCTTCCTTTATGAAAAACATCTCTGATCTGGTCGCTTATGTACTATTTCAATCTCCAGTTTATGCGGGTATCTTATTCGCAGTTGGCGCGTCTACAGATCAAATTGTGACCGCAGTGGCAAGTAACGCTGTTATTTCTTGTGGCATGGGTGTGTTGTATGGGTACTTCTTGGACATGTGCCGCCGTTGGTTCCGTGTTCCCGGTTATTCTCAAAGCATCTAAATGCCCCAGTTTTGCTCAATTTAGTTACTTAGTGAGCAATCGATTCGAAAAGGGCGCTTTTTTTTATGTTTAGCCTTGACCATCAGGCACATAATCATTAAATTAGCGCCTCGTTAGCCAATGATGCTAACCAAAATTTGATTCGGTGAGTTGTCCGAGTGGCTGAAGGAGCACGCCTGGAAAGTGTGTATACGGCAACGTATCGAGAGTTCGAATCTCTCACTCACCGCCACATTCTAAAAGGTCTGATTTGTCAGGCCTTTTTTCGTATCTACACTAAAGTAATGCGTCATTGAAAGTACACAAGAGTGCTCAAGGTGCAAGCGCCATTCTATCTACAAGCCAACTATTCACATCTCACCTCTATACAACGCCAAAATTGAAGATGCTATACAGAGGCAGCCATAATCTGATTGGTGCGGGTTAGCACATCCGCTTTAATCTAGAATTTAGCACCCATATCACATGAGGTATGAATACGGCCACAAGAATGAACGTAGTGCTACTAGATGCTAAGCAAAACAGCCATGAACACGAATACAACAGCAATCATACCAAAGAGATCTGTGTTTAGATTGAGGTCATCAGGGTTAAATTTTTCAATGCTTTGCGTCGTTTTGCATCTTATCTTCATGTTCTTGTCCTTATTTCATGTACGATTTCAACAGCAACATAACATGCAATTGAGTGTTCACAAGTCATAAAAAGCATAAGTATACTTGCACCACATTGAGCGCAAAAAATACTCAAAGCGTTTTAAAGTGGCGGTCTACCTTTTGTAACATCAAATATTCTTTCTGTTTTTGTGCCTGTATCGCTATAGTTGAGAAACGGTTATCTCGTTCTAGTTAGGAACAAACTACTGGCTGCCGCTACATTCTCTCAGCGTTCCCACTCAGTCGCCTTGGGTAGATACTTTAGTCGTTGAGTACTGCAAAAAAACGCCGCATGAGCAGCGGCGCTTTGTTGAGGAATTCCCTTTCCTACTTGTAGCTAAGTTCTGTCGCTTTGCCTTTGAAGATCCGGTATACCACAAAGGTGTAAAGCAATATCACCGGCATAACAATCATCACACCGTAGCCCACGATTATTAACGTCGCAGGCGAGGAGGCAGCTTGTTGTGCGGTCATTAATCCCGGCACAACTTCTGGGAAGAAGCTATACGCAAGCCCGAGAAAGCTCAACGCGAAAATGACAGTGACACCAAAGAAAGGCCAGCGCACACCCAGATCATTCACCATTGGAACCTGACGCAAATAGCGATCAACTAGGAAGATGGTTGCCAATACAATTAACGGAACTGGGGCAAGCAACAAGATTTCTGGGAAGCTGAACCAACGCAAGGCAACTTGTTGATTTACAATTGGGTTTACAACGCTAACCACCAAGATTCCTAAGGCTGCTAACCAACCAGCACGGCGAGACCAACGGGCCGAGCGTATTTGCAAATCACCTTCCGTTTTTAGTACTAACCATGCGCCACCGATGTAAACGTACGCCGCCGCTACACAAAGTGCGCTTAACCAAGCAAAGCCAAATGCTTCGGTTGATTGTTCAAATCCCATGATGTAACGACCCACCATGTAGCCTTGGGTTAGCGCGGTGACTAACGAGCCAATTCTGAAGCACCAATCCCAGTGAGGTTTATGATCCGAGTTCGCTTTGGCTCGGAAGTCGAACGCCACGCCACGCATGATCAGTGCGATAAGCATAATCGCGGTCGGCATATAAAGTTCCGTCAAAATCAAGCTATGAGCAGTAGGAAAGGCAATCAGCAGAATACCGACGGCTAACACCAACCACGTTTCATTCGCATCCCAGAAAGGGCCGATAGACGCTATCATTCGGTCACGTTGCGCTTCATTATCACTCGGTAAAAGGATACCGACGCCAAGATCGTAGCCGTCGAGCACGGCATACATAAAGACCGAGAAGCCAAGCAGCAGAAGATAAATTTCTGGTAGATAGTCGAGCATGATTAGGCCTCTTGTTGTGTCAGTGGGACTTCATGGGCTGCAACGTCTTTGCGCGCCAAATAGAATAGGGTATGGATGTACGCAACCAGCAATGCAGCATAAATGGCTAAGTACATAATGAGCGAAGTCATCACGCTACTGCTCGCAACCGTGGTGACGGCTTCGGATGTTCGCAATACACCGCTGACCAACCAAGGTTGTCGACCAATCTCAGTAACATACCAACCCGCCAGTGTGGCTATCCAACCAGAGAACGTCATGGCTAATGCCGTGTACAGGTAAGGTTTAGGTAGCGCTTTTTTACGTGCTAGCTTCACCGCGCCATACCAGCTAACAAGCAACATAAGGACACCAACACCAACCATCACGCGGAAACCAAAGAACAAGGGCTTCACTGGCGGGTGGTCAGGTGCAAACTCGTTAAGTCCTTGGATTTCCCCATCTAAGTCATGCGTAAGAATCAAACTCGCCAGCTTTGGGATGCCCACTTCAAAATCATTGCTGCGAGTTTCTTCATTTGGCATCGCAAACAGAAGAAGAGGCGCGCCTTGCTCGGTCTCCCACACGCCTTCCATCGCTGCGATTTTTGCAGGTTGATGTTCAAGCGTGTTTAACCCGTGAAGGTCACCGACAAAGATTTGAATTGGGATGAATCCAGCCGCCGCGAACAGCGCGACTTTTAGGCCAAGTTTGGCTGAGCGGTGATCTGGCTTTTTCATTATTTGATAAGCTGAGATACCCGCAATCAAGAAGCTGGCAGTCAGCGCCGATGCTAATAGCGTGTGCAGAAGACGGTAAGGTAAAGAAGGATTGAAAATAACTTCCTTCCAACTGGTTACATGTACAATTCCGTCAATCACTTCATAGCCACTTGGTGTGTGCATCCAGCTGTTAAGCACTAGAATCCAAAACGCGGACATACTTGTCCCAACAGCAACCAGAACGGTGGCGAGAGTATGAACCCATTCCGGCACTCGTCCTCGTCCAAAAAGCATCACGCCAAGGAAGGTGGCTTCCATAAAGAAGGCGGTCATCACTTCGTATCCGAGCAATGGTCCTGCTACGTTACCGACTCGTTCCATAAAGCCTGGCCAGTTGGTACCAAACTGGAAACTCATCGTAATGCCGGATACTACACCTAAGGCGAAAGTAAGAGCGAATATCTTGACCCAGAAGTAATAAACATCGAGCCATACGGGGGCTTGGGTGCGGTTATATCGCCACTTGAAAAACACCAACATCCATGCCAACGCGATGGTGATGGTCGGGAAGAGAATGTGAAAGCTGATATTGGCCGCGAACTGGATCCGCGACAGCATGAGGGTATCTAACATCTTGGTTCCTCAAAAACGTGCCATACTAAAAATCGTGTCTATCTGTAATTTAGTTACGAAAAGTCGGGCAGTTTGGATTCATGTATCGAGAAATACAGGTGATTCTGTTTTCTTCTAACCATGATTTATATCAACTAAGGGAAAGAAAGGAGTGTAGGAAATTGTCTCAAAATGCCACTAATAGTCGCGAGAAGTGAGTAAAAGAAAGCAAATGTAACTGAAGGAGCATGGATTAAGATTAGTTCGAATTATCCTTATGATGGTTTCGATAATCCTGAAATAAAATTACAAAAACAATATTTTTAGTAAGGAAAATTGCCTTGCCTTCACTTTGAACCTCCATACTATTTATACACTAGTCATGTCGAGATCATCTCAAACACAGCAAACTTACTGGCAGTTAAGGTGGGAAACTTTAGCTAATTGATAAACTTAAAATTGCACTGCTAATGACATATGCATCATAAGTTCGTTAGCACTCGACCAGAAGTGCGATAGGCTACATTTTTATACTAGCGAACGATTTGGCGCTAGGTAATTCGGCTTTCACTAGATCAACAAGTCGACTGCGGACCATTTTCGATTTCTGATGAGTTTCAATCCAAACTGACACTTACTTTTCAGCAAGTGTGCTAGTGTCTTTCTTATTATTTATTAAATAATTAATAGATGCCGATATGGTAAAGAGAGTTGTGGACAGCTATCTCGAGCAGTAGACTGGCGCTAGCCAGAGAGTCTGACTTTGAGGGGGGCATTCTACATGAATTTTGGATTCTGCCACCGCAAAGCTGATATTGAATTTGATGGAGATGGATAATGAATGACAGTTGGGCTAATTTCTTTCCTTACTTTGCTGGAGCTTTTAAGCTTATTGTATTAGGGATAGGAGCCTACTTAGCCATTAAATGGCATTTTGACGAAGAGCGAAGGGTAAGAGAAGCGGAAGGTGTGGTGTTTGATAACCCAAGTCTCATGAAAAAGTTTGCGAAGACGCTAACTCTGCCATTCCTTTTGTGTCTTCTCGTTCTTCTTGTTATATATGCTACCAACTGGTTCCTGTATTGACGGCTTTATTGTTTGTTGTAGTAAAGCTGAATGCTGCCGCCTCTGAGAGTCGAGCCGTAGTTGAAGTTAACGCCTATGCCGAAATTGTCCAACCAATCAAAGGGCTTTGGTGCATAAAATAGCCATCCTATAGAAGCTTCGTAGTAATGCGGACTTCCCAGTTCATCGCTTAAATCATGCGAAAGGTCTACTCTTTTAATCCCGGTAAATAAAGCCTGCTCACCGTGATAAATATTGTAGTAACCGGTGATTTCATTAGATAGGTACCAACCTTTAGGGTTGCCTATATTGCCGTTATTTGCGCTTCCCCAGCTGTGCCCAATGAATGAATTCAATGTCGAACTGGCATGCCATTTCCCCCAAATTGTGGGAGACGTGTATTTGGCTTTAATGGATGGTTGAACTATTGCCGCCCATGCTGAAACGTTAACGGCACGGCCGTCTAGGATTCTTCCAATGATGGATGAAAGTTTATTATCGGTAGAGAATGAGTTTTTATAACGCATAAGGTGAGTCGTCGTTCTGGTGCTAAGGGTGACGTTTTCACTTGCTTTGTATAGATACCCATAACCAATCGATGCACCGTATGTCCTTTCCTTGAGAAGATCCTTACTTGTGCCGAATAGTTTGAGATCATTCTCTGTTTGTATCGTAAATGCCTTAAACGACAGCTCATGTAAGTCCTCGCTGCCCTCTATGTCAAAGTTAGTCGTGTAAGGGAGAACATATACGGATTTGCTTCGACGTTCATTGATTGACTCGTCAGTCCCGAACTCTGGGTTGGCGGTATCAAATAATGCATTCGGATCAAAGTCGCCAATACCAAACGCAATTGCGTCAGTGTCGGACAGCAAAACCGCGATAGAAAAACGTTGTTGGAGAAGGTTGCTAATTTCCTTATCTAGTGGATCCGCTTGAGCTGTGTTAGGAAGAGAGAGTAGGAGAGCGAGCGAAACGACTCGCCACTCCACTGAGGCGAAGTTGGGTTGGAACATTTTGGCTCTTTCAAATGGTTCATGCATGGAGTTTTTGGACGTACCGGTACGCTAACATTAGTTTAATCGTTGAATGGTCGGTGTAACTTTGAGAAATCTATGTTTTCTCATATTGATATGAAAAAGTTCCTTAAACGAGTTTAGCTTCAATGTGTATGCTGCACCAGATTTGTTTAGCAACATCATTCTTTTCTGAAGATGTAGCAAGACTTTGTGACTAGGTTGCATTATTTTCTTTAATGCGTCTCTTGAGAGGAAAATAGCAAACTTTTTTATTGCCTTGGCGCTCAAGAAAATCTGAATCGTTCACTGTGCTACTGGTTAACTTCGAAAACTTGTAAGCATCCTGTCTGCCAACATCACGACTAACATCATCAAGGAGTACCCTTAAATACGTCAGATAAACAATGGTTTTTTTGAGCTTTAGAAGAAATGTTCGGACCTTTGCATATTCCGCGGTGGTGCTCAATCCAAGAACTGTGTTTTGTATGTGTTCTCAGTAAATCATTGAGTCGATCTATTCTTCAAAATGTGATCCCTTTTAATTCACTTTCTGTTACATATTTTTCGTTTTGAAAGAGCATTTTAATTTGCATCTTTTGAAAAGATCTCTTTGTTAAATTTTGTATAAAATCAACTAATTGTTGAAATTAGAACCCTTGTCAAAAAGTCATTAGATTTCATGTTGAATAGCCTCTTTTACCTAATAGTATACTCTATTTGTTTGATATAATTTCCGGCAGTTTGTATACCATAAATAAAGAGAGTCTATTCATGTTCCAGAACTTAACGATCAAGCAGAAGATAGTGATTCCGCTGTCATTGATTATTGGATTGTTTATTGTGAGCTCTGTATTAAACGTTATGACAAGTTGGAAGCAATCTGAATTGAGTGAGACACTCAACGAACAGATCGTGCCGAACTTATTAACGATTGAGGATGCTTACCGCGATCTTTACCAAGCTACATCTGCAATCCAAGGTGTTGCTCTTTCTGATACTCAAACCGATATTGATCACCACATCGGTGAATACAAAGACAACGCATACAAAGCGCTGCCGCGTATGGAACAAATGATTGAGCTATCGCAAGCCGGTGTGACGCCTTCTACACATGGTAATGAAGTTCGAACGCTTGTCTCTTTGGGTGAAAAATGGTTAGCAAGTTATGAGGCGATGCTACGTTTACCTCAATCTCAATGGCGTGGTTACTACAATGAGCACAAACATACCTTTGAAGACCAATTTATCGAGGTTAGAGCGCAGCTTAACGTTGTAAAAGATGCAATAGAAGAAAAGCAAAGCCAATTGAAGGACGAAATATCAGCGGCTGCAACAAGAGCAGAACTCATTCTTGAAGCGGGCATTGTGATTGTTATTCTGGCCGCTATTGCGATGGCGTTTTTGTTGTTGCAAACGGTTGTGAAGCCTATCAATGATATTAAAAATGCGATGACAGAAATTGCGTCCGGTGAAGGTGATCTAAGTCAGCGAATCGATGTAAAAACACAAGACGAAATTGGCAATTTAGCAGACGCATTTAACCAGTTTGTGTCCAAAATTCAAGTGACAGTCGCTCAGGTAATTGAAAGCTCAAATACCCTACGTAACGAAATGGCAAATCTTAGCTCGTTGACCAAGACCATCGCGAACTCGACCGTTTCTCAGCAAAAAGATAGTGAGGCGGTAGCGGCGGCAGTGCACGAAATGCAAGTCACCAGCAGAAATGTAAGCGATAGCGCTAACGAAGCCGCGGTTGCGAGCCAAACAGCGAATGATGAACTTACCAATACCAATGTTATTTTGGATCAAACGGTTAGCTCAATTCGCAGCCTCGCAAGTGAAATCGAAAGCGCAAGCCACGTCATTAACACATTGGATCATGATGTGAGTAACATTGCGTCCGTACTGGATGTAATTCGTGGTATTGCCGAGCAAACAAACTTATTAGCGCTTAACGCAGCCATTGAAGCGGCTCGCGCTGGAGAGCAAGGGCGAGGCTTTGCTGTGGTAGCGGACGAGGTTCGTTCTTTAGCCAGTCGTACGCAACAGAGTACGGGAGAAATCCAAACCATGATTGAAAAGCTACAATCTGGTGCAGGACAAGCTGTAGAAGTGATGCGCGGTAGCCAAAATAGCAGTGATGAAACGATCAAGTCCGCTGGCCGAGCGAGTGAATCCCTTTCTGAAATCTTGAACGCGATTTCACGTATGAACGAGATGAATACACACATTGCAACGGCTGCGAGCCAGCAAAGTACAGTAAGTGACGAAGTAAATAGCAACGTACAAGGCATTGCAGACAGTAGCACTTCAATTGTGGAAATCGTAAACCAAGCGCAAGCTTCTTTAGCCATGTTGTCAGAGCAAACTCAACGTTTAGATCATCAGGTCAGTCAGTTCAAAGTATAAGCTGAGAACAGCAATCTCACTGACGAAATAACCCGCTTCTTAGCGGGTTATTTTTTAGATAAGTGGCGAACCTGACTTGTGAAATTTCGACTATATTTACATTCCTTTCTCACTTTAGTTCGTATACCAGAGTGGGCAAATAACCCTAGACAGCGGTAACAAACTCTGTACAGCGTGATGATGCTTTTATCATCACTTTTGCTGCTTTTTAACCATTGCAATTGCACACAGGAAAATGTGATTTCCAACCCAAAATCTTCAAATTTGAGAACTTCATAACACCTTTACCATAAACGTTTTTCGTAAGCGTATAGAACTGTAAATTTTGTTGTATGTACAACACTGGGTATTTATCATCCTAATTAATTTGTTCTGGATATACATCCATTAGTCATTATTAAGTCATTCTAGAAGCTTTTAATAAGGAATCTTGAAGGCTTGTCGGTAGATAAGAGAGAAAAATTCATGAGACGTAAAACCACGCTATCTCTGCTGATTGCGTCGAGCCTTTTTGTGGTTGGATGTCAACCTAGCGAAGAAGGATCGAGCCAAGGTGGGGGGCCTGCGCCCGTAACCGAAGTAGAAGTGTTAACAGTGCAGCCAACGCGCCAAGCATTGACAGTAGAGTTGCCGGGTCGTAGCAGAGCATTCAAAGAAGCAGAAGTTCGTCCGCAAGTCACTGGCATTATTTCGGAGCGAAATTTTGTTGAAGGTGGCCTTGTTGAACAAGGACAGTCGCTATATCAAATTGATGATTCATCATTTCAGGCGGATTTGCTGAGCGCTGAAGCGGAATTAATCCGTGCGCAAGCTGCGGCAGAGTCGACCTATGCCACGGTGAAGCGTTACAGAACCTTGATCACCAAAAAATCCATCAGCCAACAAGACTTGGATGAAGCAGAAGCGGCATACAAAGAAGCGAAAGCGCAGGTCCTAGTCGCAAAAGCCAAGATCAACACAGCAAAAATCAACTTAGATTATACGCAAGTCAAAGCTCCGATTAGCGGGGTGATCGGTAAATCGAGTGTGACAGCGGGTGCGTTGGTTACGGCTAACCAAGCTGCCAAATTAGCGACCATTCAGCAGCTTGACCCTATCAATGTTGATATTGTGCAATCATCCGCGCAACTGCTGCGTTTGAAAGCATCACTCTCCCAAGGCCATATGCAAGAAGATGACTCTGCGCAAGTTACATTGATGCTTGAAGATGGCAGCACTTACGAACACAAAGGCACAATGAAATTTACTGAGGTCAATGTGAACGAAAGTACGGGCAGCGTGACGCTTCGTGCCGAATTCCCAAACCCTGACGGTTTGTTGCTACCTGGAATGTTTGTTCGTGCGACGGTCATTACTGGTGTCGACCCTGATGCGATTCTAATACCACAAAATACGGTATCTCGTGATGCGACAGGTAAAGCGACAGTGATGACGGTTAATGGCGAGAACAAAGTGGAAGCGAAACCAGTGAAGACTGCCGAAGCGATCAATAGCCAATGGCGCATTATTGATGGTTTGAACGCGGGTGATAAAGTCATTACCGCCGGTTTACAAAAGGTAGGGCCAGGCAGTTCGGTAACTATCCAAAACGGTGAACAGGAGTAATCATGGCACGATTTTTTATCGATCGTCCGGTATTTGCTTGGGTTCTCGCGATTCTAACGATGTTGGCGGGGGTAATGTCATTATTCAATTTACCCGTCTCGCAATACCCAACGATTTCACCGACGACGATCACCATCAGTGCTCGCTATCCAGGTGCATCAGCAAAAACCGTTGAAGACTCGGTAACGCAGGTTATCGAGCAAAACATGACAGGATTAGATTACCTTCGCTACCTATCATCGAGCAGTGATGCATTTGGTAATGCGACAATTACCCTGACGTTTGATAGCGAAGCTGATCCTGATATCGCGCAAGTACAGGTGCAGAACAAACTGCAATTGGCATTGACTTCATTGCCGATGGAGGTACAAAACCAAGGTATTGTCGTCAATAAATCCAATACGGCATTTCTCATGGTTGTCGCAGTTTATTCTGAAGATCCAGACTTTACAGAAAACGATATCGGCGACTTTGTTGTAACGAATATTCAAGACCCGATAAGTCGTGTAACTGGCGTAGGACAAGTGCAGGCGTTTGGTGCGCAGTATGCGATGCGAGTTTGGCTGGATCCATTTAAGCTTACGCAGTTCAACTTGACCGCAATCGATGTAGCGAACGCGATCAGTGAACAGAACGCGCAAGTTTCTTCAGGTCAACTTGGTGCAGCACCTGCGCAGGAAGGCCAGTTGTTGAATGCAACGATTTCGTCTGCAAGTCGTTTGAGCAGTGTGGAAGAGTTCCAAGACATCATTCTTAAGTCTGACGCCAGTGGTTCTAATGTTTATTTGAAAGATGTTGCTCGTGTTGAACGTGGTGCAGAAAGTTACGATATTCGAGGCCAATATAATGGCTTCCCAGCATCGGGTTTAGGTATTTCATTAGGTACTGGCGCAAACGCGCTTGAGACAGCCAATGCGGTAAAAGAGCGCTTAGAACAACTGAGTGCAACGTTCCCAGAAGGGTTGCAGATTGCTTACCCATTTGAAACAACGCCATTCGTCAAAGCCTCGATTCAAGAAGTGGTTAAAACGCTATTAGAAGCCATTCTTCTTGTGTTCTTAATCATGTACCTGTTCTTGCAGAACTTCCGTGCGACGATCATTCCAACGATCGCAGTGCCTGTCGTATTGCTCGGAACCTTCGCTATTTTGTACGCGACTGGATTTAGCGTAAACACGTTAACCATGTTCGCGATGGTTCTGGCTATCGGTTTGCTGGTGGATGATGCCATCGTTGTGGTGGAAAACGTCGAGCGTGTGATGCATGAAGATGGTTTAGAGCCCAAAGAAGCGACCAAAAAATCGATGGGGCAGATCACTGGTGCCCTGATTGGTGTGGGGTTGACGCTTTCAGCGGTATTTGTCCCTATGGCGTTTATGTCTGGTTCTACCGGGGTTATTTACCGTCAGTTCTCGATAACTATTGTGGCGGCTATGACGCTTTCCGTTTTGGTTGCGATAATTCTGACTCCAGCATTGTGTGCTACGTTGCTGAAAAAAGGCGATGCTGAGCTTCTAGAGAAGAAAGGCTTCTTTGGCTGGTTTAACCGCAAGTTTGATGCGATGACAGCAGGCTATGAAACCGGCGTTGCCAAACTTCTAAAACGCACAGGTCGCATGTTGGTTGTATTTTTGGCAATGAGTGCAGGTGCTGGCTGGTTATTTATGAACCTTCCAACGTCATTTTTGCCAGATGAAGACCAAGGCACAGTATTCTCAATGGCTATTTTGCCGCCTAACTCAACACAAGAACAGACGGAAAAAACACTTGAGAAAATGCGTGACTTTTACCTAGTAGACGAAAAAGACAATGTAAAATCTGTCTTCTCCGTTGCTGGATTTAGTTTCGCAGGTCAAGGCCAAAACATGGGGATGGCATTTATCGGCCTGAAAGATTGGTCTGAGCGTGAAGCGCCTGGCGCTGATGCGGCTTCCATTACGGGCCGAGCGATGGGGTACTTCTCTACCATTAAAGAAGCTTTGGTGTTTGCGTTCGCCCCTCCAGCGATTCAAGAGCTAGGTAACTCGACAGGTTTCGATTTCTATCTCCAAGACTCGTTGAATAAAGGGCACGATGCATTAGTTGCGGCTCAAGGGCAACTTCTGGGCATGGCAGCACAAAACCCGAAACTTGTCGGTGTTCGTCCAAACGGTCAGGCAGATGCGCCAATGTACAAAGTGAACATTGACCACGTCAAACTTCGTGCTTTGGATGTCAGTATCAATGACGTAAACCAAATCCTGTCAGCTGCATGGGGCGGGGCTTACATTAACGATTATATTGATCGCGGTCGTGTGAAGAAAGTGATGGTGCAAAGTGATGCGGAATACCGCATGCAGCCAAAAGACTTCGATTCATGGTACGTACGCAACGCTAAGGGAGAGATGGTGCCTTTCTCTGCTTTTGCGAGTGGCGAGTGGACATATGGTTCTCCTCTTTTGCAGCGCTTTGATGGTTTGCCAGCAATGAATATTCAAGGCGGTGCAGCTCCTGGTGTAAGTACTGGTGAAGCCATGGAAGAAATTGAAGCAATGGTAGAAAAGCTACCGGAAGGCTTCACGGTGAACTGGAATGGTATTTCGTATGAAGAGCGCCTTTCCGGAAACCAAGCGCCAATGCTATATGCGCTATCTATCCTCGTCGTATTCTTAGTTCTTGCCGCTTTGTATGAAAGTTGGTCAGTACCTTTCGCCGTGGTGTTAGTTGTTCCTCTTGGTGTGCTTGGTGCTGTGCTTGCGGTAATGACGCGCAGTATGGATAACGATGTGTTCTTCCAGGTGAGCTTATTAACGACGGTCGGCTTGGCAACCAAAAACGCCATTCTGATTGTTGAGTTTGCAAAGGACTACTATGAGAAAGGCGCTGGGCTTATCGAAGCAACCTTACATGCTGTTCGCGTTCGTCTGCGCCCAATTATCATGACATCGCTTGCTTTTGGTTTGGGTGTGGTACCACTTGCTATCAGCTCAGGTGTGGGATCGGCAGGTCAAAACGCAGTGGGTACCGGCGTACTTGGTGGCATGATCAGTGCCACGATATTGGGTATATTCTTCGTCCCAATCTTCTTTGTAGTGGTTGAGCGATTGTTTGATCGACGTGCGAGAAAAGAGTCTGAGGCAGAGTTGTCTGAGACCAGCACTAAACCCAGTCAGCAAAGCGAGTAGGACTTGGTTGTTTTAACTGAGTTATACTAGTGATAATAAACACGATTAAAGGGCGCTTCGGCGCTCTTTATTTTATGTTTTCACTTGGTGGTTACCGTCTATGACGCGAGCCTGAAAGACGGCGTGTTGTGTTCAGTATCAGCACAGCCTTTTCGGCCGAATGAAAGCCTAACGAAGAAAAACGACGATGAAAGATCAGAAAATTTCCCCAATTTCCGTTTTGGATCAAAGTCCTATGTTTGTTTGTGGTGTGATGCAGCGCATGTACCGCAATCGTGCCCAAGCTGAGCTCTCTCGGCAAAATTTGATGACACTAGAAATGGCAAGTGCACTGGCCGCTTTAGAAGAATTTCAGCCTATGAGCCAGCAAGCGTTGGCTGATGCGGTTCGAACTGAGCGAAGTGTAGCAAAGCGGATGGTGGACAATCTGGAAAAGAGAGGGTTTGTTCAAGTTTCTAAAAGTAAATCGAATCAGCGCCTTAAAATGCTAAGCATGACAAAAGAGGGGGCAAATGCTTTAAAGCAAGTTCATCAAATCATGACGAATTTACAGAAAGAGTTTTTTTCTTGTTTGTCGGAATCTGAAGCGAGTGAATTTTTTCGTCTGGTAAGAAAGCTCACTTTTGCGAATCACGACCAGTAACTGACATCAATGCCGTTTAGCGTCTTTATTTTATCGCGGACCAACTATATTAAGCTGTAGAACTTAAGAAATAGGATGCCCAACGTACAGGTCACGGTAGAAAGCACCGTAGTGAGTGCGATGATATTTGCAGCTAACGTGGCATTGCCTCCCATGGAACGCGCCATGACATAGCTGGCAGCAGCGACTGGAGAGGCGTTCATAAAGAAAAGAATACCTAGCTCAATTCCTCGAAATCCTACTAAGTAAGCTCCCATGGTGATGATGACTGGCGCTACGATGAGCTTGTAACTGCTCGCAAACCAAGATGGACCTTTCTCTTTTCTCATCAAGCTAAAGTCAAGTGAGCCACCTGTACACAACAGCGCCAAAGGCAATGTCATTTTGGACAAGTAGTCTCCTGCGTCAATAACCACATTCGGTACTGGAATAGCGAGTAAATAAAAAGTCATTCCTAGAACAATGGAGATTATAAGCGGATTCCTAGTCAGTGTTCGGCCCATCATCTTTGCTGCTTGCGAGGCAGACGTTGCCCCCTTGGGCGATAAGCAAATGACCGCTTGGACGTTATAAATAAATGTGGTGACCGCGACATAGAGCGCTGCTAGCGCCACACCTTGAGAACCATACGCATTGGCAACGTAAGCGATACCAATAATACCTGTATTTGCTCGGAACCCACCTTGGATGAGAACGCCTTGGTCAGGCGATGCTTTGAACAGAAGTTTGACGGAAAGGTAGGTGAAAATGAAAAACGAAATACTAGCGATGACGCCGAAATTGACGAATCCACTTGCCGCGGAAAAGTCGTGTTCTGAAGCCACAATGCTGACAAATAACATCGCAGGCAAGGTAACTTGAAACACGAGTTTAGAGCCTACTTCGATAAAATTATCGTTGATTAGACCAAAGCGCTTAAAAAGAACGCCAAGTACCAACATCAAACAGATAGGTCCGGTTATCGACAAAGAGAATTGCAACTGATGTAAAACAGCTTCCATGTAAGTATCCGCAGCAAAAGAAAAAAGTGTTCCTGTTGCCTATTAAGCCACAAACCCGGAGGGTAGGACAGTAACGTGATGAAATTTTCTTCTGTTGTAGGTTCCGGAGTCATTTACACTCCAAGTTATGGACGAGGTCCCAATTTAACAAAGCGGTACTGGTCCTACGTGCGATATGTTGGTTAACTCGTTGTCGTGATGCATCCACATGCGTATTAGATGTGAGGGCTGGTCATCGTAGTTATGGATAGGAGTTCATCAATGAAAAGGAAACACAACAAAACTGTACTGTGTGCGTTTGTCTCTGGTTCGGTATTTGGTGCGGTTTTGGTCATTGCGATGTCTTTACCAATGTAATCCTCTTAATTGGCTGTTGGAACACTCACTCTAATTCAGTACAAAACAGATTGAGTTCTGCGGTATGTGCTGTTAGTTTAAAAAACATGAAAATACACGTTCGCCCTTCATTCACAACCTTCTCTTGGTGGCGCTCTAAATAGAGCGGCGCGGAATACTTACATTCTTAAGCTGCTGGATGGTAGCTAAGAGTGTTTGATCTTTTTATCTCCAGTAGCGATCTATTAAATACTTGGAGACAAATATGAATAGCCATAAAAATACATCTCAGCGTGAAATTATACTTACCGGAGATCGAGCAACAGGTCCATTACACCTAGGGCACTATATTGGTTCATTGCAACAACGAGTCAAATTGCAAACGGAGCACGAGCAAACGATCTTGGTTGCGGACATGCAAGGGCTGACGGATAACGCGCATAACCCATCAAAGGTATCCTCTAATATTCTCAATGTCGTTGCAGATTATTTGGCTGTTGGTATCAACCCCACTCAAACTACGATCACGTTGCAGTCTCAAATTCCAGCGTTAGCCGAGTTGACAATGTATTACAGTAATCTTGTTTCTATCGCACGATTAGAGCGAAACCCCACGGTTAAAAATGAGATTCAAAGTAAAGGCTTTGAACGCTCTATTCCCGCAGGCTTTTTAACGTATCCAATTTCTCAAGCTGCTGATATTACGGGGTTTCATGCGACGCTAGTACCAGTGGGTGATGACCAGCTGCCGATGTTAGAGCAAACTAATGAAATCGTGAGAAAAATAAACCATCTAGGTGGAAAAGAGGTTCTTAGAGAATGCCGTCCATTACTTAGCGATGCACCCCGTTTGCCGAGTACTGACGGTAAAAATAAGATGTCTAAAAGCATGGGGAACGCAATCAACTTAGGCGCCTCCAAAAAGGAGATTTCTTTGGCAGTGAAATCTATGTATACCGATCCCAATCATCTGAAAATTGAGGACCCTGGCCAAGTCGAAGGGAATATTGTATTCATCTACCTCGATGCTTTTCATCCTGATAAAAATTATGTCGAACAGCTAAAAGACCATTATCGACGAGGTGGGTTAGGTGATGGTTTGACCAAGAAAGTGTTAGAAGAATGCTTACAAGAGATGCTTCGCCCTATTCGAGAAAAGCGCGCTATGTATTTGAATGATAAAGCGCAGCTGATTGATATTTTAAAACAAGGTAGTGAGCGTTCTCGCGAGAAAACCGAAAAAGTGCTATTTGATGTGAAAGATGTATTTGGTTTAAATTTGTTCTGAATTAAAAGTAGAGAGTTGAACATAAGGCACGACGGCTGGTTAGCAACGTGCCTTTTTAAGTTCCCAGTCAGTCAAAGCGCATTGTTAAGAAGAAAAAAACTCACGACGAAAATCCGCGACTTCTTGTTGGTAATAGCTTTGCCATTCCGGTTCTGACAAATTTGAATGGCTAGAAGCTCTTTGCGTTCTTAGCTTGGACTCAAGTTGTTGTAATGCTTGTTGGTAATCTTTGACTTGTTTTTTTTGCTCTGTAATTTGCTGCTGACGAGCATGAATGTTTTTACTTTCTTCTTTCGTTAAGTAAGTTCGTTCTAGCTCTGCGATCATCGCCAAGCGATCTGGTAGGCTCATACTATTAGGAATCAGGGTGACCGCACGCTCATATTTTTCCTGGTTGCTTGTTAGCCCGATAGCATCTGCATGTTCTTGCCAGTCAATGGTGAGTTGCTCGAAAGCTCGCAAAAAGTTATCTGGGCTTTGAGTGTCCAGCTTTTGGGCTTCTAAGTTGAAATCGTACAGCGCGAACTCATCCGCAAAAACAACATCAGCCAATTCCCCCCAGATGCTTCTTGCTTCGTTCTTCAGCTGTGCAACACGCGACGCCAGTGATTGTTGCTCATCAAATAACAAATTTCCTACACTCTCTTGCCATTGGCTGCTGAGCTGAGGGTAGTTCGCCAAAAGCTGGAATCGAGCTGAAGATAAATGCGCCTCAAACAAGGCGACCTGCTCTTCACAACTACGGTTCAACATACACTCTTGCCAAAACGTCTCAAGTTCGGCGACAAGTTTCCTGCCTTTGAGTTGAGTTAATCGCTCAGTCGTTATTTGAACTGTGGAAGGGAGCTTAGCGGTTTGTGGTGAAGTATCTGTATCGGGCACGATGCTGCTTGTTTGTGGTGATGTACTGGAGACATTCTGATTTTTTGTCTTAGGGGAAGGAGAGGAAGCGAGCTCTTCTTTTTGAACATCGTGACTGAAAGTTAAAAATATCATGCCCGCCATAATGGCGGACATGATTATCAAAGCGATTTTCTTCATGGCTTGATTGTTGCGCTTACTGGGAAATGGTCAGAAAGGTTGTAGTGTTTCCATAAACTCTCTGCGGTTGTGCGCGGTACGTCTACACGGTTGTCATTGAATGATTTCACCCCGTATTCACTACTCACCATAACATAGTCAAGGTATTCCACGTTTTCGCCACCTGATAACGCTTCACCTGCGAAGTTATTGATACGGGGATCAAAGGTTGACTCCGTGTAACCAGAGTAGTGAGGCTCTATGGCACTTAAGTTAGCGATCATTTGTTGGTAGTCACCAGGAAACTTTCTTTTGTTTACGTTAAAGTCGCCGCTGTATACCACAGTTTCGCTTGAAGGAATGTTAAGAGATTGGGCGAGTGTGCGGATTTGTTTGAACTGGCGCTGACGATACTCACGGGCGGTGTCTGTATCGAAAGATGCGGTATGGGTAGCAAACACATGATAAGCCTGACCACCTTTAATTATTTCCGCATAATTTACGCCTTTATCGGCAAAGCAGTCTGTACCAGAGCAATCGGGAAAGACATATTGCGCTTCATTCACGATAGGGTAGCGACTAACTATGATTACGCCACCATCATGAATATTAACGCCTTCTTTATCTAACATCTTTGTTTGGTAAGGATATTCCTTGGCTAACTCACGTAAGAATGCTTCACGGCCGCTGGCAAACACCTCTTGCAGTGCCAAAACATCGTAACCTTTTACATGTTGAGGAATCAGTTCGTAACGATCTCCAATGTGCGATGCAATAGCCGTCAACGCCCAGATGTTATAAGTCATCAACTTAAGGTTTTGTTCTTCGTTGTCGACAGATTCCGCTACCTTGCTTGGCGTGATGGTGTAGTAAAGATCATCATATCGAGCGGTACTGTCTGACTTAAATGCCAGTTCGGTTTCTCTCGCACCAAAAGCGTTAGTGTTGGCACGATGAATGTTACGATCATCTTTGAGAGATAACTCGACATCGGCTGCGGACAAGCCGTATTCAATGGTCGAATTGTACCAATGGCCTTCCATTATTTGATTGAGTGTTATGCTTTCACCTTCGGGGCTAGAAACCACGGTTTCAAAACGGTAAGTTTGATTTGATTTCACGCCCTCCCAGCGGTTGAAGCTTAATACAGATTTAGTTTCCCACGGACCAAGTACCTGCACATGTTGTTGCCACTCTTCTCCGTATTGAAGCAAATCACTGCCTTCATGTTTTACTTGAATAGTTAACGGTTGATCAGAGTTATTCGTTAGGTAAACGTCGGTATCTGCAATGCTGGGTAACGCTATCAAGCTACTTACTAAAAGGCTCCACTGCGAAAATTTCATCTTATTTTTCCATCATTTGAACTAGAGCAATCATTCTTGTTTATAAATGTTACTTGCACGTTAAATATGGATGACATCTAAGTCAGTGCTGAAAATTGTTATCAGAATGTGATCTTTATTCAATGGTGAGGGTGGAGGTATTGAGTGTGTTGCCGTTGAAGCGGTGGAAAATAATACCAACAGTCAACGAATTGCATTCACTGCAATCAAGCTGTCATCTTTGCTCTATAAGTTGTGCGGCGTCATTCATCTAGCCATATGGCTAGAACTCAAATTGATAGATGGAGCACCATGGCTAGAGCAGTAAATCCAACCGATGAAACCATCATTAAATTGTTACAAGAGCAAGGTCTGATTAGAAGTGAAGCAGAAGCGCGTTTAAAGAAAGAGGTGTACCGCTTGCAGCCTAATGAGATAGCAAAAGTAAAAAATTATGCCCAGCATTTTGGGATAAACGCGAAAGAAAAGCTCATCGATGAGATCTTGGATCTGCGCCGAGAAGCGCTCATGAAAAGATGTAGACACAATACGGAGCATACGAGCCTATCTTTAAAATAGCATGTGATAAAACTATCAATTACTGGTCAAGATTTGATCTCTCAAGCCGATGTATATAAGAGCGTTCAATGATATCGAGCGCAAAAAACAGTGCGTTTTAGAGGTTAAGCTTTCACTTAAGTGAGAGGTTTGGAAAGGCTGCGGGGAGAAAGTGCATGCGTATTAAAGACTTAAGTGTCGTAAAGAAAATATCGGTTAGTTATTTAACCGTTTTTGCCGTGTTTGGTTTAGTGTCAGTAATGTTGGTGCAAGGTTTGTTAACACTGAATAAAGACATCTCAGTGCTAACAGATAAAAGTTTACCTTCTGTTGCGATTTTGAAAGGTATCCAAGTTGATATTACTAAAGTGCGTAAAGATGAGTTCTCTTTATTGCCAAACGCAAATCACCCCAAAATTGGTGAGTGGTTAAAAGGCCTCGACCAATGGCGTTCTGATGTGCAGGCTGGTATTGCAGAATACGAAAAGCTCGACCTTAATAAGCGTGAAACGCAGTCCTTTAGCGTTTTTAAAGAAACTTGGAATCAATACATCAAAGAAACGAAGACTTACAACGTATTGCTAAGCCAAGGCGATGCTGAAAGTGCAAATGATGTAATTTTATCAAGTTTCGATACCTACTCAAAAGCGTTGAGCAGCTTGGATGATACCCTCGCGTTGAACGATGAGTTGGTGAATTTGATTGGCGAAGAAGTACAAAGTGAAGCGGCATTTACACAATACAGCGCTGCTGTTGGTGCGCTTGTCGTCGCATTGGTCATGGTAATGTCTGCCATGTTGCTTTCTCGAGTCATCTGCGGGCCTGTTGATCGAGCACTGGAATTCGCTTCCAAAATCGCCAAGGGTCAATTGAATAATCAAATCGACGAAAGCGAATTGAGCAAAGACGAGTTAGGAACGCTGCTCAAAGAGCTTGTCGGTATGCAAACAAACTTACATTCGTTGGTTTCTGAGATTAATGACTCAACGATTCAGCTAACGGCAGCAGTAGAGGAAGTGAGTGCTATTTCTTCTCAGACCGCTTCTGGTATGCAAAATCAACAAATTGAACTTAGCTCGGTGGCTTCTGCGATGACAGAAATGCAAGCTGCTGTAAGTGAAGTGGCACAAAATACCGAAGTTGGCGCAACCTCTGCTTATTCGGCTGCGGAAGTGGCAAAGCAAGGAACGGTGACGTTACAACAAACTATCGCAGTAATTGAGCGTGTATCACATACGATCCAAGAATCAGATGAACTGGCACGTGAGCTTGAATCGAGCTCAAACAATATCAATGTGGTCGTCGATGTGATCCGCGGGATTGCCGAGCAAACAAACTTGTTAGCACTGAACGCCGCAATTGAAGCCGCTCGGGCTGGTGAACAAGGACGTGGGTTTGCTGTTGTGGCAGATGAGGTTCGTTCTCTGGCGCAACGCACTCAAGACTCCACTTCACAAATTGTGGAAATTGTTAATCAGCTACAAGAGAGCAGCAGTAAAATAGGGCATTCAAGCCGTGATTGTCAGGAGGGTATTTCTCAGTGTGTTGAGCAAGTTAATGATGCTGATAGCCAGATAAAAGAAATTGAACATTCTGTCGATAACATAGCGCAAATGAGCACACAAATCGCAACGGCGTGCAGTGAGCAGAATTCTGTATCCGAAGAGCTGAATCGCAGTGTGGAGCATATTAATAGTGCTTCAACAGAGATGGCTGAGGGAGCTTCACAAACGGCTGTGGCTTGTCAGCAGATTAGTAGCCTAGCGCACAACTTGAAAACTCGAATGGGTTCATTCCAGCTCTAGTTGTTGTGTTTCAGCTTTATTCCTAACCTCATTGCTACAATAAATAAGCCGGACGAAATGTCCGGCTTATTTATTCTCTGTCTATATAAGTTCAGAGTATGCTCAACCTTGGGAGAATATGCTCGCTAGGCTGGAATACCACTGTGAAACTTAAAATCTGTATCTGGCGTAGAAATTAAATCTGCCTCTATACGTCCAAAGTAGGCGATGCGCTCGCTGATATCTTTGCCTGCGATTTGCTCCGCTAATACAAGATAATCCTGGTAATGGCGTGCTTCTGAACGTAATAAAGAAATGTAGAACTTTGCGATATCGTCATCCATATGTGGTGCTAGTTTGGCAAAACGCTCACAAGATCGGGCTTCGATGTACGCACCAATGATGAGTTTATCGATCAGCGTTTCCGGCTCATGAGTCTTCATATGCGAAATCAGTCCTTTAGCATAGCGACTTGCTGGAATATTTTTATACTCAATTCCACGACTTTCCATGATCTCTAAAACTTGATAAAAGTGGTGTAACTCCTCTTTTATCAAAAGCACCATCTTATCGATCAAATCTTGGCTGTATGGTGAGTCGGACTTAGCCATGATTGACTTAGAAATATTGCTCTTGCCTTTTAAAGTTTCCAATGAGCCTACGTTACGGTAAGCAAAATCTTCGTAGGGCTTAAACCAGTCAAGTAGAGCATGTGAACTGGATTGGTCAACGGCATACTTACGAATTAAAAACATGGCAGATTGGCCAGCTTTTAGTTCGCACAGTAGGTGGTCTAACAAAATGGTTTGAAGGTTCTCTGGTTTCTTTGCTTCCTCTACCCATTCATCAGGTGTACTGCATTGCAGAAATTGGTTAATGGGAGCAAGAAGATCTTGATAGGCGTCTAGATTCATCATTTTAGTTTTAGTACTTCACATTTTTATTGGGCATATCCGTTGTCTTACGGATAGAAAAAAGGCTGCAATTGCAGCCTTTCTTGACCTGAAGTGAATGTTACCACTTTTTCTTCTCGCCGAAGAGTGCTTCCATGTCATTGTCACGCTCTTTGTCAGCAATCTGCTGCATTTCGGCATCGCTTTTATCTTGGCGTTTTTTATCTAAGTCACCTAACATCTCTTCAAGCTTTTGTTTAGCTTGAATAGAATAAGGATCGCTCTTAGTGCTCAAAGCATCGATACCTTTACGCAGCAGTTGAAGCGCGGTGCCTGGTTGGCCACGAGCGATAGAGTCGTTTGCTCTTTTGATGACATTTTCAATGTTGATGCGAATTTGCATCGTTTCCAAGCGCGCATTTTCCGTGACGTAAGTCTGGGTATCCAATCGGCCTTTGTTGTGCTCGTTACGGATAGTGTCGCGAAGTCGTTTAACCAGCTTAAGCATGACGATAGCTTGTTTATCACTACTCGGCATCTTGAAAGTGGTACTCTCGCCAGTAGGACCATTCTCTTTTAGCTGCGTAATCTGCTGCTTCATATTTTCGATACGTTGAGCAAGTTGCTTGTTCTTCGGGTCCAGCTCATGCATGCTCTCTAGCGCGTCAAGAATACGATTGTTTAGACACAGCAACAGCTCTTTACTAAAAGGGATATGGTGTGCATGACCAATCAACTCTTCAGTACCATCTATCAAGGCTACATATCGCGCTGATTCCTGCCTTTTTGCGGTTTCAACTTTAACCTTATATTGCAACATAATGTTATAGCCTAGGATTAACACCAGTAGGATGGCTACCAAAGCGATTATTAAACCAATATTCATATCTTTGCGTCTGCTTTACTTTTCTGCGGCTAGCGTTAAAGAATACATGAATCTTATCTTACTCGGCACCTTATTTGTTTGATTATTTTGTCTCTCCCACGTTTTAGTTACTGATAGAAGTCACATCATAGAACTTCGGTCATTTATTGGCTCAACTTTGTGCATATTGTTTCTTGCTTGAAGATTATTTGTATGTGATTGAGGTATAAGTTAGAAATTGCTGTTCATTTCGATTTGAACGCGTTATAACTAATTATTATATCGCTCGCTTGAGTGGCCAATAAACTCTCTCATGAATAAGTAAGGGATTACGATGAAACTGCAGCAGCTGAAGTATATTGTTGAGGTTGTAAACCATAATCTGAATGTATCTGCAACGGCGGAAAGCTTATATACCTCTCAGCCAGGTATCAGTAAACAGGTTCGGTTGCTGGAAGACGAGTTAGGCATTCAGATTTTTGAACGTAGCGGTAAGCACTTAACGCAAGTGACGCCAGCTGGAGAAGAAATTGTACGTATCTCTCAAGAAATTCTCGCTCGTGTAGAAAGTATCAAAGCGGTGGCTGGAGAGCACACCCATCCAGAAATGGGGACGCTGAATATCACCACGACACATACGCAGGCTCGTTATGCACTGCCAGATGTCATCAAAGGTTTTACTTCTCGTTATCCAAAAGTGTCGTTACACATGCACCAAGGTACACCGTCACAAATGTCTGAGGCGATAGCTAAAGGCACAGCGAATTTTGCGATTGCGACAGAAGCTCTTCACTTATATCAAGATGCCATCATGCTGCCTTGTTATCACTGGAATCGTTCAATAGTTGTGCCTAAAGACCACCCACTAGCGAAGAAAGACAAAGTAACGATCAGTGATCTTGCCGCTTACCCATTAGTCACTTACGTGTTCGGTTTCACTGGCCGTTCAGAGCTGGATACAGCATTCAACCGCGAAGGTTTAACCCCGCGAGTGGTGTTCACTGCAACTGATGCAGACGTCATTAAAACTTACGTTCGTATGGGTATTGGTGTGGGTGTGATTGCAAGCATGGCTGTCGATGAAGAGCAGGACGGTGACTTGGTTGCAATAGATGCGAGCCATTTGTTTGGCGCGAGCACCACGAGCATCGGCTTCCGCCGTGGTACATTCTTACGCTCTTACATGTTCGATTTTATGGAGCGTTTTGCACCGCACTTAACGCGTCCAGTGGTTGAGCAGGCGATTTCGTTGAAGTCTAATGCAGAAATCGAAGAGATGTTTAAAGACATCGAGCTTCCGGTGAGATAACACTTCATTGATGTTTCGATTCCCTCTACAATGCGCTCGTTGTAGGGGGAGCTATGAAAACGCAATTTCAATTTATTAATGACTTCTTAATCGAAAACCAATCTTTGTGGCGATTCGAGCCTTTTAAAAGCAGCATTCACACATCATTACCTTGGCAGGAGCAACATCCTCGACTGTGCCAATGGCTAGCGTCTCTTACTCCCTCTCAAATCGAAGAATACAAAGCAGCACCAGAACTCGCGTTAAAAGCACTTAGTCCGTTTTTGCCTGAGCTTGAACAACTCGCAGAACTGACTCATTTAGAGCTTTTGTCGTTAAACGGCTTGGAACTCGCTCGTGGTTTAGATAACGGTATTCCGGGACGTAAGTTGGAGCAAATTAGCTCGATGGGTGAAGCTGCAATTCAACAACACTGTGGCGAAGAATGGCTAGAATGGTGCTCAGGTAAAGGTTACTTGGGGCGAATCCTGACAACGCAAACCGATCAGCCTGTAACCAGCTTTGAATACCAACAAGCACTGTGCGATTCGGGGCAACAAGCAGCCAATGAACATCATTGGAAGATGACGTTTATTCAAGGCGACGCGTTTGATAGCAAAGCGAAAGCCGTGTTTAAGCCAACGCAACACGCAGTAGCACTGCATGCATGCGGTGACCTTCACGTTCGTCTAATGCAGTACGGCAGTGAAAATGGGATTGCTGCGATGACCATATCACCTTGTTGTTACCACTTGATTCAGTCGGAACAATACCAGCCGATGTCGGAATCGGGCAGGGCTTCTTCTCTCTCATTATCTAAGCAAGAACTGCGTATCCCATTACAACAAACGGTGACGGGAGGAGAGCGCGTGCGTCGTCATCGTCAGCAGGAAATGATGTTTCGTCTTGGGTTTGATTTGATCACGCGACAAGCTTTGGGAATGGCAGAGTATCAGCCTGTGCCGAGTATCCGTAAGTCGCAATTAAGTGATGGTTTTGAATTGTTCTGTCGCTGGGCAGCGGAGCAAAAAGGCATTATTCTTCCTCAAGAAATCGATTTCTCTCATTTTGAAAAGTTAAGCGAACAACGCTTCTGGCAAATGGAGAGAATGAGCTTAGTGCAACTTGTTTTTCAACGTCCGTTGGAGATCTGGCTCGCATTAGACAAAGTGCTTTATCTTGAAGAACGTGGTTACCGTGTTAGATTGTCAGAGTTTTGCCCTAAATCGGTCACGCCTAGAAATATTTTAATTTGTGCATATAAGATTTAGTTATTCTTTATAGCCAAACGCTCTATATGAAAAAGCCCACTTATGCGTGGGCTTTTGTAAACAAAACGTGACAAGTTATGTTTTATTTTGTCATTAATTGAACATAGCGATAGCTTGAGTAGGTTCAACGTATTCCAAGTCAAAGCTTTCTGCTACTTCTTTACACGTTACTTTTCCGTGAATAACGTTTAGACCTTCAAGGAAGCCTTTGTCTTCTAGAAGTGCTTCGCGGTAGCCTTTATTTGCTAACTTCACGATGTATGGAAGTGTAGCGTTGTTGAGTGCAAATGTTGAAGTGCGAGCAACTGCGCCAGGCATATTTGCTACACAGTAGTGAACCACTTCATCAACGATGTAAGTTGGATCTGCGTGAGTTGTCGCGTGCGAAGTTTCGAAACAACCGCCTTGGTCAATTGCCACGTCAACCACTGCCGCACCAGGCTTCATCTTAGCAATGTGCTCTTTAGTGACCAGTTTAGGTGCTGCTGCGCCAGGAATTAGAACGGCACCGATAACAAGGTCCGCTTCTAGAACATGCTTCTCGATAGCGTCTTCAGTAGAATAAACCACTTTTGCGCGACCTTGGAATTCTTCGTCAAGCTTACGAAGTGTGTCTACGTTACGGTCTAGAATAGTGACGTCAGCGCGAAGGCCAACCGCCATACGAGCAGCGTTTGCACCAACAACGCCACCACCAACGATAACGACTTTTGCAGGTTCAACACCAGGTACGCCGCCTAGGAGTAGACCACGACCGCCGTGCGATTTTTCCAACGTTTGCGCGCCAGCTTGGATAGACATCCGACCTGCCACTTCTGACATTGGTGCTAACAGTGGCAAACGACCCATATTATCTGTTACAGTCTCATAGGCTATACAGACAGCTTTGCTCTTGATTAGCTCATCAGTTTGTGGAAAATCTGGTGCTAGGTGTAAATAAGTAAATAAAATTTGCCCTTCGCGGAGCATTGCTCTCTCTACTGCTTGGGGTTCTTTTACTTTTACAATCATGTCTGCTTGCGCAAATACGTCAGCAGCATGAGGGAGAATGGATGCGCCGACAGCGATGTAATCATCGTCTGAAAAACCAATGCCGGCACCTGCATTGGTCTCAACTAAAACTTGGTGACCATGTGAGATGAGTTCTCTCACGCTAGCTGGGATCATACCAACACGATATTCGTGATTCTTGATTTCCTTAGGTACGCCAATGATCATCCTGTATCCTCTTTCTATAATGGTTGTATTAACTGTTAGTAGGGTGTTATTGTCGAATTAATAACTAGTATAGTTATAGATTTGTAAAATTTGGCACCAAATATTAAAAAGTTGTAGTATATTTTTTTGCAAGGAAGTAATAAGGTGGAATAAAAAATGGCAGACAACTATAAAAAGCCGTCCAAGGAACTAGACCGTATCGACCGCAACATTCTTAATGAGCTGCAGAAAGACGGTCGTATTTCAAACGTTGAGCTTTCAAAACGTGTGGGACTTTCTCCAACGCCATGTTTGGAGCGTGTACGTCGCTTAGAGCGTCAGGGTTATATCACAGGGTATACTGCATTATTGAATCCGCAGTTCCTGGATGCATCACTATTAGTATTCGTTGAGATTACGCTAAACCGTGGTGCGCCGGATGTGTTTGAGCAGTTTAACTCAGCTGTTCAAAAGCTAGACGACATACAAGAGTGTCATCTTGTTTCAGGTGACTTTGACTATCTTCTTAAAACCCGTGTATCAGATATGGGTGCTTACCGCCGACTATTGGGCGATACGTTACTACGTCTACCTGGCGTAAATGACACTCGCACATACGTTGTTATGGAAGAAGTGAAACAATCTAACCAGCTTGTGATCAAAACTCGTTAATTTCTTGCAAAGAAAGCGGTATATGCTTCCGCTTTCGCCAGAGAGTAATTGGGTTTTTCTCCTTGATATGGTTAAATCAATTTACCGAGCGGCTTGATGCCGCTCGGAATGTTTTGCAATTTCCTATTTCATTTCCATATTCAAGTTGATTTATGTTCAAAGAGAACGCAAAGAAAGTCGAAACCATTATCAAAACCAGTGAAGAGCCCCAGTCTTCACGCTTAAATGGCTTCCAACGCTTAAAAGAGTGCTGCTTTATCGTTGGCGTTCTTAGCTCGGTATTGCTTGCGGTTGCACTATTTACCTTCAGTCCGGCCGATCCTTCTTGGTCCCAAACCGCATGGGGAGGGGATATCGATAATGCTGGTGGCCTTTTCGGCGCTTGGCTAGCCGATACTCTATTCTTCACATTTGGCTCTCTCGCTTACCCAATCCCTTTCTTGCTAGCGGCGGCTGCATGGGTGATTTGCCGTAAACGAGGAGAAGATGAGCCCATTGATTTCATGCTATGGGGTACAAGGCTGCTCGGTCTGGTCGTCCTTATTATGACCAGTTGCGGTCTTGCCGATATTAATTTTGATGACATTTGGTATTTTTCATCCGGAGGTGTGGTCGGGGATGTGTTGTCTAGTCTCGCTTTACCTACATTGAATGTACTCGGTACCACATTGGTATTGCTGTTCTTGTGGGGAGCGGGCTTTACGCTCTTCACTGGCATCTCATGGCTTAACATCGTGGAATGGCTTGGTGATCGTGCGTTAGCACTAATTGCCGCGCTTGCAAATAAGGCAAGAGGTTCAGAGCAGGAAGTTTTAGAACCTCAGCTTGATGAGTTTGTAGAAGACAAAGTCTCTACGCCTAAACACAATGTAGACCATGAAATTGATGATGAGCCGCTTCCTCATTTAACGGCATACGATGTCGATGAACCGAAAGAGCCGGCGCCAGCGCATGAGTATCCTATTTATATGCCGCAAGCGAAACCTGATAAGCCTGCGGAACAGGCGATGGTAGAACCGACGCCACCACAACGCAAGGCTACGGTTAATGCTGCGCCAGTTTATTCTGAACCTGAGCCTCAAATACAACCTATCCATACGGTTAACACTGATAACGTTGATCCGCTCTTGGAACGCACCAAGCAACTGAATGTTACGATAGAAGAGCTTGAAGCAGCGGCGCAACAAGCAGATGACTGGGGAACTGAAGAGCAGGCAGCCCCATCATTTGCAGACACTTACTCTTCCTATGTCGAGCAACATACAGCTACAGAAGAACCGATCAGTGTTGAACCAGATTATGCGCAGTACGAACAATTTGAAGCAGAGCAAGTACAGCAGCCAAGTATTGAGCATCCTGTACATGAAGAGCGTGCAATTGATTCTGCTGTATTAGATAGCATCACGGCGCAAACAGAGTCGAGCCAACATATTGAGCCTACGATCTCTGACTTTGATGTGTTAGATGATGAAGACGAAGTGGAGTCTCAGCCTGCGCAGCAAGTACAGCCAACAACGCCTCATCAGCAAGCAGCAACACCTTCAACAACATTTGAACCTGCTCCTCAAAAAGTGGAAGTAGAAGAGGTCCAAGACAACGACCAAGACGTTACCGCATTCCAAGATATGGTTTCCAATGCACAAGCCAAAGTCGCTGCAACACAGAACCCATTTTTGGTACAGAAAGAAGAAAACTTGCCAGTTCCGGAAGAGCCACTCCCAACGCTCGAGTTGCTTTATCATCCAGAAAAACGTGAAAACTTTATCGACCGTGATGCGCTAGAGCAGGTCGCTCGATTGGTAGAGAGCAAACTCGCTGACTACAAAATCAAAGCCGATGTGGTTGGTATTTATCCTGGTCCAGTGATCACTCGTTTTGAGCTTGATTTGGCGCCGGGGGTGAAAGTAAGTCGTATTTCTGGTCTTTCAACTGACTTAGCGCGTGCATTGTCTGCGATGGCGGTACGTGTTGTGGAAGTAATCCCTGGCAAGCCTTACATCGGTTTGGAACTGCCAAATATGAGTCGTCAGACGGTCTATTTATCTGATGTCATCAGTAGCCCTCAGTTTGAGCAAGCAACGTCACCAACAACGGTTGTGTTAGGTCAAGACATTGCGGGCGAAGCTGTGGTGGCAGATCTTGCGAAGATGCCTCACGTGTTAGTAGCAGGTACAACAGGTTCTGGTAAGTCGGTGGGTGTGAACGTGATGATTTTGAGCATGCTGTATAAAGCAGGTCCAGAAGATGTACGCTTCATCATGATTGACCCGAAAATGCTAGAGCTTTCTATTTATGAAGGTATCCCTCATCTTCTTTCTGAAGTTGTGACTGATATGAAAGACGCATCAAACGCTCTACGTTGGTGTGTGGGCGAGATGGAACGTCGTTACAAATTGATGTCGGCATTAGGTGTACGTAATGTGAAGGGCTTCAACGAAAAATTGAAGATGGCAGCAGAAGCGGGCCACCCAATCCATGACCCGTTCTGGCAGGAAGGCGACAGCATGGATACTGAACCGCCATTGCTAGAAAAGCTGCCTTACATCGTCGTTGTTGTTGACGAATTTGCTGACCTGATGATGGTGGTAGGTAAGAAAGTTGAAGAACTGATTGCTCGCTTGGCGCAAAAAGCGCGTGCGGCAGGTATTCACTTAATTCTTGCGACTCAGCGTCCATCGGTTGACGTTATTACCGGTCTAATTAAAGCGAACATTCCAACTCGTGTTGCGTTTACGGTATCGACTAAAACGGACTCTCGTACAATCCTAGATCAAGGCGGCGCAGAATCACTACTTGGTATGGGTGATATGTTGTATCTACCGCCGGGATCAAGTCATACAACTCGTGTTCACGGTGCATTTGCATCAGATGATGATGTTCATGCTGTTGTAAACAACTGGAAAGCGCGTGGTAAACCGAACTACATTGAAGAGATCATCAGTGGAGATCAAACTCCAGAAAGTCTATTGCCAGGTGAGCAAATGGAAGCGGATGAAGATGTAGACCCGCTCTTCGATCAAGTTGTTGAGCACGTGGTTCAATCACGTCGAGGTTCGGTTTCCGGTGTTCAGCGCCGATTTAAGATAGGTTACAACCGTGCCGCCCGTATTGTAGAGCAGCTTGAAGCGCAGGGCATCGTAAGTGCTCCGGGTCATAACGGTAACCGTGAAGTACTGGCACCTGCGCCACCAAAAGATTAATGAACTTGTGTTACTCACCTCAGTCCAACTGAGGTGAGTGGTTCTAATAATAGGTATCTGAATGAAAAAACTATTTTCAGCGAAACTTTTCTCCGCGCTTGTTTTAAGCTTTTCCCTCTTCTCTACTGCACACGCAGCATCTCCTAAAGATGAATTAAACAAACGCCTTTCTATGAATGATGGCTTTAGTGCAGATTTCTCTCAGCAGGTTATCAGCCCTGAAGGCGAAACGGTTATGGAAGGAGAAGGTACGGTTGAAATTGCCCGCCCAAGCCTGTTCCGTTGGAGTACAACATTTCCTGATGAGAACCTACTGGTCTCTGACGGTAAGACATTGTGGTACTACAGTCCATTCATCGAGCAAGTGAGTATCTACTGGCAAGAGCAAGCAACAGAGCAAACGCCATTTGTTTTGCTAACGCGTAACCGAGCAAGTGATTGGAATAACTACAAAATATCTCAAAAAGGTGACCAGTTCACTCTCATTCCTACCGCAGTAGACTCCACACAAGGTCAATTCCAGATTAATATTGATGCCAAAGGTGTCGTGAAAGGCTTCAACGTGGTTGAGCAAGACGGTCAAAAAGGTTTGTTCACCTTTAACAACGTGAAGCTGGGTAAACCAAAAGCAGACAGATTCACATTCACAATTCCAAAAGGTGTGGATGTGGATGACCAAAGGAATTAATTGGTAGTGAGTAATTACACATTAGATTTCTCGGGGGACGAAGATTTTCGTCCCCTTGCTGCTCGTATGAGACCGGAAACAATCGAGCAATACATTGGACAGCAGCACATTTTAGGCCCTGGTAAGCCACTGCGCCGTGCGCTAGAGGCGGGTCACATTCACTCTATGATCCTTTGGGGACCACCAGGCACAGGCAAAACGACATTAGCGGAAGTGGCTGCAAACTACGCCAATGCTGAAGTAGAGCGTGTGTCTGCCGTAACGTCTGGTGTGAAAGAAATCCGTGCTGCAATCGAGAAAGCACGTGAGAACAAAATGGCGGGCCGCCGCACCATCTTATTTGTGGATGAGGTGCATCGCTTCAACAAATCTCAACAAGACGCGTTTTTACCGCATATCGAAGATGGCACGGTTACCTTTATTGGTGCGACGACAGAAAACCCATCGTTTGAGTTAAACAACGCATTGCTGTCACGTGCACGTGTCTACAAGCTAACGTCTCTCGATAAAGATGAAATCTCACTGGCGCTGAATCAAGCGATCAGTGACAAAGAGCGTGGCTTGGGCAATACACCCGCACATTTCGCTGATAACGTATTAGACCGCCTAGCAGAACTGGTAAACGGTGATGCTCGTATGTCTCTCAATTACCTTGAACTGCTCTACGACATGGCAGAAGACAATGCGCAGGGTGAAAAAGAGATCACGCTTAAGTTGCTTGCGGAAGTAGCAGGGGAGAAGGTCTCTCGCTTTGATAACAAAGGTGATATCTGGTACGACTTAATCTCTGCGGTCCACAAATCCATTCGTGGTTCAAACCCGGATGCGGCGCTTTACTGGGCTGCACGTATGATTGCTGCTGGTTGTGACCCTTTGTATATTGCTCGACGCTTATTGGCGATCGCTTCTGAAGATGTAGGTAATGCTGACCCTCGCGCAATGCAAGTGGCACTGTCTGCTTGGGATTGCTTTACCCGAGTTGGTCCAGCAGAAGGTGAACGTGCGATTGCACAGGCGATCGTGTACTTAGCGTGTGCGCCAAAAAGTAATGCTGTTTACGTGGCATGGAAACAAGCGCTCACAGACGCTCATAACTTACCTGAATATGAAGTGCCGCATCACCTTCGAAATGCACCAACCAGTTTGATGAAAGACATGGGTTACGGTGCAGAGTATCGTTATGCTCACGATGAGCCTGGCGCTTACGCTGCGGGTGAGCAATATTTGCCACCTGAAATGGGCGATCGTAGGTACTATCAGCCGACAAATCGTGGTCTAGAGACCAAAATCGGCGAAAAGTTAGATTACTTGGCTACTTTAGACGCAAATAGCCCACAAAAGCGCTATGAAAAGTAGGCGTTTTTGGATACATTTGTTCAGTAAATTTTTTTAACGCGTACGCTTGGAAAGTGCGCGTGATTTCACAACAAAAAGCATAGGATTAACAATGCTGGATTCTAAATTACTTCGTACAGAGCTGGATGAAACAGCTGCTAAACTGGCGCGTCGTGGCTTTAAGCTAGACGTAGATACTATTCGTAAACTTGAAGAACAACGTAAGTCCATTCAAGTAGAAGTAGAAAATTTACAATCCACGCGTAACTCCATCTCCAAGCAGATCGGCCAAAAAATGGCGGCTGGCGACAAAGAAGGCGCAGAAGAAATCAAGAAACAAATCGGTACTCTAGGTAGCGATCTTGATGCGAAGAAAGTTGAACTTGAGCAAGTAATGGCTCAACTAGACGAATTCACGCTTTCTGTACCAAACATCCCAGCAGATGAAGTGCCAGATGGCAAAGATGAAAACGACAACGTTGAAATCTCTCGTTGGGGTGAGCCAAAGTCTTACGACTTCGAACTGAAAGATCACGTTGACCTAGGCGAAATGGGCGACGGTCTAGACTTCGCAAGTGCAGTTAAGATCACTGGCGCACGTTTCATCGTGATGAAAGGCCAATTCGCTCGTCTACACCGTGCAATCGCTCAGTTTATGCTAGATCTTCACACTGAAGAGCACGGCTACACAGAAATGTACGTACCTTACCTAGTAAACTCTGACAGCCTATTCGGTACTGGTCAGCTTCCTAAGTTTGGTAAAGATCTTTTCCACACTGAGCCGCTAGTAGAAAAAGTAAACGACGAAGAGCCACGTAAACTGTCTCTAATCCCTACTGCAGAAGTACCTGTAACGAACCTAGTTCGTGACACGATTTCTGACGAAGCGGATCTACCAATTAAGATGACAGCGCACACGCCATGTTTCCGCTCAGAAGCAGGTTCTTACGGTCGTGATACTCGTGGTCTGATCCGTATGCACCAGTTCGACAAAGTTGAGCTAGTACAAATCACTAAGCCAGAAGATTCAATGAACGCACTAGAAGAGCTAACAGGTCACGCTGAGAAAGTTCTACAACTTCTAGAGCTTCCTTACCGTAAAGTGGTTCTATGTACAGGTGACATGGGCTTCGGCGCTCGTAAGACTTACGACCTAGAAGTTTGGGTTCCTGCTCAAGAAACTTACCGTGAAATTTCTTCATGTTCTAACATGTGGGATTTCCAAGCTCGTCGTATGCAAGCACGTTTCCGTCGTAAAGGCGAGAAGAAACCTGAGCTTGTACACACGCTAAACGGTTCTGGTCTTGCTGTAGGTCGTACAATGGTTGCTATCCTAGAAAACAACCAAGAAGCAGACGGCCGCATTGCAATCCCTACAGTACTTCAGAAGTACATGGCGGGCGCAACGCACATCGGTTAATTCATTAACCACTAGAACACCAAAACCCAGCCTTAGTGCTGGGTTTTTTGTTATCTGCGTCGAGTGAAAATTGATTATTACTAAGCTGCAATAGTGTTTTCGAATTTACCCTAATTATCTTGTTATTTGTAATCGATATAATCATCCACCTTACCACGGTAAGTAGATTTTCTCATTCAAGTAACGAGGAGGGCTTATGGCCGTAGGGTGGGCCAATGACGATAGCGTCAGCCAACAAATTCAAAACACAATAGACGACGAGATTTCCCGTGTTCGTGGCAGTATCGCAAGGGGTGAAAGCGCCCATTATTGCGATGAGTGTGGTGATGAGATCCCAGAAGCACGTCGTTTTGCTATGAAAGGCGTTCGTTTGTGTATCGAATGTCAGTCAACAATCGAATTGGTGTCTCAACGCCAAGCATTGTTCAATAGACGAGCGAGTAAAGACAGTCAACTCCGATAACTTTACTGCTCTAATAAATAACGAGACGGTTTGAGTCTCATACTCAAACCGTTTTCATGTTCAATTGAACTATGAAGCGAAGCAGTCTTTACGTTGTAACGCAGCATCAATCGCATTCACTAACTTTTCAATATCTTCTGGCTTGCTGATGAACGGCGGCATCATATAAATCAGTTTGCCAAATGGACGAATCCACACTCCGTGTTCAACAAACAAGGCTTGGATGGTTTCCATATTCACAGGGCGATACGTTTCCACTACGCCAATAGCGCCCAACCAACGGGTGTTTTTCACCAAGTCGTATTCTTCAAGTTTTGGTAGTAACTCAGAAAACAACGCTTCGATTTGTTGGGTTTGCTGTTGCCAGTTACCTTGCTCAATCAATTCCAAACTTGCAGTTGCAACAGCACAGGCAAGTGGGTTACCCATAAACGTTGGGCCATGCATAAAACAACCTGCATCACCACCACAAACGGTATCCGCAACGTGTTTGCTCGCCAGAGTTGCAGAGAGGGTCATGTAGCCTCCAGTGAGTGCTTTCCCGACACACAAAATATCTGGCTGAATGTCTGCATGTTCGCAGGCAAACAATTTACCGGTACGCCCAAATCCGGTTGCGATCTCATCTGCAATCAATAACAAGCCGTATTTGTCGCAAAGCCTACGCACGCCTTTGAGAAACTCTGGATGGTAGATACGCATGCCGCCTGCGCCTTGAACGATAGGCTCTAGGATCACCGCAGCAAGTTCTTTATGGTGCGTCTCAATCTTGTGCTCGAAGTCGGTGAGGTCTTCTGGCTTCCATTCATCCCAATAACCACAAGTTGGTGACTCCGCAAAGATATGCTCAGGCAAAAAGCCTTTGTAGAGAGAGTGCATTGAGTTATCGGGATCGGTAACCGACATCGCCGCAAACGTATCGCCGTGATAACCGTGTCGCAAAGTAAGAAACTTCGGTCGGCGTTCGCCTTTTGCATGCCAATATTGCAGTGCCATTTTTAAGCTGACTTCTACGGCAACGGAGCCTGAATCGGCAAGGAATACATTTTCAAGATTACTTGGGGTTAGGGATAGCAACTTCTTACACAAACTGATTGCTGGCTGGTGGGTAATCCCGCCAAACATCACGTGAGAGACCTGATCGATTTGCTGGTGAGCGGCTTGATTTAAATGCGGATGGTTGTAGCCGTGGATCGTCGACCACCAAGAAGACATGCCGTCGACCAGCTCAGTACCGTCTTCCAATTTAATGTGAACACCATTTGCCGATGCTACTGGGTAGCAGGTCAGAGGTGTCAATGTCGAAGTGTAGGGATGCCAGATATGCTGGCGGTCGAAGGCGAGATCCATGTGCGATTCCAATAATAATTGAGGTTAAAAAATAAACAGATGTAAACTTTGTTCTTTTGTGTTGTGTTGACAGTTTATCGAGACTCAGTAGACTGTCAACACAACAACAAAAGTGACTAAAGGAATACACGTGGAAGTTCGTCATAACTGGACGCATGCTGAAGTGCGCGATCTCATGGAAAAACCATTCATGGATCTCCTATTCGAAGCGCAGCTTGTACATCGTCAATATCAACAAACCAACCATGTTCAAGTAAGCACGCTTCTGTCGATTAAGACAGGTGCTTGTCCAGAAGATTGTAAGTACTGTCCTCAGAGTGCTCGTTACACCACAGACATCGAAAAAGAGCGTCTGATGGAAGTAGAACGCGTACTCGATGCTGCGCAAAAAGCCAAAAATGCTGGTTCTACTCGTTTCTGTATGGGCGCTGCATGGAAAAACCCTAAAGAGCGTGACATGCCGTATTTGACTGACATGATCAAAGGTGTGAAGGGCATGGGTTTAGAAACGTGTATGACATTAGGTATGTTGACACCAGATCAAGCAAAGCAATTGGCAACCGCAGGTCTGGATTACTACAACCACAACCTAGATACCTCACCTGAGTTCTACGGCAACATCATTACCACACGGACTTACCAAGACCGTTTAGATACTTTGTCTCACGTGCGTGATGCTGGCATGAAGATCTGTTCCGGTGGCATCATCGGCATGGGTGAAAGTGCAAACGACCGAGCTGGTTTGTTGGTTGAACTGGCTAACTTGCCGGTACACCCTGAAAGCGTTCCAATCAACATGCTCGTGAAGGTAAAGGGCACACCACTGGAAGAAGTGGATGATGTTGAGCCATTCGATTTCATTCGCCTGATTGCGATTGCACGAATCATGATGCCTCAGTCAGCCGTTCGTTTATCCGCTGGCCGTGAAAACATGAACGAACAAATGCAAGCGCTGTGTTTTATGGCGGGTGCAAACTCCGTCTTCTATGGCTGCAAACTGCTGACCACGCCAAACCCTTCTGAAGACAAAGACATGATGTTGTTCAATAAGCTCGGCATTAACAGCCAAGAGGTGTCTCAAAAACCTGATGAAATCGAAGAAAATGAGTTACTCGATCGCGTCGTAGAGCGTGTTGCTGCTCGTCCAACAAAAGACGACCTTTTCTACGATGCCAGCGTTTAAATCTCGTATCGAGTCCGCCCTTGCTGAGCGTAAAACGCAAGGGTTGAATCGTTCTATGAATGTGGTGTTTGCCGGTAACCAGTCCGTTTTGGAACACGAAGGTAGACGCTACATTAATTTCTCAAGTAATGATTATTTGGGATTGGCCAATGACCAAGCGCTTGTTCGTGCTTGGCAGCAAGGTTTGAGTGTATACGGCAGTGGTAGTGGGGCATCACCGATGGTGACTGGCTTTAGTGCCGCGCACAGCAATTTAGAAGCCGCACTGACCGAATGGTTGGGTTACGACAGAGCAATTCTGTTTGGTTCTGGATTCAGTGCTAATCAAGCCTTGTTGTTCACCTTGTTGGAAAAATCAGACGTATTGATCCAAGACCGTTTGAACCATGCCTCACTGATGGAAGCGGGGGCGTTGTCACCAGCTAAGATGAAGCGCTTCAAACACAATGACATCGAGCACCTAAAGTCGCTGATTAATAGCGAAGACAACCATCTAGTTGTGACTGAAGGGGTATTCAGCATGGACGGCGACTGTGCGCCGCTCAGCGATATAGCTGAAGTCACTCGAAGTCATGATGCTTGGCTTGCTGTCGATGACGCTCATGGTATTGGCGTTCTTGGTCAATCCGGTGGTGGCTCTTGCGAGCATGCCGCGGTTAAGCCTGAGTTATTGGTCGTTACCTTCGGTAAAGCGTTTGGTACGTCTGGCGCAGCTATTTTATGTGACCACGCAACGGGGGACTTTTTAACTCAGTTTGCTCGTCACCATGTGTATTCCACGGCGATACCGCCAGCACAAGCGTATGCGTTGACTCATGCAGTCTCGATGGTTCAAGAGCAGTCTTGGCGACGTGAAAAGCTCTCTGAGCTTAGTGAAGTGTATCGAGATAGCCTTAGCGGCCTTGAGGGGTTTGTTGAGACTCAAACTTCGATTAAGCCCTTTTTGATTGGTGAATCTGAATTGGCTTTGCGAGTAGCAGGTGCTTGTCGCCAAAACGGTATTTGGGTGACTGCTATTCGCCCTCCGACGGTGCCTAAAGGAACGTCTCGTCTTCGAATAACACTCACTGCCAATCACACTAATGAACAAGTTAAAACGCTTTCAATCGCATTGAAGCAAGCATTAGGAGCGCTGTAATGGATAATGCAACTACCGCATTAGCGCAAACGCTCGCGTTAGAGAGTTTCCATCAAGATAAAGACGCGATTGCCTCTTCGTTTGGTAAAGCAGCAGAAACATACGATAAACATGCGGCTTTTCAACGTGATGTCGGGCATCAGCTGCTTGATAAACTTCCTGAAAACTTGACGGGAAAACGTGTATTGGATTTAGGTTGTGGCACGGGTTATTTCTCCCAACTACTTCAACAACGCGGTGCGGAAGTAGTCTGCGGCGATATCTCTCAAGCCATGTTAGATAAAGCAGAGCAGCGTTGTGGTGCAGTACGAATGCATTACCAAGTTGCTGATGCTGAAAACTTACCATTTGACGATGATAGCTTCGATTACGTGTTTTCAAGTTTAGCGCTGCAATGGTGTACAGATTTAAGTTACCCACTAAAAGAAGTGCGCCGCGTGCTAAAAAATGGTGGGAAAGCGTGGTTCTCTACACTGGTTGATGGATCACTGTATGAGCTGCGTGCATCATGGGAAAAAATTGATGCATATCAACACGTCAATAACTTTCTAACGCTCAATCAGGTAAAAATTGCGTTAGCGCAATCTCGATGTGACAGCCATCAACTAGACTTGACCACCATCACAGTTTGGTACGACTCTGCATTTTCAGTTATGCGTGACCTCAAAGGTATAGGTGCAAATCACGTAAGCGGGCGCTCACACGGTTTAACTAGTCGCGAGACTTTGTTAAAAGTTGAGCATGCGTACCAAGCGTTTAAAAACGATCAAGGTCTTCTACCTGCAAGTTATCAGGTTTGTTTTGGAGTAATACATCTATGATTGATGCTTTTTTTATTGCTGGTACGGATACTGATGTTGGAAAGACGGTAGCGTCTAAAGCCATTTTGCAAGCGATCGCAGCAAAAGGACTAAACACTATTGGTTATAAGCCAGTGGCAGCAGGGAGTGACAAGACTGAAGCGGGATGGCGCAACTCTGATGCTTTACACTTACAAGACGTCGCAACACTCGATGTGGCCTATGATGATGTGAACCCATACGCTTTAGAGTTGCCTGCTTCTCCCCACATTGCAGCGAAGCATGAACATGTCGAAATAAGTTACGATGTTCTGAGTCAAAAACTGGCTCAACATAAGCAGCAAGCCGATGTTGTTCTCGTTGAAGGTGCTGGAGGCTGGCGTGTGCCAGTATCCGATACGGACTGTTTATCTACATGGGTAAAAGAAGAGCAGTTACCTGTTGTACTGGTGGTTGGCATTAAATTAGGCTGTTTGAGCCACGCTTTACTCACAGCGGAGAGTATTAAAGCGGATGGTTTGAATCTTGTTGGCTGGGTGGCAAACCGCGTCAACCCAGGCACAGAGCACTACGCTGACATTATCGAGATGCTAGAAGCACGTATCGATGCACCTAAGCTTGGGGAAATTCCATATATTCCAAGTGCTAAACGCAAAGAGCTAGGCAAGTACATTAATTTAGAGCCGTTGCTAAACACTGACTAATGGTGTTTAGGGTAAAAGACTAAAAAACCAAAGGGCTGCGCAATGCAGCCCTTTCTTGTTGGTGTAACCTAAAAAGTCAGATTACTTATCTTGGCTGAGCCCCATCAATGCTTGTTGTGTTTCTGCAACACGCTGAGACATATGATGATCGGTTGAAATACCAAGTTGTTGCTTTGCCTCGTCCTCTGAGATGCCTAGGTGACAACGCAGTAAATCAATAGCCATTTGATAGTCGTTAGTTTCTACCATGGTTTTTCCCTCAATACATGGAGTTTTTGAGCTCACCCAATGCACTTTTTGCAATGTACTTAGAGTGGCTCTGTTTTGTTCATCTCATTCGAATTTAGCATGTCCATGTAGCCGCACAATAAGACCAAAGTCTATAGCAGAGCTAACGTACTGTTTTTGGTCTATTAAAAAATTTCTAGCTAAGTTGCTAAGAGGTGATAGATTTAACACCAAGATCATCTATCAATAGATGATGGGTAGCTCAGAGCTTATTTTATCATTTTGATAAATGTATATGAACGGAGGTTCCAGCTCCTACCAAAGCATGTTTTGAAATCGCTTGAATCAAATATTTCAGTCCCGAAAACAAATGTTGCAATTTATTGCTTAACCTTGTTTTTATCGCGGATAGACTATATCTATAACGCACGGAACATGAAAATCAACGGAATTGGCTTTTATAGCGATTACCATTTGTTCCTTATAACAATCCGTTTTAAAAAAACGATAAGCTTCCTCGGAGAAAAGTAATGAAGCGAATTATGTTATTCCTAGCAACTAACCTAGCTGTCGTGCTAGTGCTTAGTGTTGTTCTGAATATTGTTTACGCTGTAACTGGAATGCAACCAGGCAGTCTGTCAGGTTTACTTGTAATGGCTGCTGTATTTGGTTTTGGTGGCGCATTTATTTCGTTGATGATGTCAAAGGGTATGGCGCTACGCTCGGTTGGTGGTATGGTCATTGAAAGCCCGCGCAACGAAACGGAGCATTGGTTAGTCGAAACTGTGGGTCGTCAAGCTCAACAAGTGGGTATTGGTATGCCAACGGTGGCTATTTATGATTCACCAGATATCAATGCATTTGCGACAGGTGCAAAACGAGATGACTCTCTTGTCGCAGTTTCTACTGGTCTTTTACACAATATGACTCGTGATGAGGCAGAGGCAGTACTTGCACACGAAGTGAGCCATATTGCAAATGGTGATATGGTCACGATGACGTTGATGCAAGGTGTCGTGAACACGTTTGTTATCTTCCTATCACGCTTTATTGCCAATATCGTGGCATCGAACGATGATGAAGAAGGCCAAGGTACAAATATGATGGTTTACTTTGGCGTATCCATGGTGCTTGAACTGGTATTTGGTTTCCTAGCTAGCTTCTTGACTATGTGGTACAGCCGTCATCGCGAATTCCACGCGGACGCAGGTGCTGCGCGCCTCGTTGGCAAAGAAAAAATGATTGCGGCTCTAGAGCGTTTGAAGGTGAGTCATGAATCTCAACTGGATGGCACCATGATGGCGTTTGGTATCAATGGCAAGCAGTCGCTGACTGAGCTACTAATGAGCCACCCTCCGCTAGATAAACGTATTGCAGCGTTGCGAGGCCAGCAATACTAATTGTTCCTACTTAAATAATTGTTAATCTGCTGAAAAGGCTTGGTTTTGACCAAGCCTTTTTTTTTTCGCCGATTGATCGCGTGCGAACTTCATCACGTACTACTTACAGAAATAAAGTTATACAAAATTATTTTTGTACAACTTTGGAGGAATGAACTATCTTGTACATATAATAATTTTGTACAACTTAATGGGCGTGTAGGAGTAAAAAATGGACATACAGTCTGTTGGCAATATCTATCAAAAGCTCAACAAAGCGAACTTACATCTGCTTAAGGATATATATCACCAAGATGTAGTATTTGAGGACGCAGCGCATCGTTTAGAAGGATGGCCAGCACTTTCGGATTATTTCACCTCATTATATGCCAACGTCATCAGTTGTGATTTTGTAATCCATGAGCATCAACAAGTCGGAGATACAGGCTTCCTAACTTGGACAATGGACCTTCAGCATCCCAAACTTCAGAAGGGTGCGCCTATTCTCGTCAATGGTGTTTCGCACCTCAAATTTAGCGAAGGTCAGGTCATTTATCACCGAGACTATTTTGATCTCGGAGAGATGCTCTATGAGCATTTACCATTACTTGGTTCAGTCGTTAAAACCATCAAGCAGAGGTTAGGACAATGAACAACACCATTTTAATCACAGGCGCCACCTCCGGAATAGGAAGACAGCTTGCCCTAGATTACGCGACCTCAGAATGGAATGTGATTGCTTGTGGTCGGAATCAAGATGTTCTTGCAGAACTGGAGGCAGTTTCTACCAAAATTCATACATTGCAGTTTGATGTGACAAATTATGAGGAAACTCAGCAGGCGCTCTCTAATTTGCCCTTTACGCCAAACACATGGGTTTTTAACGCAGGCGATTGTGAGTACATGGATGAGGGAGTGGTCGACGCGAAACTCATGGCGCGTGTGATGAACGTAAATGTTGTCGGTGTTGCCAACTGCGTTGAAGGCTGCCAAGTACATTTAGAGAGAGGGCACCGCATTGTTATTGTTGGCTCTATCGCATCAGAAGTGGCACTGCCTCGTGCAGAAGCTTACGGCGCATCCAAAGCGGCAGTCAGTTATTTTGCACGCACGCTCGCCGTCGACTTGAAAAAGAAAGGGATCAAAGTGGTAACGGTGTTTCCTGGTTTTGTTGAAACGCCGTTGACTGACAAAAACGACTTCGAAATGCCAATGATCATTTCTACTCAGCAAGCGTCGGACTCTATCAGGAAGCAGTTAGCCGCCAACAAGACCTATATCTATTTCCCAGCGAGATTTACCAGTATTTTACGTTTTATCTCGTTACTTCCATACAGTTGGCAAGCTCGCCTAACTGCTAAACTCGTATCATAAGAAGGAATAAAAATGAAAACAGCAGGAAGAAAGAAGATAGCGATTGTGGGAACGGGAATCTCTGGCCTTACTTGTGGTTATTACTTGCATAAAGAACATGATGTAACGCTTTTTGAAGCGAACGATTACATCGGTGGCCATACTGCAACCGTTGATGTGAGCCTTGATGGTAGAGAATACGCGATAGACACTGGGTTCATCGTCTATAACGATCGTACGTACCCTAATTTCATTAAAATGATGAGCGAGATTGGCGTTGAAGGTCTGCCGACTCAAATGAGCTTCAGTGTCAGAAACGATGGGAACGGACTAGAGTACAACGGCCACACAGTGTCGACATTGTTTGCTCAAAAACGTAACTGGGCAAACCCTAAATTTTATCGATTTATCTTCGAGATACTTCGTTTCAATAAACTTGCCAAGCGCTTCGCTAGCGAGCAATCTTCGCACTCTCAGACGTTAGGTGAGTTCCTTGACGAACACAAATTCAGTGCTTTTTTTACCGATAACTACATATTACCGATGGGTGCTGCGATTTGGTCGTCGACTTTAGCTGACATGCGCGCATTCCCTCTTATGTTCTTCTTACGTTTCTTCCTCAACCACGGTCTGCTAGATGTGACTAACCGACCACAATGGTATGTGATTAAAGGTGGTTCACGTTCATACATTCCACCATTGACCAAAGGCTTTGCCGAGAATATTCGTCTTAATAGTCCTGTCGAAAAAGTGGTTCGCAACGAAAAAGGGGTTGGCGTTCAAGTTCGCGGAGAAACGCATTGGTTTGATGACGTTATCTTTGCTTGTCACAGTGATCAAGCAATGAGAATGCTAGAGGATATCAGCCCAATTGAGCAGGAAATCTTGGGGGATATGACATACCAAGCAAATGAAGTTGTTCTTCATACCGACTCTGCCGTACTACCAAAACGTAAGGCAGCATGGGCATCATGGAACTACCTATTGGAAGGCAGTGAAGAGCAACAGCAACGCCTCCCTTCGCTCACTTATAACATGAACATTCTTCAGCATATTCAATCAGAACACATGTTTTGTGTAACGTTGAATAGTACTGAGCAAATTAACTCAAATAAAGTCTTGCGTTCGTTCACTTATCATCATCCAGTATTCACCACTGAGTCTATTGCAGCGCAGCAGCGCAAAAATGAGATACAGGGTAAACAAAGTACCTGGTTCTGCGGCGCTTATTGGTACAACGGTTTTCATGAAGATGGCGTGCGTAGCGCGCTTGATGTTGTGAAAGAACTAGAAGAAAAGTACCGCGAACAAAATGTGGTTCCTTTCGAAAAAGGCGCAGCGTGATATGGATAGCCAAATGAACAGCCGATTGTTTATAGGCAACGTTCGTCACCGTCGATTCACGCCGGTGAATCATGAGTTGAACTACTCTTTATTTATGCCCGCCATTGATGTAGACGAGATCGATGCTTTAGAGAAAAAAGTATGGGGTTTTGGTTCGCGTTGGTGGCATTGGGCTCGCTTCAAGCGCAGTGATTACATTGGTGAAGGTAGCGTCAAGTCGGCAGTGCACAGCAAAATTGAAGAACTGACAGGTGTTCGCTGTACCGGCAAGGTAATCGCAGTCTGTCACTTGCGTTATCTAGGACTTTATTTCAGTCCCGTTAATTTCTACTACGTTTATAACGCGGAAGGAGAATGGAAGTATCTCCTCGCAGAGGTGAGTAACACTCCTTGGAATGAACGACATTACTACGTGGTGTCAGCAGATAAAGAAGAAGAAAAGTTTGGTTGGGAACAAGTTAAAGCATTCCATGTTTCACCATTCAACCCGATTGACCAACTCTACCGCTGGAAAATTAAACCTTTGACAGACAAGTTGAATATTCATCTTGAATGTCACAAAGGAGAGAAACACTTTGATGCCACCATGGTTATGAAAGCCAAGCCACTTTCAAGCAAAACCTTATTGAGGTGTTTGATCGTTACACCAATACAAACGGTAAAAGTAATGGTTGGTATTTATTGGCACGCATTAAAACTTTGGGTGAAAGGCGCACCTTTTTATTCTCATCCTAAATATTCAACGCATGAAGAAATAGAAGCCGATACTGAAAAAACAGACAAAAAAAATAAAAAGCACAAGGAGAATTCTGCATGTTAAATACTAGTTCTATGACATTGCCGCGTAAATTGACGACAACGCAAAAAGCGGCTCGCGGAGTTATTTTTCAATGTCTGCAAAAAATGGAAATCGGCTGTTTAACAGTTATTGAAAGTTTTAAGACGGAAACGACAGAGCGAAGCGAGCGTTTTAGTGCGCCAAATGGGGAGTACAGTGGTCAACCTGTTGTCGCTACTATAGAGGTAAAACATCCAGGCTTTTATTCACGGATCTTGCAGGGCGGCAGTATTGCTGCTGGTGAGGCTTATATGGATGGGTGGTGGGATAGCCCCGATTTAACCTCATTAATGAAACTGATGGCCCTTAACATGCGTGCTCTAGATAAACTCGAAGAGCAAGGCAGTTGGTTGACTAAAATACTGTACAAGTTCAGCCATTGGTCAAACAGAAACTCTGAAGAGAACTCACGTAAAAATATCCATGCGCATTACGACTTGGGTAACAACCTATACGAAGCGTTCCTTGACACCAATATGCTGTACTCGTCGGCGCTTTACAATCATGCGGACGACTCTCTAGAGCAGGCTCAAATCAACAAAATGGATCGTCTATGTCAGCAACTTGAGCTGAAATCTACCGATCATGTTGTTGAAATTGGCACTGGGTGGGGCGCTATGGCGATTTACATGGCTGAACAATACGGTTGTCAGGTCACCACAACAACGATATCTGAAGAGCAACACGCGTACGCGGAGCAAAAAATCAAAGAGCGTGGCTTAGAAGACAAAATCACTCTACTCAAAGAAGATTACCGAAACCTAACCGGCACTTATGACAAGCTCGTTTCTATTGAAATGATTGAAGCTGTGGGCAAACAATTCCTGCCTTCGTACATTAAGGTCTGTGAGTCTTTATTGAAGTCTGGTGGCTTGATGGCGATTCAAGCGATTACGATTGCCGATCAGCGTTACGATTACTACAGTAACAACGTCGACTTTATCCAAAAGTACATTTTCCCGGGTGGTTTTTTACCGTCGGTAACCTCACTAACCCAAGCAACAACAAAGTACAGTGACTTAGTGACGCGAGACTTGTTCGATATTGGTTTGGACTACGCCAAGACGCTGAACGAATGGCACCTTCGTTTTAATCGAGCAGAGAATGAAGTGCGCTCGTTTGGCTACGACGATCGCTTTGTGCGTATGTGGCGCTACTATTTGAGCTACTGTGAAGGGGGCTTTTTGGCTCGCACGATCAGTGCAGTTCACATGACGTTTCAACGCCCGTAGTTCGTTATGAAGGTATTTCTTGCTTCGACATGGTTCCAACTCTGCTGGTTTGCAGCGGTGCTTGGAACCTATCAATGGCAATGGGTGACGTTATTCCTTACTTTGGCAACCCTACTATATTGTTTGAAAACTGACGCATCTTCGCTCAAAAGTATTGGTGTGATCGTCACGAGCGGGCTCGTGCTTGATACGCTCAATCAACAACTCTCGGTCTTTGTCTTTCCAACCCCATGGCTGCCAGTCTGGTTATTATGCTTGTGGGTTTTGTTTTCTTGGTATGCCTATCAACTTAAGTCAATTTTGTACCGTTTCCCAAAAACCTACGTATCAATAGTAGGCGGACTCGGAGGAACAGTGAGCTACTTTGCTGGCTATAAGCTCCAAGCCGTTGAATTTGGATTTAGCACTGGCGCTACACTGGCAATGTTGTTTGTCGAATGGTGCGTCATGATGCTCTTGATACTCAAGGTGTACGGAAATGAAAAGCTTGAAGAGAGTTTTAACTCAGAGACTGACTAGGTTGCTTGCGTTGGTAATAGTAACTGGTTCTTTTGCTCTGCAAGCTCAACCCGTTGGAAACAGCGAAGCTGCTAGCAACATTGCTAATTGGAAGGGATGGAAAACTGTTGGAGAAGCCCAACTTACCTGGTTCATCTTCGATATTTATCACTCAAGATTAAAAGCGCCTGATGGAAAGTTCATCGTAAGCGATGACGTATCGCCACATCCCCTTGCGTTGGAAATTAATTACAAGAGAGACATCAGTAAGCAACAGCTGCTTGATGTGACGGATGAGCAGTGGGCGAAATTGGGTTTTACGGACTCATATCGAAAAGCCTGGATCAGCGAGCTCGATCGTATGTTTCCTGATATTCAAAAAGGTGACGAGCTTACTTATCTAACAGATGGAAAATCTGGTCAGCTGTTTTATAAGCAGGTTGGGGACGTGCAAGTAAAGAACGTTGGCATCATTGAAGACGAACGAATGAACGATGCATTTTTAGCTATATGGTTATCACCCAACACAGAATTCCCGAAACTCCGAAAACAATTGATAGGGCAGGTTAGATAGTGCTTAAACGAATTTTTAAATCAGCGACTTTAGTGGCAGCTGTTTTTCTTTCGGCATGTTCCGCAGACATTGATAATTACCGCTCTTCTACACCGACTTTTGACGTATTCGGTTATTTCGAAGGCGACATAAAGGCGTGGGGGATGGTGCAAGATTATACCGAACAGCAAACCCGTCGCTTTGAAGTCGATATAGTGGGTACTGTAGAAGGTGATACGCTGACGCTGGTGGAAGACTTCGTGTTTGATGACGGAGAGGTGGACCAGCGAATTTGGGTTATCACTAGATTAGAAGACGGTAGTTATGAAGGTAAGGCAGACGATATTATAGGTGTAGCAACAGGGGAAGAGCAGGGCAATGCGCTACAGTGGCAATATGACTTTGAGCTACAAATGGAGGATTCATCAGTGACGGTTGCTTTTGATGATTGGCTTTATCGTCAGGATGACAGACACGTTTTCAATCTAACGAAAATAAAAAAGTTTGGTGTGGAAGTAGGAACAATAACCTTGTTCTTCCAAAAGCAGCCATAACAAATGGGGCTGATCTTCAATTAATAATCCATTCCATATAACTAAAATTATTTTCTCCCGACCTAACTCCCCTAACTAAAAAAGGTTGACGCTTTCGCGTCAACCTTTTAAGTATCTGGTCGTTACAGGAGTATTACAGCTTATCTGTCAGCTCGATTGCTTGACCGATATAGTTCGCTGGTGTCATTTCTTTCAGACGTGCTTTCTCGTGCTCAGGAAGCTCAAGACCGTCGATGAAGTTACGCATTGCTTCGCCGTCTACACGCTTACCACGAGTTAGCTCTTTCAGCTTCTCGTATGGCTTCTCGATGCAGTAACGACGCATAACGGTTTGTACTGGCTCAGCTAGTACTTCCCAGTTCTTGTCTAGTTCAGCAAGAAGCGCTTCACGGTTTACTTCTAGCTTGCTGATGCCTTTAAGTGTCGAAGTGTAAGCGATGATAGCGTAGCCAACACCAACACCAAGGTTACGTAGAACCGTTGAGTCAGTTAGGTCACGTTGCCAACGAGAGATAGGCAGTTTCTGTGCTAGGTGGCCGAATACAGCGTTCGCAAGACCTAGGTTACCTTCTGAGTTTTCAAAGTCGATTGGGTTAACTTTGTGAGGCATTGTTGAAGAACCGATCTCACCAGCAATAGTTTTTTGCTTGAAGTGGCCTAGTGCAATGTAACCCCAAACGTCACGGTCGAAGTCAATCAGGATAGTGTTGAAACGAGCGATAGCGTCGAACAGCTCAGCGATGTAATCGTGCGGTTCGATTTGAGTTGTGTAAGGGTTCCAAGTTACGCCTAGAGACTCTGTGATGAACTCTTCAGAGAACTTGTGCCAATCTAGCTCTGGGTAAGCAGAAAGGTGTGCGTTGTAGTTACCTACTGCACCGTTGATTTTCGCTAGGATCTCAACGTTTTCGATTTGCTTGAATTGACGCTCCATACGGTACGCCACGTTTGCCATTTCTTTACCCATAGTAGATGGAGAAGCAGGCTGACCGTGTGTACGAGATAGAAGAGGAATGTCGCGGTATTCCACTGCTAGTGCTTTGATAGCGTCGATTAGGTTACGGATTTCTGGAAGAATCACGTTCTCACGCGCTTCTTTAAGCATTAGAGCGTGTGATGTGTTGTTGATGTCTTCAGAAGTACATGCGAAGTGGAAGAACTCGTTTACTGCGTGCAGTTCAGGAACGTCTGCTACTTTCTCTTTTAGGAAGTACTCAACCGCTTTTACGTCGTGGTTAGTTGTACGCTCGATCTCTTTGATACGGCGTGCATCTTCTTCAGAGAAGTTTGCAGCAAGGTCGTCTAGGAATTGGTTTGCTTCTGCGCTAAACGCTGGCACTTCTGCAATTTCAGCAGTAGCAGCAAGCTTTTGTAGCCAGCGGATTTCAACGATAGTACGGTACTTTAGTAGACCGTATTCACTGAAAATTTCGCGTAACGCAATTGTCTTGCTTCCGTAACGGCCGTCTACTGGTGAAACAGCAGTCAATGCTGACAGTTCCATGATGTTCTCCTGAATTGGGTTTCTAAATTTCGTGAGCTTTATACCAATAACTGTGGCAATTGTCACGAATATTGCGCAAACGTTTGCGCGAGATTTGTTTTAGTCGAAAAAAATGAGCTCGCGATAAACGCGAGCTGCTTATTTGATATTTTACTACAGACGAGCAAGAAGGATTTGTGCTTGCTCTACCATCTTCTTGCGCCCGAAGATTAGGTGGCGACGCTTACCACCAACTTGACGCCAAAGAACTGCACTACGAATGCCAGATAACAACAGCGCACGAACTTTGTGTTGGCTTGCCGTCTGCTGCAGTACAGATGGCGTGCCCGTTACTTGAATGCGTGGGCCAATAGGGCTAACGACATCCAGATAGATGCTCGCTAAATTGCTGATCATTTGATCGTCTAGTAGCTCAAAGTGCTCTGACTGACGCTTGGCCATTTGAATACGATCACCAAGCTGAGACATAGCATCGTTACGAGAGCTTAACTTACGCTCTAACGCCATTAAACTAATAATGTAACGAGTAATTTCACTGCCTGATGGTGTGCTATCAATCCCTTTAACCAAGCATTCTAGGCCGAGCTTTAGATCGGCTTCGCGACCGAATACGCCAACTGTGTTAGCAGGGTTCGTGCTCAAAATAGCGTTGATTGATGTTTCAAAAGCATCTTGATCACAATGTCCGTTTCTCGCTACCTGTTGAACTAAAGCAACAGCTTGGCAAATCCCAGCGAAAGCGATAGTACGGTCATAAAGTGTATTCGCCACGTAACGACTCCTAAGCTTGAGAATATTTAATGCGTTGCTCGATGATGCCGCCACCTAGGCACACGTCACCTTTGTAGAACACTGCTGATTGACCTGGAGTTACAGCAATTTGTGGCTCGTCAAAGATAACTTTAATGTTTTCATCATCGATAGGGATGATTGTACAAGGAATATCTTCCTGACGGTAACGAGTTTTCACTGTGCACTTCATAACATCGCGAATTGGCTCACGATCTACCCAATGAAGTTGTGATGCAAGTAGACCTTCTGATTTCAACATTGGATGGTCTTTACCTTGAACAGCAATCAAAACGTTACGTTCTAGATCTTTCTCACCAACGAACCAGGGGTCCTCGTTACCACCGCCGCCTTTACGGCCACCGATGTGTAGACCTTTACGCTGACCAAGTGTGTGGTACATCAGGCCTTGGTGTTGACCAATCACTTCGCCTTCTGGCGTCTCGATATTACCAGGCTGAGCTGGAAGGTAGCGACCGAGGAATTCTGTAAACTTGCGTTCACCGATGAAACAAATACCAGTTGAGTCTTTCTTCTTAGCGGTAATTAGATCTTGTTCTTCCGCAATGCGGCGCACTTCTGGCTTCTCTAGATCACCAACAGGGAATAGGCTACGTGCGATTTGCTCGTTGCTTAATGTGTACAGGAAGTAGCTTTGATCTTTGTTGCCATCTAGACCACGTAGCATCTGTGGTTTTTCACCATTTTCTGGGAAAGAGCGACGCACATAGTGGCCCATTGCAATGTAATCAGCATCAAGTACTTCATCAGCGAATTCTAGGAATGCTTTGAACTTGATTTCTTTGTTACAAAGAATGTCAGGGTTCGGAGTACGGCCAGCTTTGTATTCAGCAAGGAAGTACTCAAATACGTTATCCCAGTATTCGGCAGCAAAGTTGATAGTGTGTAGGTGGATGCCTAGCTTGTCACATACTGCCTGAGCGTCAGCAAGATCTTCTGCCGCTGTACAATATTCTTCGTTGTCATCTTCTTCCCAGTTCTTCATGAAAAGGCCTTCTACTTGGTAGCCTTGCTGCTTTAGAAGATACGCGGAAACAGATGAATCAACGCCGCCGGACATACCGACGATGACTTTCTTTTGGCTGTTATCAGACATTACTAAACACCACTTAAATAAACGGGATGCAGATTCTATCAGAATCCACAGACCGGTGACAGATCCGAGATCGAAATCACAATTCGTTTCGCTGGATTTTTCTTCAACAAAGATTCGAACGAGTAATTTCGCAAGTATAGAAGAGGTATATATGGCATAGTTGGCCAAAATCCAAGAGGAAACATCAAATGACAGAAGAAAACCAATTTATGCAAGAAAGTGAGTTGATTGAAATTGTTGAAAATCAGCTCGAAGATGGTAACCCGCTTAAAGTAAAAGAAACCCTTATGCGTTTAATGATGACTGGCACACCACGTGAAGATGCGGTTGCGATGATGGCATGTGCGATGTCAATTGAGATTTTTGATGTAATGAAGAATGAGGGTGAGTTCAACCTAAAGCGTTATAGCGAGCACCTTGAGCAACTACCAGATCTCAGCTTTATGGAAGGTGAATAAGCCACCTAAAAGAAAAAAGTAGTCAGCAAACGTTTGCTATAATCGCTTTTATTGCTGCTTTATTATTAGCGGTATAGAATCCGCTCTCCTTTTCATCCCCTTACTCAGACTGACAATATGAAATTTCCTGGACAACGCAAATCGAAGCACTATTTTCCTGTTCATGCTCGTGACCCGCTGGTGAGCCAAGCACAAGAAAGCAAGAAGATGACGCGCACTCACATCATTGGTATTGACCAAACCTTGGTTGATATTGAAGCAAAAGTTACAACGGATGTGATTGAAAAGTACGGTCTGAGTAAAGGTCACTCTCTGGTTATCGATGACGAAAGAGCAGAAGAGTTATACCAGCAACTGAAAGAAGAGAACTTGATTACCAATGAGTATGCGGGCGGTACAATTGGTAACACGCTACATAACTACTCCGTGCTAGCGGATGACCGCTCCACACTACTTGGAGTGATGAGCCAGGATATTAAGATTGGCAGCTACGGTTACCGCTATCTTTGTAATACATCAAGCCGCATGGACTTGAACTACCTACAAGGTGTAGATGGTGCAATTGGCCGTTGTTTTGCTCTTATCACAGAAGACGGTGAACGTACTTTTGCTATCAGCGAAGGGCAAATGAACCAACTCCATCCTGATAGCATTCCAGAGAAAATCTTTAAAAATGCATCAGCACTTGTACTGACGTCATATCTAGTACGTTGCAAAGACGGCGACCCAATGCCGGAAGCAACAATGAAAGCAATTGAGTACGCGAAAAAGAATGATGTGCCTGTTGTTCTGACTTTAGGCACAAAGTTTGTTATTCAAGATGACCCTAAATATTGGCAAGAATTCATTCGAGATAACGTTTCAGTCGTTGCGATGAATGAAGATGAAGCAGAAGCACTGACGGGGGAATCTGATCCACTTGCTGCGTCTGATAAAACATTGGAGTGGGCTGATCTAGTATTGTGCACGGCGGGTCCTGTAGGTCTATTTATGGCTGGGTATACGGAGGATAGCGCGAAGCGCGAAACTTCTTTGCCATTACTTCCAGGGTCAATTGCTGAATTTAATCGTTATGAATTCAGTCGTCCGGCGAAAAAAGACTCATGCGAGACGCCAATAAAAGTGTACTCGCATATCTCGCCATATATGGGTGGCCCAGAAAAAATTAAGAATACAAATGGCGCAGGTGATGCTGCGTTATCTGCTGTTCTTCATGATATGGCAGCAAATAAATACCATAAAGAAAATGTGCCTAATTCAAGCAAGCACAGTAACGAGTATTTAACTTACTCTTCTTTTTCTCAAGTCTGCAAATACGCAAACCGTGCTAGCTACGAAGTTCTCGTGCAACATTCACCACGATTGTCGCGCGGACTTCCTGAGCGAGAAGATAGCCTAGAAGAAGCATACTGGGAACGTTAATACGAAGCGATTTAATTAACTATTCTGTAACTAAAGTAAAAGGCACATTAAGAAATGTGCCTTTTTTATTTGTAATGGTTTAAATAAAAAAGGCTCCCTATGGGAGCCTTTTAAAAAATAGCACGGATCTAGATTAGGAACTCATCCAGAGATTTACCTGCATCAAGTTGCTCTTGAATCGCCGAAGGTGTACGACCTTGGCCAGTCCAAGTTTTCTCATTACCGTTTGAATCTGTGTATTTGTATTTAGCAGGGCGAGGTGCGCGCTTCGCTTTGCCTTTCGTCTTAGTTTCGCCAGATAGCGCAGTAATAAGTGCTTCTACGTCAATACCGTCTTGAGCGATTTTCTCAGCAATCTCTGCAAGCTTAGCTTCTTGCTCTGCTTGTGCTGCGCGTTCTGCTTCTTCTGCTTCACGACGCTCATCTACGACAGTAGTGAGTTTATCTAGAGCTTCTTCCAATTGTTCTAGAGTCAGCTCACGAGAAAATGCACGAAGGCTACGGATATTTAGAAGGGTTTTAGTCAGCTCTGACATAACGATTCCTATTAAAAGGTTAATGTGTTGGGCACTTTTTATCGTTACGATTAAATAATGCCAATCTATAAATAAACAAAGAGTCCTTATATTTAACTTTATCTTTTCCTTATGTGCAAATGCTAAATCAAGATTTTGTTTAAATTTGACTATTTTTTAAAGCAATTAATATTATTACACTCGAAATAAATCATTATTAGATGAGAACTAAAATCAACAATCATTATTGTATAGAGAGAGTGACAGCTTGGTTTTTTATAAAAAAATTTGAGTTATTACTTAAAAATATGAAGCATCCATCTTTAATGCTGTGTCATATATCCTTAATTTATTGATATAAGATAAACCATGATATTTCTAAGGTAGTAATAATGTTTCATAAATAACATGATTGATGTGATTTCAGTTGCACAAAACTTATGGAAGTAGGCAAGGTTTATAAATTATCTCAGTCATTATTTATTTGTTTAATTTAGTTTGATGTGTTGCATTGACTCTCATCATAAGTACAATGGCTGCCACCTGATGCAATATTGCAGACAATTTGTTGTTAATTTGTACAGTTAGTGGTTAATTGTTTGTTGTTGCCGTAGAGGCGCGGTCTCGAAGAGTAGCTATTATTGGGGTGATGCCAATGAATAATAGTGGAAGGCGAAGATTGCCGAAGTAAGTAACTCATCAAAGTTACTTGCTGGGGTTGTATCTGAAAGGAACAACACTGCCATAGTATATATTCACATTAAACTATGGAGCGCTACTGTAGGGTTGGGTGGAGTGTTCGCTTCCCTGTCGCTAAGTTCAACATGAGCACGTATCGTATGCTACGTGACTTGTCTGCAGTAGATCTCTAGCCAAACTTTGGTTTTTGAAGATCATGAATTTAATAGATTTTTCTAGTTCTCCTGTTTCATTATTGCCACCTATTGTCGCTTTGACTTTGGCGATTTTGACTCGACGTGTATTAGTTTCCTTGGGTGTAGGTATCGTGCTAGGTGCGGTGCTACTTAATAGCTGGTCTATCAGCGACACCGCAGGTTACGTCAGTTCTCAAGTTTCTTCTGTCTTTATTGAAGATGGCGGAATTAACACTTGGAACATGAGCATTGTTGGTTTCCTAATCTTATTAGGTATGACAACAGCTTTATTAACGCTATCTGGCGGTACTCGTGCTTTTGCTGAATGGGCACAATCTCGAGTGAAGAGTAAACGCGGCTCCAAACTTCTTGCCGCCTTTTTAGGCGTATTCATTTTTGTCGATGATTACTTTAATAGCCTTGCTGTTGGTGCGATCTCTCGCCCAGTAACCGATCGCTTTTATGTGTCTCGCGCTAAGCTTGCGTACATTCTAGACTCAACCGCTGCTCCAATGTGTGTAATTATGCCTGCTTCTAGCTGGGGTGCTTACATTATTACTATTATTGGCGGGATCTTAGTCTCACATGGGATCACAGAGTATTCGGCTCTTGGCGCATATGTTCGTCTTATTCCAATGAACTTCTACGCCGTTTTTGCGCTGCTAATGGTGTTCGCTGTTGCGTGGTTTGGTCTTGATATTGGTAAAATGCGTGAGCATGAGATCTCTGCATCGCAAGGTCGTGGCTTTGATAAAGACAAAGAAAATGACTCGCAAGAAGCGCATGACCTAAACGAAGAGCTAGATATCCGTGAAAGTGAAAAGGGTAAAGTGTCAGATTTGATACTTCCTATCGTGACGCTGATTATCGCGACTATCGCTTCAATGCTTTACACGGGTGGCCAAGCATTGGCTGCTGATGGTAAGGAGTTTGCGCTTCTTGGTGCTTTTGAAAATACAGATGTAGGTACATCACTAATCTACGGTAGCTTGCTTGGCTTAGCAGTTGCACTGTTTACTGTTGTGAAGCAAGGTCTACCAATGGCTGAGATCGCACGTACACTTTGGATTGGTGCTAAGTCTATGTTTGGTGCGATTCTAATCTTAGTATTTGCCTGGACCATTGGTTCTGTTATCGGTGATATGAAGACTGGTACTTACCTTTCGACAATGGCGCAGGGCAATATCAACCCTCATTGGCTCCCAGTTATCCTATTCTTGTTGTCTGGCCTGATGGCGTTCTCAACAGGTACTTCATGGGGTACGTTCGGCATTATGCTACCAATCGCGGGTGACATGGCTGGCGCAACAGACGTAGCGCTAATGCTACCGATGCTGAGTGCGGTTTTAGCTGGTGCGGTATTCGGTGACCATTGTTCACCAATCTCAGATACGACTATCTTGTCATCGACGGGTGCACGTTGTAACCACATTGATCACGTATCAACACAGCTACCTTATGCATTATCAGTCGCGCTTGTTTCATGCGTGGGCTTTATTGCCCTTGGTATGACTGCTTCAATTGCGTTTTCGTTTATTGCAGCGTCGATAACATTCGTTATCGTTTGCGCTATTTTGTCATGGCTTTCAAAGTCTAAAATAGCGTCTTGCCAGAGTGCGTAATTCACTGATTTAAAAAGTAAATTTTTAGGAGGCTTCGGCCTCCTTTTTTATTTGTATTATACAATTCGAATTTTTTTAAAATTAAGGGTTGAAAAAAGTAATCAGCTTGGTTAGTGTGGTTGGTAACAAAGCAAATGAGAAGAGCCTTGAAATAAGTATGCGTAATTTTGTAATGAACATTCATCACCATCATCACCCAATCTAGTCTTTCGGGCGATGTACGCATACCCGGGAGGCAGGAAACTCCCGGAGGTAAAATCAAAGTAAAAGCAGATTTTAAACCCTCGGGAGACTTCAATCTCCCGAGGGTTTTTTAGTTTTATTAGTTTGAAAAATACTTAGATATCAAAATCTTGCATAGGGACAAAGCAATGCAAACACAACGTTTAAGAATCGCAATTCAGAAAAAAGGTCGTCTTAGCAAAGAGAGTCAAGCTCTACTAAAACAGTGCGGCGTAAAGTTCAACGTAATGGGCGAGCGTTTAGTTGTCCATTCTGAAAATATGCCAATTGATTTACTCTTGGTTCGTGACGACGACATCCCAGGTTTAATTATGGATGGCGTGGTTGACCTTGGCTTTATTGGCGAAAATGAACTAGAAGAAGTTCGCCTTGACCGCAAAGCATTAGGTGAACCCTGCGAGTTTGTTCAGCTTCGTCGACTTGATTTTGGTGGCTGTCGTTTATCTATCGCAATCGACAAGGACGAAGAGTACAACGGTCCACAAGACTTAGCTGGCAAGCGTATTGCTACAACGTATCCTCAACTTCTAAAAGCGTACATGGATGAAGCCGGCGTTCCATTCTCTACATGTATGCTGACAGGCTCTGTAGAAGTTGCCCCTCGCGCGGGTCTCGCTGATGCTATCGCTGATTTGGTTTCTACAGGTGCAACACTGGAAGCGAACGGCCTTAAAGAAGCTGAAATTATCTTTAAATCAAAAGCGACATTGATTCAACGCACAGGTGAGTTCGACGCAGACAAAGTGGCGCTAATCGAAAAGCTGTTAACTCGTATGCAAGGCGTGCAGCAAGCGAAAGAATCTAAGTACATTATGCTTCACGCCCCAGCAGAGAAGTTAGATCAAATTAAAGCACTACTGCCAGGTGCTGAAGACCCAACTGTTCTTCCTCTTTCTGCAGATAAGCAGAAAATGGCTGTTCACTTAGTGAGTTCTGAAAACCTATTCTGGGAAACAATGGAACAGCTGAAAGAGTTGGGCGCAAGTTCAATTCTCGTTCTACCAATTGAAAAAATGATGGAGTAAGCATCATGAGAACAGTCGTTTGGCAATCATTAAGTGAGAATCAGCAAGACTCTATTTTGGAGCGCCCTGCTATTGCAGAAGGTGCCAATATCACCACTGCTGTGGCCGAAGTTATTGCTAAAGTTCGAGAAGAAGGTGACTCTGCTCTTATTGAGCTGACAGAAAAGTTTGACCGTGTTAAGCCTGAATCCATTCGTGTTTCTTCTCAGGAAATTAAGGCAGCGTCAGAGCGTTTGTCAGAGTCAATGAAGAGCGCACTAGAGCAAGCTTACGCCAATATTTCTAAGTTCCACAAAGCGCAAAAGCCGCAACCGCTCAAGGTGGAAACGCAGCCAGGTGTTCTTTGTGAACAAGTAACACGTCCAATTCAAAAAGTGGGTTTGTACATTCCTGGTGGCAGTGCGCCTTTGCCATCGACTGTTTTGATGCTCGGCGTTCCTGCAAAAATTGCAGGTTGTCGTAAAGTCGTTCTTTGTTCTCCACCGCCAATCGCTGATGAGATCCTTTATGTCGCGAAGCTGTGTGGCATTGATGAAGTGTACAACGTCGGTGGTGGCCAAGCAGTTGCTGCAATGGCTTATGGCACCGAGACTGTATCGAAAGTAGATAAGATCTTTGGTCCGGGCAACGCTTACGTGACCGAAGCAAAACGACAGGTTAGCAATGATTTCCGCGGTGCTGCGATTGATATGCCAGCAGGGCCATCAGAAGTTCTTGTGATTGCCGATGAAACCGCAGATGCAGACTTTATCGCTGCGGATCTTTTGAGCCAAGCAGAACACGGTCCTGATTCTCAAGTGGTATTGGTGACTCCTTCTCCTGTGATTGCTGATAAAGTGACGGATGCGGTTCAACGTCAGCTTAAGGAGCTATCTCGTGCGGACATCGCAGAGCAAGCATTGGCTTCAAGCTTGATCATCATTGCCGAGTCTCTTACTCAATCGGTTTCCATTTCGAATTACTACGGTCCTGAGCACTTAATTGTTCAGACTAAGAACCCACGCGAGCTTTTACCTCTATTAGATAACGCAGGTTCTATCTTCCTAGGTGATTGGTCGCCTGAATCAGCAGGTGATTACGCATCGGGCACCAACCACGTTCTTCCTACTTACGGTTACACACGCACGTATTCAAGCTTAGGTTTGGCCGATTTCTCCAAGCGTATGACGGTTCAAGAACTGTCTGCTGATGGCCTAAAGAACCTTGCACCAACTGTGGTCACCATGGCGGAAGCAGAAGGTCTGGATGCGCACAAACGTGCAGTGACCATTCGCGTAGAAAAATTAGCAAGTAAGAAAGAATAAGAGAGTAATGAGATGGAAAAGCTAGCGCGTAAACAAGTCCAACAGCTTACCCCTTATATGTCGGCTCGCCGAATCGGTGGTACGGGTGACGTATGGCTAAACGCCAACGAATCGCCATTCAATAATGAATATAAAACAGACTTTGCTCGTCTTAATCGTTACAGCGAATGCCAACCGAAAGAACTGATTTCCGCTTATGCAGCGTATGCGGGTGTGAAACCAGAACAAACGCTGACTTCTCGCGGTGCTGATGAAGGTATTGAGTTATTAATTCGTGCATTCTGTGAGCCGGGTGAAGATGCGATTCTTTACTGCCCACCAACTTACGGCATGTACGCCATCAGTGCAGAAACCATAGGTGTAGAGCGTAAAACCGTGCCGCTAACGTCAGATTGGCAACTAGACCTTGCAGGCATCGAAGCTAATCTGGATAACGTGAAACTGGTTTTTGTATGTTCGCCAAACAACCCAACAGGTAACTTGGTTAAGCGAGAGGACATTGTGTCTCTGCTTGAGATGACAAAAGACCGTGCAATCGTGGTGATGGATGAAGCGTACATCGATTTTTGTCCAGAAGCGTCAACGGTGGACCTACTGGCGCAATACTCGAATCTTGCGATTCTGCGTACTCTGTCGAAAGCTTTTGCGCTTGCAGGTCTGCGTTGTGGATTTACGCTTGCGAACGAAGAGCTTATTAATGTACTTCTTAAAGTTATCGCACCTTACCCAGTCCCAGTTCCAGTGGCAGAAATTGCGACTCAGGCGCTTTCGGAAGCTGGTTTAGCACGAGCGAAGTTTCAAGTTCTCGATTTGAATGCAAACCGTGCTTACTTGCAAGTTGGCCTTTCAATGATTCCGGGCTTGGAAGTGTTTGAAGGGTGGGGGAACTACCTATTGGTGAAATTCCCAGATGGCGATGACCTTTTCAAAGCGGCTTGGGATACGGGCATTATTTTGCGTAACTCGCCAATTGAAAATTGTGTGCGTATCAGTGTGGGTAACCGTGACGAGTGCGAAAAAACGCTTGGATTTATCAGAAACTACTACGCATAAATAGAGACAGAATTTATCGCTCTCGCTCAATAGCGGGAGCGCCAAAAGAATAGCAATAAGGAAGTTCGAGTGAGCAAACAACAAAAAATCCTTTTTATTGATCGTGATGGCACCTTAATTGTCGAGCCGCCGATTGATTTTCAAGTAGACCGTTTAGACAAACTAAAGCTAGAGCCATTTGTTATCCCAAGCCTGTTGTCGTTGCAGGATGCAGGATACCGTCTAGTGATGGTCACGAACCAAGATGGTTTGGGTACCGACAGCTACCCACAAGAAGATTTTGATGCACCACACAACATGATGATGGAGATCTTTGAATCTCAAGGTGTGAAGTTTGATGATGTGCTGATTTGTCCTCACTTTGATGAAGATAACTGCTCTTGCCGTAAGCCTAAATTGGGCTTGGTAAAAGAGTACCTTCAAGGTGGCAAAGTGGATTTCCAAAATTCTGTTGTGATTGGCGATCGTCAAACTGATCTTCAACTTGCAGAAAACATGGCAATTCGTGGCATTCAATACAACCCAGAAACCATGGGTTGGAAACAGATCCTGAAAGATCTCACGGTGAAGGCACGCGTTGCTGAAGTGGTTCGCACCACAAAAGAAACGGACATCAAAGTATTCGTTAATCTTGACGAACAAGGCGGCAATGACATCTCTACTGGTCTTGGCTTCTTCGACCACATGCTGGATCAAATCGCGACACACGGCGGGTTCCAGATGGTGTGCAAAGTAGAAGGTGACCTGCACATTGATGATCACCACACAGTAGAAGATACCGCTCTTGCGTTGGGTCAAGCGTTGAAAGAAGCACTGGGTGACAAGCGTGGTATTGGTCGCTTTGGCTTTAGTTTGCCAATGGATGAGTGTTTGGCGCAATGCGCACTAGACCTATCAGGTCGTCCTTACCTTAAGTTCGACGCGCAATTCAGCCGTGAGCAAGTGGGTGATCTTTCAACAGAGATGGTGGTTCACTTCTTCCGTTCTCTGACTGACACATTAGCGTGTACGCTGCACCTGTCTTCTGCGGGCAACAATGATCACCACATCATTGAAAGCTTGTTTAAAGCGTTTGGTCGTACTTTGCGCCAAGCAATCAAAGTAGAAGGCACTGAGCTACCAAGTAGTAAAGGCGTGCTTTAAGGCTAACTTTAGCAAGGAGAAAAACAGTGACAGAACAGAAAGTTGTCATTATCGATACTGGCTGTGCCAACGTCTCTTCGGTGAAGTTTGCTATTAAACGCCTAGGCTATGACGTAACTATTTCAAAAGATCCGCAAGTTGTATTGTCGGCAGATAAGCTATTCCTACCAGGCGTGGGAACCGCCAGCGAAGCGATGAAGAATCTAGAAGAGCGCGATCTTATCAGCTTGGTAAAACAGGTAGAAAAGCCATTGCTAGGTATCTGTTTAGGCATGCAACTGTTGGGCAAAGTGTCTCAAGAGAAAGGGCAGAAAGCCGACGAGTTGGTTGAGTGTCTTGGACTTTGTGATGGCGAAGTGAAGTTGCTACAAACCGGCGATTTACCGCTGCCGCACATGGGTTGGAATACAGTGTCTGCAAAAGCAGGTAATCCACTTTTCAAAGGTATTGAAGAAGGTGAGTACTTCTACTTCGTGCACAGCTTTGCAATGCCTGTTGGGGATTACACGATTGCGGAATGCGAGTACGGCAACCCGTTCACAGCAGCAGTACAAAGCGGTAACTACTACGGCGTGCAATTCCACCCTGAGCGTTCTTCAAAAGCGGGCGCGAAGCTTATTCAAAACTTCTTAGAATTATAAAAGGGATTTAGTGTGATTATTCCAGCTCTTGATTTAATTGAAGGACAGGTGGTTCGCCTTTATCAAGGTGATTACGGCCAAGTAACCGAGTACAAAGTCGACCCAGCAGAGCAGTTCAACTTGTACCACCAAGCGGGTGCTAACTGGCTGCACTTGGTGGATTTAACTGGCGCGAAAGACACGACAGCACGCCAGCTTGATTTGATTGCAAAGCTACTAGCAAGCACGCCAGCGAACATCCAAATCGGTGGCGGCGTACGTACAGAGCAAGACGTGATTGACCTGCTAGAAGCTGGTGCTCAGCGTGTTGTTGTTGGTTCTACAGCAGTAAAACAGCCAGAGCTTGTGAAATGTTGGATGGAAAAATACGGCGCAGAGAAAATCGTTCTCGCGCTAGACATCAACATCGATCAAGACGGCACGCGTAAAGTGGCGATCTCTGGTTGGCAAGAAGACTCAGGCGTGACTATCGAAGCTCTGATCAACGATTACCTAACGGTAGGTTTGCAGCACGTGCTTTGTACGGACATTTCTCGTGACGGTACGCTAGAAGGCTCAAACGTAGAGCTTTACGTTGACCTATGCAAACAGTACCCACAAGTGCAGTTTCAATCTTCAGGTGGCATTGGCTCATTAGCAGATATCGAAGCGCTAAAAGGCAGCGGTGTGGCTGGTGTGATTGTTGGTCGTGCACTGTTAGATGGTAAGTTCACAGCAGAGGAGGCGTTTGCATGTTGGCAAAGCGAATAATTCCATGTCTTGATGTTCGTGATGGACAAGTGGTAAAGGGCGTTCAGTTCCGTAACCATGAAATTATTGGCGATATCGTTCCTCTGGCACAGCGTTATGCAGAAGAAGGCGCAGACGAGCTTGTGTTCTACGATATTACCGCTTCAAGTGATGGTCGTGTCGTCGATAAAAGTTGGGTCGCTCGCGTTGCAGAAGTGATTGATATTCCTTTCTGTGTGGCTGGTGGTATTAAATCAGCGGAAGATGCAGCGCGCATTCTTGAGTTTGGTGCAGACAAAGTGTCCATCAACTCACCTGCATTGGCGAACCCGCAACTGATTACTGACCTTGCTGATAAGTTTGGTGTGCAATGTATCGTCGTTGGTATCGATTCATACTACGACAAAGAGACAGGTAAGTATCAGGTTTACCAGTTTACCGGTGATGAAGAACGCACCAAAGCAACTCAATGGGAAACGCGTGATTGGGTGCAAGAAGTACAAAAACGCGGCGCTGGTGAAATCGTACTGAACATGATGAACCAAGACGGCGTGCGTAACGGCTACGATATTGAACAACTTAATATGGTGCGTGAAGTGTGTAACGTGCCATTGATTGCATCGGGTGGTGCTGGTGCCATGGAGCACTTCGCAGAAGCCTACCAAAAAGCAAATGTGGATGGCGCGCTTGCCGCATCGGTATTCCACAAGCAAGTCATCAATATTGGTGAACTAAAGCAGTATTTGAAACAACAAGGCATTGAGGTACGACTATGAGTGTGAAAGCCGCCGAAGTAAGTTCGCTAGCTGAGCGAATCAACTGGGAAAAGGTGGATGGTCTGGTACCTGCCATCGTACAAGATTTCCAATCAAGCCAAGTGCTGATGATGGGTTACATGAACCAAGATGCGTTGGCAAAAACGGGTGAAACAGGTCAAGTGACGTTCTTCTCTCGCACCAAGCAACGTCTTTGGACGAAAGGTGAGACTTCTGGCAACGTATTGCAATTGGTGAACATGCAGCTCGATTGCGACAACGATACGCTACTGGTGAAAGTTAATCCCATTGGCCCTACGTGTCACCTGGGTAACACAACTTGCTGGGATGTGGACCCTCAAGAGGAGTCACAAATGGTGTGGCTTCATCAACTTGAGCAGTTACTGGCTGCCCGCAAGAGTGCCGACCCAGATTCCTCTTATACTGCCAGTCTTTATGCCCGTGGCACCAAGCGTATTTCGCAAAAAGTGGGCGAAGAAGGCGTTGAAGTCGCGCTTGCGGCGACGTCGGGCGATAAGTCGGAGTTAGTGTGTGAATCAGCAGATTTGATTTACCACTTAATGGTATTGCTTCAAGACCAAGGCTTATCGATGAATGACGTAGTGAATAAACTGAAAGAGCGTCATAAGTAAGCTTGCGATAAGTGAAAGCCCCTATGCTCTCGAGCCTAGGGGCTTTTTACTTTAGTGTTCTTGATTCGGGGCAAAAACCGGCAACAGTGCTGGTGGCGATTAGATTCTGAATCACGCTCGTCCCTCGCTGTTCAGAATGACGGTATATTTTCTAATGGTACTTGCAGTAGAGTTATTTACTTCAAATAGGTACATATATTAACGTCACTCCAACGAACCTAGGCGAAGTCAAGAATCCAATTAAATCGAGCTCAATAAGCTAGGAGTGGATGATCTTACCCACAACACTTCTTAAATTTCTTACCGCTTCCACAGATACACGGGTCGTTACGACCTACTTTTAGGCTACTCACTGGTTGGTTTAGGCGAGGATCTTGTTCTGGTTCTTCTTCTAGCTCTTCTTCTGGAAACGTGCCGTCAATGTAGTACCAAAGCCCATTTTCTTTTACAAAGCGAGAACGCTCTGTCATGCAGTAGCGTTTGCCGTCTTCGTCAAAGTAAGCGTTGAATTCAACAAAACCTTCATTCTCGTTACAACCCGCTTCAGCTTTCACTACCTCAAGCTTGCACCAATCGCTGTCGATAGATTGGGCAATGCCTTCACGTTGCTCTTCTGCATTACAGCTTGGGTGGTATGTGTTCACCACGTAATCCACTAGACCTAACACATGCGCGCTGTAACGAGAGCGCATTAGCTGCTCCGGAGTGGTGACGTCAGCGTGGTTATTGTGGGCAATTTCACAACACTGTTGGTAGGTGCGGTTAGAGCCGCAAGGACAAGAAGAAGCCATAAAATGAAATCTCGATTAATTAAGCGGTAAAAACAAACAACCCCACATAAGTGAGGTCGCAGGTATTCTTTGGGGCATTATAGCCGTTTAGGGCGTTTGAGACAGCAGTTCTTGAGCCCATTCCGTCGATTGATTAAAAGCGTCTGCTAATTGAGGTTCGGTTAATTTAAGAACGGTGCAATATCGCTCGGCTAACTCCCAGTCCGCTTGTTCGTAGGCGATCGTCATCGAAAGTAAGTGACCAAGTACGCCTTTTCGACTGGTTAATGCGAGTTTTATATCTTCGTCAACGGGGATATCTTCAATGACATCCGAGAGAGGTTGATCGAGCAAAGATCCGAGTAAAGAAAACATGCCTGTTAAAAAAGCCTGCCCAGGGTCATACCTAGTGTTCATTTGACTAAGTAACAGTTCACACATTCGTGCACGCTGAATCGCTAAAGAGTAAAGAGAGTCAGGTTTATCTTCTTGAACGGACGCAATTGCAACTAAGGAAATAAAGCGTCGTAGTCGCTCTTCACCCAGATAAATAAGCGCCTGTCTGAACGATTTTATCTTAGTCGTTAATGTATATCCTGAATTTACGTAAGTAAGCAACTTGTATGACAGCGTCACATCAATCGAAAACAGACGTTCAACCTCATTGAAGTCGATGGGCTTATCTGCAATCTCTTTACAAAGTTGGATGACGGTAAGAAACGCGGGGTTCAACCGTTTTTTCTGGATCATCTCAGGTTTGCTAAAAAAATACCCTTGAAAATAGTTAAAACCGGCTTCTAGAGCTTGCTCAAACTCTTCATAGGTCTCTACCTTTTCCGCAAGAAAGTCGATTTTAAATGGGCTCAACGCCTGAATAAAAATGGCAGCTTTCTTGATCGGCACAAGTCTAATATCAAACTTGATCATGGAAACGTATGGAAGAAAACGCTTCCAAGCTTTCGTCGGAACAAAATCATCCAGAGCAATTTTGTACCCGCACTCATGAAGGTGCTTGATGGCTTCTAACAGTTCTTCTGTCGGTTCGCAGTCTTCAAGGACTTCAATGACGAGAGATTCTTTAGGAAACAAAGTTGGGACCAAGTTCACCAAGCTTTGATGCGGAAAGTTAACAAAGCCAAGTTTGTTTCCTAATGTGTTGTAATGCGTCGATAAAAAATGATCGGATAGCAGTCGACTAGTAGCCAGCTCTGGTTCTACTTCAGGGAAGGTATTTTTAGGGCCGTCTCGAAAGAGGAGTTCGTAACCTATGGTTCGTTTTTCTCTATCCAGAATCGGTTGGCGAGCTACGTAAGAATACTTCAATTAGGTACTTCGTTCTGTTTAACTTAGTATTATGATAATAGCGATTTTTTACAAAATATCTACGACTTGAGCGTGAATCTTCTACAAGCTCTACATGCTTAACGCAAATTCTGTATGAACGGTCTCGTTTGTAGGTCAAAACTATCAGAATTTACTTTTAAAACTGAGCCTTGCGTATACCAATCCCCTAAAACAATTCGGGTCTTTTTAACGCCATCGACGTCAAAAAAATGTGTGTTCGGGCGATGCGTGTGACCATGAATCATTAAGTTGACGCAGTTCTGAGACATCACTTTCTCGACCTCATTTTGGTTAACGTCCATGATATCTAATGACTTGCTCATTTTATCATCACGAATATCGGATTGAACTTTTGAGACAATTTTCTTCTTAATGAACCAAGGAATACGGTTAAACAACCATTGTAGCCATGGCTTGTGAACGGTTTTTCTAAACTCTTGGTATTTCACATCGTCAATGCAGAGCGTATCGCCATGTAGGATTACGGCTTTTTGACCATAAAGATCAATCGTGCAGACATCGTCGAGTAATGTCATACCGGTTTCTTTGCAAAAGCGTTTGCCGAGTAAAAAATCTCGATTGCCTTGGATGAAAAAAGTTGGCACACCCGCATCCGTCAGTGCTTTAAATTCTGCGCGGATTTGGTCTGCAAAAGGGGTGTTGTCATCGTCACCAATCCAGAACTCAAACAGATCGCCGAGTACATAAAGTGCATCAGCTTTTGTTGCTTCTGTTCGCATGAACGTCACAAAACATTCCGTGATATCAGGACGTGATGGGGTAAGGTGAAGATCGGAAATAAATAATGTCGTCATAGAAATAAGGGGAAGCTATGCCTCCCCATTAACTTATCTTTTAAAAATAATTCCTAAGAATTACTCTTCAATTGTTGTACCAGTGATTACTACGTCTTCTAGAGGTACGTCTTGGTGCATGCCGTAAGAACCAGTGCTAACGCCTTTGATCTTATTTACGATGTCCATGCCTTCGATTACTTCACCGAACACACAGTAACCCCAACCGTCTAGGCTTTCGCTACGGAAGTCTAGGAATGTGTTGTTGTTTACGTTGATGAAGAACTGAGAGCTTGCTGAATGCGGCTCCATAGTACGTGCCATAGCAAGTGTACCCACTCTGTTGCTTAGGCCGTTGTTTGCTTCGTTCTTGATAGGTGCACGAGTCGCTTTTTCACGTAGACCAGACTCCATACCACCACCTTGGATCATGAAGCCGTCAATAACACGGTGGAAAAGCGTGTTGTCGTAGAAACCGTCGCGGCAGTACTGAAGGAAGTTTGCGCTTGTCTCTGGCGCTTTCTCTTCGTTTAGTTGAATCTTGATGTCACCAAAATTAGTGTGAAGGGTGATCATGCTACTTTCCTTTACTGTGTTGTGTTGAGCCCGAGATTCTAGCCTAAGTTCTAGTGCTTTAAAAACTCAGGAAGAGGAAATTCTTCGTTTTGTGCTTGAAGTTTAGCCGATTATCGTTTTATCGGTTAATTGCTATTACCTAACTAGGTTGGAGTTGATATACTCATCTTCTTTTATTCATTCACAATCATAGATAGAGATCATGTTAAAGATATATAACACACTCACAAGACAGAAAGAGGAATTCAAACCAATTACAGCTGGCAAAGTCGGTATGTATGTCTGTGGAGTTACCATCTACGATCTCTGTCACATTGGTCACGGTCGTACTTTCGTCTCTTTTGACGTTGTATCACGTTACCTTCGCTACTTGGGCTATGATCTGACGTTTGTACGTAACATCACAGATATCGACGATAAGATCATCAAACGTGCCGCAGAAAATGGTGAGTCTTGCGATTCATTGACTGAGCGTTTGATTGGTGAAATGCACGCTGATTTTGATGCGCTGAACATGAAACGTCCGGACGTTGAACCTCGTGCGACACAGTTTATTGCTGAAATCATCGAATTGGTTGAGAAGCTAATCGAGCGCGGTTTTGCATACGTTGCAGATAACGGTGACGTAATGTTTGAAGTGGGTAAATTCAACGAATACGGCAAGCTTTCTAAGCAAGACCTTGATCAGCTTCAAGCTGGCGCGCGCGTTGATATCGAAACAGCAAAACGCAGCCCTCTAGACTTTGTACTTTGGAAGATGTCTAAGCCGGGTGAACCAACGTGGGAGTCACCATGGGGTCCAGGTCGTCCAGGTTGGCACATAGAGTGTTCAGCAATGAACTCTTCAATCCTAGGTAACCACTTCGACATTCACGGCGGCGGTTCTGACCTTCAGTTCCCACACCATGAAAATGAAATCGCGCAATCATGCTGTGCACACGATACACAATACGTGAACACATGGATGCACAGCGGCATGGTAATGGTAGACCGTGAGAAGATGTCTAAATCTCTAGGTAACTTCTTTACTATCCGTGACGTTCTTGGTCACTACGATGCTGAAACAGTGCGTTACTTCCTAATGTCTGGTCACTACCGTAGCCAGTTAAACTACAGCGAAGATAACCTAAACCAAGCACGTGCTTCGCTTGAGCGCCTGTACACATCTCTACGTGGTTTAGACCTAAACGCTGCGCCTGCTGGTGGTGAAGAATACGTATCTCGCTTCACTGCAGCGATGAACGATGACTTCAACACACCAGAAGCTTACTCAGTACTGTTCGACATGGCGCGAGAAGTTAACCGTCTGAAGACAGAAAACCTAGAGAAAGCGAGCGAACTCGGTGCGCTAATGCGTGAACTAGCTGACGTGATCGGTATTCTTCACCAAGATCCTGAAGCCTTCCTAAAAGGTGATGCGGGTAACGATGATGAAGTGGCTGAAATTGAAACTCTGATCAAGCTGCGTAATGACTCTCGCGCTGCGAAAGATTGGGCGAATGCAGATATGGCTCGTGACAAGCTGACCGAAATGGGCATTGTTCTGGAAGATGGTCCAGAAGGCACAACGTGGCGTCGTAAGTAATTGAATTTTCATTTTTAAAGGGCTGATAATTCAGCCCTTTTATTTTCCATTTCCATAAATTAAAACTTTAACTTTAGGTAATGCTCTGTGGCTCAGATGTATTTCTATTACTCAGCAATGAATGCGGGTAAATCAACAACGCTTCTTCAATCCTCTTTCAACTATCAAGAACGCGGCATGACGCCAGTTATTTTTACGGCTGCGCTAGATGATCGTTTTGGTGTCGGTAAAGTGAGCTCTCGTATTGGTCTTCAATCTGACGCACATTTATTTCGTCAGGATACCAATTTGTATCTAGAGATCGCAGATCTGAATGAGGTTGAAAAACGTCACTGTATTCTTGTTGATGAGTGTCAGTTCTTGTCGAAAGAACAAGTTTATCAACTTACTGAAGTCGTTGATAAGTTGCATATTCCAGTATTGTGTTACGGCCTTCGCACCGATTTTCTAGGCGAACTTTTTGAAGGCAGTAAGTATCTATTATCTTGGGCAGACAAGCTGGTTGAGCTCAAAACAATCTGCCATTGCGGCCGCAAAGCGAATATGGTTATTCGTACCGATGAACACGGCGTGGCAATTAAAGAAGGCGATCAAGTTGCGATCGGCGGTAACGATAAGTATGTCTCCGTATGCCGCCAACATTACAAAGAAGCGCTCGGTAAATAAGCCGTATTGATACATAAAAGCCACCGAACTTGGTGGCTTTTTGTTGTCGGTTAGAAAAAGTTAGACTAAGTCAAAACCAAACCGCTCGAGTAAAACCTGGTAAGAAGATTCGACTTGCTGAGGGATGTTCTGCTCGGTTTGAAATCCTTTCTCTGGATAGCTTTTTACGCGAGAGAAATCTTCCATTAGTGCTTCTAGCACCATCATTAATGGCATGTCTTCATTAATGTATTCAAAAAATGGAAGAGCCGCAGAGCTTACTTGGAGCTGAGTGTAGGGTGACTGCCACTGTTTTTCAAATGTCGCGATTGCTCTACGCTCCATAAACGGTTTTTGTACCAGAATAAACGAGGAACATTGTTTTCCTTCCTCTTTTAATCGTTGCTCAGTAAAGCGAACGTTTTCTCCACTGTTTGTGGATTTAGTCTCGAGCAAAATTGCTTCACTTGGAACGCCCGACAACTTTGCAATCTCGGCAAAGGTTTCTGCCTCGCTTTTTTCAAACAGTCCATCTGTGAAGCGACCTTCACCCCCTGAAAATACAATCAAAGGTGCCAACTTTTGGTGGTAGAGCTTGGCAGCGTGCTCCGCTACACGCACATCATTACTGCACATCACAAACAAACAGTCCGCAGGTTTCAGTTCATGTTTGAGTTGCATGTAATCCCAAAGCGTTTCTATATGTCTATAGAGCCTCATAGCGCATCCAAAGTTGAATTGAAGTGAAATCGATAACCAAGTGAGAGTAGTTTGTCAGCAAGAATACGCTTGTCAGCTTGCTCTGTGACGGGTGGAAGAGGTATCTCACTTCCGATTTTGTTTATGGCAGCTTGGTAGAACTCAGCCTTGCTGACAGTATGAGGTGTCGTAACGTTAATGACTTGGTTGCTTAAATTGCCTAAGGCAAATTTCGCAGCCGAGACAGCATCATCTTGATGAAGCATATTAGCTGGTGCTTTACGACTAACTTGTTGAAGCCTTGCTGCAAAGCGAGATGGGTGTCTATCTGGCCCGATTAATCCGCTACAACGTAGAATAACAAAGTTAATATTCGAGTCGATAACATGCTGCTCTGCTTGAAGCATAATACGTGCATTGTCAGAGAAATAAGGGCTTTCGGCTGCTAAAGAGATTGACGCGTCAGCTTCTTCCATATCGGAAGCAAGGTTAGGGTAAACCGTGGTAGAGCTGATCATGAGAAGTTTTTCAACGTTGTTTTGCTTAGCTGCGTTGGCAAGTATTTGCCATTGCTGTGCATATTCTTGACCGCGTCCTTTACGAAATCCTGGAGGAAAAGCACCGATAACGTGCGTAATTTGATGCTGTTTGAGCAGCTCATCTAGCCGTGCTGTGGCGTTCAATTGATTGAAATCGAACAATGCGGAGTGAGTTAATGAGGTGGGTAACTCTTTTAATCGAGTTTGGCTACGACGAGTGACGACAACATAGTGTCCATCTTTCATCAATGTTTCTGCTAGCGGAGTTCCGAGCCAGCCTGCACCTACGATCAATGTATTTGCCATTTGGGTCTTCCTACTTACTTATGTCTGCCCGAATAGGTTGAGCAGTTCTGCTTTGGCTTGTTGATGGAGGGGATCTGAATGCCATTTCTGGTGCTGAATAAGGTCAACATTGACTTGCCAAGCCAGTTTTGTGAAATCATCCCCAACTTTTTTTAATGTATTAGGTGAATACGCGACTAAATGCTGTGGTAGAAAGCACCAACCAAACCCTTTATTCGCCAATTCCAACAAAATATAGTAGTTATCAGCGTACCAGATATCTGGGCTAAATGCTTGATTGAGACCACATGGCTCTGCACTTTTGGATCGTATGACCAATTGACGATGTTGTTTTAGTTGATCAATGTGAGTGATTTGCTGCTTTGCTAAAGGATGCGTTGAAGAGACATAGACATCAAATGCAATATTGCCAAGATTGGTGAAATCGATGTGCCTTGGCATTTGTAAATCACTCAAAATAATCCCAGTCGTGGCGCGTTCCGACTTAACCAATTCAATGATATCAGGGCTTGATGCCGTTAAGCATTCAACTTGTAAGTGTGGAAAGCGTTGCTCTAACTTCTTTAGCACATCCGGCAAGCGAGTCAGAGGAATCCCTTCATCAATAGCTAAGGCTAATTTGTTCGTTGGCGTGGAAAAGAGCTGCGATGCCCTATTGTTTAGGCGGTCGAGTTGGCTGATTGTTGCTTGTGCATAGGGTACGAGAGCGAGGCCATTCTCAGTTAATTTAGGGTACCTGCCTGATCGATCAAAAAGCTCAACGCCACAGTCGATCTCCATATTCATGATGTGCTGGCTCACTACAGATTGAGCTCGCCCCAGTTTTCTAGCTGCTCCTGAAAATGATCCTGCTTCTGATGTAGCAATAAAAGCTTGCAGTTGTTCGATGGTAAACATATCGCTTAAACCGATGGTATCTAACTTTTGGTTATCTAAATAATAGATAAAATTCTAAGCATTGAGTAGAACTATTTGGACAGAGAAATATGACTCGTAACGAACGAATTTTTCATGCAGTACTTTTTGAGTTAATCGCACTCGCGATTATTGTACCAGCGGCTTCATTGATCACTGGAAAGGGCTCTAGTGATCTTGCGTTGGTTGGGGTCGGGTTGAGCATGTATACCGTGCTATGGAACTACATCTACAACTTGTACTTTGATAAGTGGTTTGGTGACAATCGAGCTGAGCGAAGTTTAGCGATGCGGCTTGGACACACTATTGGTTTCGAGGGAGGATTAATCTTTATCTCTCTACCTGTGATTGCCTGGTTCTTAGAAATTACGCTTCTTCAAGCTCTAATGCTGGAAGCCGGCTTCCTCGTTTTCTTCCTATTTTATGCCACTGGTTTTAACTGGTTGTATGACAAGGTTCAACCATTTAGCAAAATGAAAAAGCGATTATTGCCACAGGCATCGACAGGAAAAATATAGGACTAAAAAACGCCACCGAGTTCGGTGGCGTTTTTTGTTCAAATTACACAGACAGAACTCTCAAAATCTTATCTGCATGTTCTGCAACTTCAATGCCTTCGTCTGTTAGATAACCACCGTCAGGCTGTGTACAAAGTTGCTTCTTATATAGACGAGCAACGGCTGCCTGCATTTCTTCTGACGCGTCTGTATGAACTTTAATACCAGTTGCAGCACTACTTAGGTCGAACTGAAGAAGTAGATTCAATTCGGCGATATGTTCAGCTGAATATTTCATAAATGATTCCTTTGCGCTTTTTTTACCAAGCTAGTCTGAAAAGTAGCGTTGGGCAACATTCAACGACAAGAAGTGTTAAGTATGGCGCTATCAGGCTGATATAACGCAGGATCTTTGTTCGAAAGGCCGAATACTTGTTAAGTATCAATGATACTTACGGTAGCGAATGATAGGCGCTATTTATTGCTTGATCTCCCAATAACAACGATTTTAGTAAACACGCCAAACAGCACTTGAAAAAATAGGGAAATAGAGCGATTATCCGCGCCTCTTTAAATGTTTCTAAATGTTACACCAGAATGAACTTTAATCAGTTTGACTCACTATTACCGCCACAAGCTGCGGAACGCGCGGCTGAAGTGGGGGTAGGCAAAGCAACGAAAGCTCCAATCAAATCTTTTCTGCTCGCCATTTCTGCGGGGCTTCATATTGGTATTGCTTTCATCTTCTATACCACGGTAACGACAGGCGCAGGCGAGCTGCCTTGGGGCATTACACGACTCATTGGTGGTCTGGCATTTAGCCTTGGTTTGATTTTGGTGGTGGTTACTGGCGGCGAGCTTTTCACTAGCTCTGTGCTGACACTAGTTGCGCGTGCGAGTGGAAAAATCTCTTGGCAAGCACTTATCAAAAACTGGTTGGTGGTTTACTTTGGCAATATGGTTGGGGCCATTTTGCTCGTGGCCTGTATGCTAGTTACCAAGCAATATATGTTTGATCATGGCCAAGTTGGTCTTAACGCGATGGCGATCTCCCAACACAAATTACATCATGGTTTCTTTGCTGCTGTTGCGCTTGGCATTATGTGTAACGTATTAGTTTGTATTGCAGTTTGGATGACGTTTAGTGGGCGAACATTGACAGATAAAATAGCGGTCATGATTTTGCCTGTGGCTATGTTCGTGTCGGCAGGTTTTGAGCACTGTATTGCGAACATGTTCCAAGTACCTATGGCGATTGGTATTAAGTACTTTGCGCCAGAAGCGTTTTGGCAAATGACAGGGGCAGATATTGCAAACTACGCGGACTTAAACATGATGGGGTTCATCGTAAACAACCTAATTCCTGTTACGATAGGAAACATTATTGGTGGTGGCGTATTTGTTGGCATGTGGTATTGGATGATTTATCTACGCGATGAAGATAACCATTTGCGATAAGTTTAGAAGATCACAAGAAAGGCGAACCAGATGGTTCGCCTTTCTTTTTATTTGTCTCTGCAAATGTCAAATAAGTCGAGTCATGCTAAATCAACTCTTCGTTGATGCCAAAATCGGTTGGGAGCCAATGAGAAGTTACTTCCTTTGGTTCTTGAACGAGCCAATCCAGAGGTGCATCGGACAGGAGTTCATCGTAATTTTCTTTGATCATTAAGACATCCATGTACGTCTCTCCAAGTTTGTGGTCACTGCCTTTACTATAAAATTAGAACATGTCAGTCACGTGATCAATGCATGACGATTCGATTGATCACTTATGTTGCTATGTTTCTGGTTGCGTATGGGTTTTGGGGGCTTATCCACATTTTCTGTGGATAACCTGTATCAAAGGTCGTGCGTATCTAAACTTGCAAAGAAAATTTCATAAAATTAGAGGCTTATATCAAAAAGAATTCTGCCTGACTTTTCATCTGAAAGCGTCTTGATGAGTGCTCGAAGAATAGTTGAGTTATTCAGTTATAAGTACGTTCGACTTGGCACCATAAGTTGTTTAACGGGCTTTACCCACAAGCGCCAACTAACCGTGAGTTTTGGTCGATTCGGGTTGCTCGATTTTTATCTTGATTCGGCCTTCTTTGGTTTGTACCCAGCGCAATGTCATTTCTAACGTTATGGTTACGGAGGCACTCAACATGACGAAAATAGCCAGCATAATTACTAACTGGTATTTAATCGCAACCATCGGGCTCGCGCCACCTAGAATTTGACCGGTCATCATACCCGGTAAGGTAACCAGCCCTGTAGTGGCCATAGAAGCTAAAGTCGGGGCAAGGGACTTTCTAAGAGCCTCCTGAATGAAGGGGAAGGATGCGTAGCGAGGAGAGGCTCCAAGTGAGATTGCAGCCTCATATTCTGCTTGTCTCTGCTCAAAAGCCGTAAACAAGTTCTGAAGAGCGATGATATTACTACTCAAGCTGTTACCCAATAACATACCAGCAAGTGGGATCATGTACTGCGCATTGTAAATAGGGGATGGTTGCACTAGGCCTGCTGTAATTGCAATCAGAAGTGGTATTAGACCACAGGTAAGGCCCGTTAGTAGCGGAAGCATAAGTGGCTTTTTAGGTAACTGAGCTTTTCCCGCAATTGAGCTGGCACCAATCAGTAGCATGATGGCAAGCCAAAGTATATTGACAAGTAAACTGTTTAATTGAAAAAGATATTCTAAATACACGCCAATCAATATGAGCTGAAATGTCATTCGGATAACACTGATTATCGTGTCTTTTGCTATCCCTAATTTGTAGCGGGCATTGATAAAGAAGGGGACCAATAAAATCAAACCAAACAGTGCCAGTTTGACCCAGCTTATATCCACCACGTTATCCATAATCGCTCCTTGAAAATACGCGAATAATTGTATCTAAGCCTCCCCTTTATATGAACCACTATGTGCACTTTTTGCTGTTCTTAAAGTAAACCTTGAGTGCTATTTTAGACATTAATACGCAGCATTCTGTTTACAAGTGGTTATCTTTTTCGGAGTTTTTAAGTCGATTTATGGCATGGTAATTACGATTTAAATGTGATCGATGTTTCTTAAATGTTGTTTATTTAACAACTCCTTAAAAGACTTATTTTGTCACATCTGTTCATGTTTTTTAATAAATAACATCAATCCATCATATCTCTGGATGAGCTCAAAAAAGTGTTGAATTACAAGGTCTGAGGTCGCTTATTTGATTGAACCCTACTATTAGTATGGTCTAACATTTTCCATTAGAGATTGTAAAAAACTTAAGCTTGGTTACGCGGGCTTTTCAATAACACTAGATACAAAATAGGCAAATGTATGAGTGATGTTAATAAAATTGAGAGTGGTGAAAAACGCTCCCTGGAGTGGAAGTCGTTCCTCTTCATTGCAGTTGTTCTCTTCCCAATTCTGAGTGTGGCCTTTGTTGGCGGCTACGGGTTCATCGTTTGGATGTTGCAAGTCTTCTTCTTTGGACCTCCAGGCGCGCACGGCATGTAAGCCAGTGAGCTCATAACCACACTTTTGAAAAGATTTTAAGAGAGCAAATAATGAAATCATTAATCATTAAACTGTGGCGTACCATGACGCGCCCAGCTGTACATATCAGCCTAGGTGTGCTGACTATGGGCGGCTTTATTGCTGGTGTTATCTTTTGGGGTGGCTTTAACACCGCTCTAGAAGCAACCAACACAGAAGAATTCTGTATTAGTTGTCACACAATGCGTGACAACGTGTACGTTGAGCTACAAGAAACGGTGCACTGGAAAAACCACTCTGGTGTTCGTGCTACCTGTCCTGATTGTCACGTTCCACATAACTGGACAGATAAGATCGCTCGTAAGATGCAAGCTTCTAAAGAAGTATTTGCACAAGTATTTGGCAACTACGACGAACCGGGTGTGTTCGAAGAGCGTCGTATCGAACTTGCTAAACACGAATGGGATCGTTTCTCGGCAAACAAATCTCTGGAGTGTAAAAACTGTCACAACTACGAATCGATGGATTTCGAGCAAATGTCTCCTACGGCTCGTATCCAAATGAAGCAAGCCGCTGAGAAAGATCAAAGCTGTGTTGACTGTCACAAGGGTATTGCGCACAACCTACCAGCAGGCATGGACAGCATTGGCGGTATCGTGGGTGATCTAGAGGGTATGACTTCTAACACTGATTACGGCGTTGGTCAGCAACTCGTGAGCGTTCGTCACCTACCAATCTACTTTGATGCGCAAGGCAGTAAAGAAGCTGGTCTTCTTAATCCTGCATCGACCGTTAAAGTTCTTGAAGACAAAGGCGAGTTTGTTGAGATCGAAATTGACGGTTGGCGCAAAGCAAAAGGTTTTGGTCGTGTAATTCAAGAAGACTTCGGTAAGAACATTGCGACTGCGTCTCTGATGAAAGAAGCAGCAACAGACAGCAACATTGTGACGACTGGTGAGAAAAAAGTGGATGAGTTAACAGGCCTTCCTTGGGAAAAAGTAGCGGCGAAAGTATGGATTAAGAAAGAGTCTATGCTGAACGACATCAATCCTGTTTGGGAAAAATCTCGTGAAGCCTACAAGACCAATTGTTCTGTATGTCACACTCAACCTGCGGAAGCGCACTTCGACGCGAACACCTGGCCAGGTATGTTCGACGGTATGTTGGCGTTCGTTAACCTAGATACAGACAGTGAAGCACTGATCTTGAAGTATCTACAGAAACACTCTTCAGATTATGCTGAAGGTCACCACTAATAAGCGTCGGATTGGAGTAATTTTAAATGGCTATTACACGAAGAAGTTTTCTTAAAGGTGTAGCAACCACAAGTGCAGCGTCAGTAATTGGTCCTAGCTTATTGGCGTCCGCCTCTGCAAATGCCGTTGAGACGACAGGTACTTGGAAAGTAACCGGTTCTCACTGGGGCGCGTTCCGCGCCCACATCTACGCGGGTAAAGTTCAAGAGATCAAGCCGCTAGAGCTAGACAAAAACCCAACAGAAATGTTGAACGGCATTAAGGGTATTATCTACAGCCCTTCACGTGTTCGTTATCCAATGGTTCGTCTAGATTGGTTGAAGAAACATAAATACAGCGCAGATACTCGCGGTAACAACCGTTTCATCCGAGTAACTTGGGATGAAGCGCTAGACTTGTTCTACCGTGAGCTAGAACGTATTCAAAAAGACTACGGCCCATGGGCGCTGCATGCAGGTCAAACAGGTTGGAACCAAACGGGTTCATTTAACAACTGTACCGCGCACATGCAACGTGCAGTGGGTATGCACGGCAACTTCATCACGAAAGTAGGTGACTACTCGACGGGTGCAGGCCAAACCATTATGCCTTACGTGCTAGGTTCAACCGAAGTTTACGCACAAGGTACGTCTTGGTCTGAGATCCTAGAAAACTCTGACAACATCGTTCTTTGGGCTAACGACCCAGTGAAAAACCTTCAAGTAGGTTGGAACTGTGAAACGCATGAGTCGTTTAAGTACCTTGCACAACTAAAAGAAAAAGTGGCGAAAGGTGAGATCAACGTTCTATCTGTAGACCCAGTGAAGAACAAAACTCAGCGCTACTTAGAGAACGATCACTTGTACATCAACCCGCTGACAGACGTAGCGTTCATGCTCGCTGTGGCACACGTGTTGTACAACGAAAACCTGTACGATAAGAAATTCATTGATACTTACTGTCTAGGCTTTGAAGAGTTCATTCAATACGTTCAAGGTAAGACAAAAGACAAAGTAGAGAAGACGCCTGAATGGGCAGCAGCGATTTGTGGCGTGAAAGCGGACAAGATCCGTGAATTCGCACGCATGCTAGTCAGCGGTCGTACACAGATCCTGATGGGTTGGTGTATCCAGCGTCAAGAGCACGGTGAGCAGCCATACTGGGCAGCGGCTGTGGTTGCTGCAATGGTTGGTCAAATCGGTCTACCTGGTGGTGGTATCTCTTACGGTCACCATTACTCAAGTATCGGTGTGCCTTCTACTGGTTTCGCGGGCCCTGGTGGTTTCCCTCGTAACCTTGACCAAGGTATGAAACCGAAGTGGGACAACAACGACTTTAACGGCTACAGTCGTACTATCCCAGTTGCACGTTGGATCGACTGTCTGCTAGAACCTGGCAAAGAGATCAGCTACAACGGCGGTAAAGTGAAACTGCCAGACTTCAAGATGATGGTTATCTCGGGTTGTAACCCATGGCACCACCATCAAGATCGTAACCGCATGAAGAAAGCGTTCCGCAAACTTCAAACGGTTGTAACGATCGAGTTTGCTTGGACTGCGACATGTCGTTTCTCAGATATCGTTCTACCGGCGTGTACGCAATGGGAACGTAACGACATCGACGTATACGGTTCATACTCGAACAAAGGTCTGATTGCGATGCATCGCCTAGTTGATCCATTGTTCCAATCTAAGCCTGACTTCCAAATCATGAGTGAACTAACTCAGCGTTTTGGTCGCCGCGAAGAATACACTCGTGGTATGAGCGAGATGGAATGGATCGAAAGCCTTTACAACGATTGTAAAAAAGCGAACGAAGGTAAGTTTGAAATGCCAGAATTCAACGAGTTCTGGGAGAAGAGCGTACTAGACTTCGGTGAAGGTAAACCTTGGGTTCGTCATGCGGACTTCCGTAAAGACCCTGAGCTTAACCCATTAGGTACACCGTCTGGCTTCATCGAGATTACATCACGCAAGATCGGCCGTTACGGTTACGAACACTGTCAAGAGCACCCAATGTGGTTCGAAAAATCAGAGCGTTCACACGGTGGTCCTGGTTCAGATAAATACCCATTCTGGTTGCAGTCTTGCCACCCTGATAAGCGTCTGCACTCTCAAATGTGTGAGTCTGAAGAGTTCCGCGCGACTTACGCGGTACAAGGTCGTGAGCCGGTTTACATCAACCCAGCGGATGCCAAAGCAAAAGGCATCAAAGATGGTGATTTGGTACGTGTATTCAACGGTCGTGGTCAGCTATTAGCTGGTGCTGTTTTGACTGACAGCTACCCACGTGGCGTTATTCGTATCGAAGAAGGTGCGTGGTACGGTCCTCTAAACGAGAAAGAAGGCGCAATCTGTACCTACGGTGATCCTAACACGCTAACGCAAGACATCGGTTCTTCTGAGCTTGCACAGGCGACTTCTGCGAACACATGTATCGTAGACTTCGAGAAGTTCACAGGTAAAGTGCCGCCAGTCACTTCATTTGGTGGTCCGATCGAAGTTGCTTAATTAGTGCAGTTTGCATAAATCCAAATACCAGCCTCAGGGCTGGTATTTTTTTATCAAAATTTCAGTGAGCGTTGTCTCAATAGTAACTTCATAACGTTAAACGAGACTGGTATTCGTGATGATGGTAACGAATTGGGTGAGACAAGCAGGAGATAATGCGCCAAGCTAAACAATAATAATTAAGTGAGTAGACTCTTTATGGCTCAGAGCATTCAATTAGCAAATCACACTGAGATCACTGTGAATAACAATGACTTCCAAGTTGAAGTCGAGGGTAATCAATTACATTTTTCTTTTGCTGGTCTTCACAATAAAACCTTTACGGACCGTGAAGTGTTATTCGAAATGCCGTTTTTGTACGAGCACGAGGCCAACGTAATTGGGGATGGTTTTCAAATGTTGGCGCAAACGGCGGGAACGATCAATCACCCCGTTGATATTGGTCGCTGCCCAGACAATAATCCTTCTTATCGAATCTACCCTAAAGATGCCCCTAAGCGTTATTACAACTATTTAGTGGTGGAAGGTTCAGCGGGCTACACATTATTTGGCTTCACATCATGTCATCGCTTTGCAGGCTATTTTGATGTTGTGCTGCGTGATGGGCATTGGGTTTTATCAGCCGCAATTGATGGTGAGTTGACTCAAGTGGCGGATTGGGAAAGTAATCAACTTGAATCCGTGGCGGTACTCTGTGGTCAATCGCTGTCCGAGCTTTATCAAACCTATGGCGAGATGATTGCAAAGCATCATCCTGTTCGCCAAGGTGTGACACAAGATGCGCCTGTTGGTTGGTGTTCGTGGTACGCGTACTACGCGGACGTGACAGAGCAAAACATCATGCAGAACGTGGATTGCATGCAAGATAAGCTCGAAGACCTAGAGTGGCTACTTCTGGATGATGGCTATCAAGCCTTTATGGGCGATTGGTTAACCCCATCAGATAAGTTTTCTGGTGGCGTAAAAGAGCTCATTCATAATATCCGTGCAAAAGGAAAAAAGCCGGCAATTTGGATGGCGCCTTTCATTGCACAGCCTGAGTCGGAGATCTTCAAACAGCATCCAGATTGGTTTGTTCTCCACAAGGATGGTGGCTTACTTAAAGCAGAAGATGTCACATACGGTGGTTGGCGATGCACGCCCTGGTACATACTCGATACCTCAAACCCAGAAGTGCAAGACCATCTGACGCATGTGGTCTCTGTTATGCGTCAAGAGTGGGGCGTTGAGCTATTCAAATTAGACGCAAACTACTGGGGCACCTTAAAAGGTGTTCGTAAACAATCTGGTATTACAGGCGTTGAGGCGTATCGCTTAGGAATGGAAGCGATTGCCAAAGGCGCTGGTGATGCGTGGCTTTTAGGTTGCAACGCGCCAATGTGGCCATCTCTGGGGCTTGTGGATGCAATGCGTGTTTCTGACGATGTAGAGCGTCATAGTCGTCGATTCGAACAGATAGCCAAAGAAACCTTTTACCGTAGTTGGCAGCACCGAAAATTGTGGCAAATTGACCCGGATTGCGCCACGTTCACTTCATTAGCTAATCAATCTGCATCCAGAGAAGAGTATGAATTTCATCGCACGGTGTTATTAGCGAGTGGTGGTTTGCTGCTGTCTGGTGACCCGCTCCCTGAGATTACGCCGTTTGCTAAGAAGACACTGTCTAAGCTCATGTTACGTCAACAACGTAACCAGCAATCTGCAAAGTTTACCGCTTTGAGTTTAAATCACGCGTTTTTAAAACTAACGACGAAGAATGACCTCCATTGTTTGTTTAATTATGCGAGTTACGGAGCGATGGAATTTACGCTGACGTCTGATCAACCGGTGGACTGGTATGATTACTGGACAGGGGAAAAGCTAAACCAAGAACCTTGCCAGTTGTTAATGGTGAGCGTGGATAAAGGGCTCAATGCGAAAGCGATCGTTACAGCATAACGTGAAGTAAATCGCCTAATACCAAGATCAAGAAAGGAGCCTATTGCGGCTCCTTTCTCGTTTGATGCTCTGAGCGTTAGAACTCGAATAAAAAGTAATACCCGTATCCAACAATAAACGCAGGAATGGACGAGTAAATAGTCGCGACCAAAGCAGCTTTCGGTGCCATTGCAATAGCGGGGAATAGGGCGTCACCATCGTTAGAAATCGCATTGGCCAGTTGCGCAGAAAGTGGCGCTGCACCAGAAATGTATAGGCTAGTGACTAAAATTTGCGGTCCACAACCAGGCAACATACCAATGGCTAGGCCAGCTAATGGCATCCAAATTCCCCAATGAGAAAAGGTTTCTACAAGGTCGAGTCCAGAAAAATAGGTCGTCAGTTCAAACGCCAGAAAAGCGACGATCACCCAAGCACTGACGAAATTCGTATCTTGTGCTGCTTTTTGAATCGGGTGTGAGTCCACGATTTTTTCATCTTCAGAGACCGTTGACTGATAATCGCCGAGCTCTTTTGTCATAGCCCACAACGACATTGTGATCACCGCGAAGATAGCGCCCAGCCATTCAATGGTATTGGCCTGCAAAGACAACAGCTGATTAATATCGATTTGGAAAGACATTAACACAGCAACGACACTAGCAGGCACAATAAGCCATTTCCAAAATGCGCCTTGTAGATTGATTGCACGTTGTTCAAGGGGTGTGTGTCGGTCTGTCTGGTGTTGGCAACAAGCATGTGTCTGAGGTGCTTCTTTTGGTTCTGGTCGCAGAAAGTTATCAGCATGAAAAGCATTAACGACTAACCCTGAAAGAGTACCCACGATAATGCCTAATCCAACCACGCCTAATCCAACACTTGGTTTGGCGGCCAGAAGTAAAAAGGCAGCGTCACCCATTGTTGAAGTAAGTACCGCGACAATCGCACCAAATCCTACTCGGCCACTAATAAATTGCGTTGTCACAACAATAGCGCCACCACAGCCAGGCAAAGCACCCAACAAAGAAGCAAAGAAAACCTGATGATTACGCGAGCGATGATATAGCTCGGTAATTCGATTGGTTTTCGACATAAAGTTTGAAAGATAATGATAAATAGCCAATGTGGCAGCAACATAGCATGACACCGCCCAGAATGAGTCGGATAGCGTCTGTACGGCTACGTCACGTGTATTTTCATTGCCTAGCAAAATGAGCATGACGATAGGGATCAGCAATCGCTTATAAGCTAAACGAAACTGAGTAGGCTGAAACAACTGTTGTGCAGAGTGTAATAATTGGGTCGCGTTCATCGTTTACTCAAATGCAAATAGGAATAATTATCATTATATGTAAATGAGATTTATTCGCAATAGCATTGTGAACTTTTCTTCGTGTCAAACTCTCTGAAATCAGGTAAAGTATCGGCCTTTGTGAGCAAACACGCCCTAATTAACTGTATTAGGCGGCGTATAAAATTGACTTGAATAGGAAGAAACATGATTCTAGTTGTAGGTCATAAGAACCCAGACAGTGACAGTATTTGTAGTGCACTCGTTGCAACTGAACTTCTAAAAGCGCGTGGCGTTGAAGCTATGCCAATTCGCCAAGGCGAAATCAACCGTGAAACTCAGCACATCCTAGAAGTTGCTGGCGCTGAAGTTCCTGAGCTTCGCACATCAGTTGCGGGTGAGACCGTTTGGCTAGTAGATTACTCAGATCTAGCACAAGCACCAGACGATATCGCAGAAGCTGAAATTGCGGGTATTGTTGACCACCACCGTCTAGGTGACGTGATGACAGTAAACCCAATGGAAGCATGGATCTGGCCTGTTGGTTGTACCAACACTGTTCTATTCAACATGTTCAAGATTGAAGGTCACGCGATTACTCCACAAATTGCTAAGCTAATGATGTCAGCAATTCTATCTGACACAGTAGGTTTTGCTTCTCCAACTTGTACACAAAAAGACAAAGATGCCGTTGCTGAATTAGCGGCAATCGCAGACGTACAAGATGTTGACGCGTTCACTAAAGATCTTCTAATTGCTAAAACAAACATCGAAGGTCTATCAGCGGCTGAGCTTGTTGAGAAAGACCTTAAAGGTTACCCATTCAACGGTCGTGACGTAGTGGTTGGTCAGGTTGAACTTGCAACTCTTGAGCAAGTTGACGGTATGATCGAAGCACTAGAAGCAGACCTAGAATCTCGTTGTGAGAAAGATAACCTAGCGTTCGCTGCTGTAATGCTAACAGACATCACGACTGCTCAAACTCGTCTTCTATACAAAGGTGAGTGGGCTGAGAAGCTTGTTAAGCACGAAAAAGACGGCATGCTAATGATGGAAAACACGCTAAGCCGTAAGAAGCAAGGTTGGCCTTGGCTTCAAACTGAGCTAGCTTAATTTTCTAGCATATACTTTAAATGCCCGCCTAGCTGCGGGCATTTTTCTATGGGAAATAGGAGACGAATATGTCTGAGCAACTGACCCAAGAGCAGATGGATACCATTAATCGCTACAACGAAGAGCAACGTTTAAAGTACTGCGTAAAAGAGATTGTGGCGAATCGTAAGGTTTGGATTCTGAAAGACGAACATGGCTGTGTCATGTTAAATACAGAAGATGATGATTGTGTACCAGTATGGCCAAACGAAGAGTTCGCTTTGCAATGGGCGAATGGTGATTGGGAAGATTGCGAGCCTGAGGCGATCTCTTTAAACAAGTGGCACAGCCGTTGGACCTCTGGTCTAGAGGATGACGAGCTATCGATTGTTGTATTCCCAAATCAAAATGAAGAAGGGGTCGTATTGTTTCCTGACGAGTTTGATTTTGAACTGCGCAAACAAGCGAGCCGCCGTTAGTTCTTTGATTAGTACCCATGCAATAAAGAAGCCTGCGTTAAAGCAGGCTTCTTTACATTTGAACGATTACATCTTTGATAAGCTATTTTGTTTGATGGCTTGGCGCTTTATAAAAGTGGCTTTCGACTAGTCGTTGAGTAATAGGATGCTCGGGATGAGTCAGTACTTGGTTGGTCTCGCCAAACTCGACCACTTCACCTTCATGCATCACCATCACTTTATCAGTAATATGCTTAACAATGCCAATATGCTGAGACACGTACACAAATGACAATCCCATCTCTTCTTGCAACTCGAGGAATAAGTTAATGATCTGCGAGCGCATTGCCATATCCAAACCGTTTAACGCCTCATCAGCGACAATGATGGAAGGTTGAAGAATAAGTGCACGAGCCAAACACACGCGCTGTTTTTGACCGGCAGCTAGCATTTGTGGATAAAAATAGGCGTGCTCAGGCAGCAATCCTACGCGGAGCAGGGTGTTCTTTACACGCTGCATGCGCGCATCTGGCGGCATGTTGGTATTTCGCTTTAGCGGACCTTCTAAAATACGACCAATCTGGATTCGTGGGTTTAACGATGTGTTTGGATCTTGGAAAATCATGCGGATGAGCTTGCAGCGTGTCGCGTAATCTTTGTGCTCCAATCGTTCGCCATTCACACGGATCTCTCCGGAGCTTGGTTCAACAACGCCAGCAAGCATACGAGCTAGTGTGGATTTTCCTGACCCGTTTTGACCAATAAAACCAATAGTTTGCCCTGGCTCTAAAGTAAAGCTTACCGGTTTTACTGCCTCATTAACCTGGCGTTTGAACAGACGGGAGCGCGTAACAAATTGCTTCGATAAATTATCGACTTCAAGTAACGCACTCATGACTTTTTCTCCGTGTTCAATGGAAAGTGGCAGTTAAATTTATGATTCTTAATTCGTCTGGTGTGTGGAATTTCTACACATTGTTTCTGCGCATATGGGCAACGTGGTCCGAGGCGACAACCGATAGGTAGATGCTGCAATGGCGGAATCGAGCCCGGTAGGGATTGGAGTTTTTGCTTGTGTGGTACCCAATCATTAAAGTCAGGCATCGCTTTAAGCAAGGCATCGGTGTACGGGTGCTTGGGTGCCGCAATGATTTTACTGGTATCGGCAGACTCCACCGACTGACCACAATACATTACCGTAATACGTCCTGCCCACTGTGTTATGGTCGCTAAGTCGTGGCCGATAAGCAGAATGGTTGTGTTATTAAGTTGGTTCATGCGGCTCAACAGACGCAAAATTTGCGATTGGGTAATCGGGTCTAAGTCGTTGGTTGGCTCATCTGCGATCAGCAACTTTGGTTTGGTCGCTATCGCCATGGCAATCATGACTTTTTGACACTCACCATCAGTCAGTTCATAAGGATAGCTACCCATTAAACGCTTGTGATCTTTAATACCCACTTTATGCAAAAGCGCGATGGCCTGTTTTTTACGCCATTTAAATCGCTCCCACCATTTCCCTTCAAATGCGCGAGATGGAATGGATTCAATCAATTGACGCCCGACTTCCTCTGAAGGGTCAAGACAAGTTGAAGGTTCTTGGAAAATCATCGCAATATCACGAGCAATGACGCGCCGACGCTCTTTTGGTGTAAGCTGAAGCAAGTCAATATTGCCAAGGCGCATACGGTCTGCGGTGATGCGCCAGTTATCTTTACTTACCCCGACAATCGCTTTTGCAACTAAGCTTTTCCCTGAACCAGACTCACCTACAAGACCACGAATTTCGCCTTCGTTCAAAGTTAGGCTCATTCGGTCAACGGCTTTGACCAACCCTTGAGGTGTTTCGATCTCAATGGTCAAATGTCGAATATCTAACAACGGCATTATTCGATCCCCGCATTAAGCGCTTGACGTACACCTTCACCTACTAAGTTTAGGGTAATAACAGTAAACATGATGGTCAGGCCGGGTAGGGTCACTGTCCAAGGTGCAATATAAATAAGCTCGACAGAGTCACCTAATATTGCTCCCCACTCGGTGCTTGGGGCCTGTGCGCCTAGGCCAAGAAAACCCAGTGCCGTAATATCTAAAATCGCAGCAGACAGCGCGAGTGTGATTTCAGCGGCAATGACCGTCAGAATGTTAGGAAGAATTGAACTCCACAGTAAGTAGAAATCATTAGCTCCATCAAGGCGTGCTGCCATTATGTAGTCTTTTTCAACTTCGGTGTGGACTGCGATATAAACAGAGCGAATAAAACGCGGAATCAAAGCTAAGCAGATTGCGAGTAAAATATTGAACCCACCAAAGCCGAGAAATGCCACAAAAATGATTGCTAATAAGAGCGACGGGATCGACATGACGGTATCGAGCAAGTGGTTGAGAGTACTCGACAGTAAGCCTTTCGTCATACCTGCCAATACGCCAATTAAACAGCCTACAACGGCAGCAATTGCGGTGATGGCGACAGCAGCGCCAAATGTTAGCTGAGAGCCCATAATCAGGCGCGAAAGAATATCTCTACCTAAGTCATCGGTCCCCAAAAAGTAATCAACCGTTCCTGCTGGGGCCCATGATGGCGGCACAAGCAACTCACCTGACTGTGCTTGGGCGTCAAATGGTGCAAGTAGGGGCGCAAAAATGGTAATAAGGACGATAAACACCAAGCACCACAAGCCAAACATGGCTAGTCCGTTGGCGCGGTAGCTTCGCCAAAAACGCTCAAACTGTGTTGGAATGCGCTCTTCCTGATAAACGTTATTTGTTAGCATACCATTCCTTTCGAACTAAAGGGTTAATCATCGCGCCAATCAAATCCGAGAGAATGTTAGCGGTAAGAACCAAAGTCGCAAGTACCATCACGCCAGCTTGGATAGATGCATAGTCTTGGCTTGCTAGCGCATCTAAAAGCCAACGACCAATACCTGGCCAGTTAAAAATAGACTCCGTGATGATAGCTAAGGTAATCATACTCGAAAGTTGAACACCAACTTTGGGAATGATAGGCGGTATCGCATTCCGCAATACATGTTGAGTTACGATTTCGCGGTTAGAAAGACCTTTGATTCTCGCTGCACGGATGTAGTTTTGGCTCATCACTTCCGCTACCGAGGAACGCATTAGTCCGACAACCTGGGTGGTTGGAGCCAAAGCGAGCACCAAACATGGCAGCACCATATGCTCAATGACGCTTTGCAGTGCATGAGCGCGGTATTCGCCTTTCGCCATGAATGCGTCGATAATGGCAAACCCGGTTACATGATCAATTTCGTAAAGTAAATCATACCGTCCCGCAACGGGAAAGAGTTGGTATTCCAATGAAAAGACCATGATAAGTAACAGAGCAACCCAAAAGATTGGGGCGGAATAACCAGACATTGACATGAATGAAATGCTGGTATCGAGCCATTTACCTTGCTTCATCCCAGCCACGGTTCCAAGTGGAATGCCGATCAAAAGGGACACCAAAAAGGCAAAGAAACACAATTCCAAAGTGGCTGGGAATACAACGGCGAGCTCGTCGTAAATCGCATTGCCGTTTTTACTTATGCCAAAATCGAGTTGAGAAAGGTTGATCAAGTAAGTTTGCCAGCCAGACCAAAAATCAACGTTTGCCCAGTGCGAGAGAGGGTCAAGGCGCAGCAGAGAAAAACCCACTAATGTAAGGATCATCAAAGTGATGATAAATAGGTTAAAGCGTCGAACGGTATACCAAAACATCAGTGAATTCTCTCAACTCTATCAAACGGTTGGGCATTGAAAGGGCTTGATTTGAAGCCTGTCAGCGATTTGTCGTGCACACGGAACTGCACGCCATGCGCCAGAGGAATAACCGGGAACTCTTGATTCAAAATGTTCTGTGCTTGGCGATATAGGTTCAAACGGTAACGCGGTTCTTGAGTTTCTAAAGCCAAATCGAGCAAGAAATCGAAGTCATCGTTACACCACATGGACACGTTAAGGCCAACGCGGTCAGACTCGCAAGATAATAAAGGGCGGAAAAAGTTGTCAGGATCCCCGGTATCACCAATCCAACCAGTTAAAAGTAAATCGATATCGTTGATGTTCTCCAAATCCACACGTTCAAACCTATCATCGGTAAGTAGCGTTAATTTAACCCCAATATCGGCAAAATTCGCTTGGATTAGCTCTGCGGTCTTGCGAGGGCTTGGGTTAAAAGCACGTGGTTCAAGTGGTACCCACATGGTCAATTCTAGGCCGTCTTCGTAGCCTGCATCTCGAAGTAGTGCCAATGCATAATTCCGGTCATAACGAATTTTTACGCTGTCTTTTTGATAAGCCCATGAATTAGGTGGTAGCAAGGTATAAGCTTGGGAGCCAGTTCCGTAGTAAACCGAATCTAAAATATTTTGACGGTTGATCGCTAAGTTAAGAGCTTGGCGAACTCGAGCATCACTCAGCGCGGTGGTTTCTGTGTTTATCGCAATAAAGGAAACGTTGTTAGCTGGTGTAGCCGTCAGCTCAAGGTTGTCATTTTCTTGAATGACAGGTATTTGGCTCGAAATAGGTGAAGAGAGTACGTCACACTCGTTTCTTAAAAGTTTAGCTAATGTACCCGTCCCTCTGTGAGAGATATCGAACACCACTTGTTCCATTTTTGCTGGTGACTTCCAGTAATTTGAATGACGCTCTAATCGAATCAAGTCGTTCACTTGGTACTCTTTTAATTGATAAGGGCCGGTACCGATAGGAAGTTGGTCGATTTCTTCTTTATGATCTTTTGCTGCCAATTGCTGTCCATACTCCGCAGACAAGATAACCGCATGGCTGGTGGCAATATTGGCCAAGAAAGAAAAGTTTGGCTGAGATAACGTAAACCTTACCGTATACTCATCTATTGCAACCACGTCTTGGAGTAGGTTTTGAAAATCTAACCCTGCAAACCATGGATAAAAACCACCACCTACTTGGTGAAAAGGATGGTCTACATCGATGATTCGCTTGAAGCTAAATACCACATCTTTTGCATTCAATGAGCGAGTGGGTGTGAACCAAGGTGTGGTTTGGAATTTAAGACCACGTTTAAGCTTAAACGTGTATTCCGTCCCTGATTCATTTACTGACCAACTCTCGGCGATGCTTGCCACGGGCTGATGTGATTTAGGATCGAGCGTGAGCAGCGTATCGTACAGCTGCGGGCTCAGAGCCTCTGCGGTAATACCGCTATCAATAAGCTGAGGGTTAAACGTGGTCGGCTTACCTTGTCCGCAAAACACAAAGCCAGCTTTGCGAATATCATTGTGGTCAATTTCATCGCCACAAGCGGTCAGTAGGCTAATCCCAATAAGGCTCAGCGATAATCTTATAAAAGCATTCATAATATGAAATGTTCATTGGATCTTGCTCGTTTCGTTTGATCTTACTCTTTCAAAGCTAACAAGCGAAAATGATCTCGCTAATTTATCACCTTTGTGAACTCGCTCCAAACATAAAATCCATACACTGTAAGGTGTTATGCCATAAATGCATGCGAATTAGAGCGCAGTCACGAGCTCGTGTATTGATTGAGTACTCTCGGTCAAGTTAGCTTTGTCCGACCAAACCATATTTTCTAACCATCCCTCGTAATTGGTGATAGCTCAAGCCAAGTAGCTCGGCTGCTTGACGTTGATTAAACTTGGCTTCTTCCAATGCACGATTGAGTAAATGGATATCTTGTTCCTCTTGCCATTGTTTATAGTCTAGAGGGAATTGGATGGTGTTGCTTGATGCTTCCTCTTCTTGTTGTTCTGCTTGTTTTGCACTATGGCCAAGCGCGCTGTGCCAAACCGTTTCAAAAGGATTGAAAACCAGTTCATCAATTGGGTGAGCATTCAGACCATGTTGGTAAATCGCACGTTCAATCACGTTTTTTAGTTCGCGGACGTTACCGGGCCATTCATATTCAATAAGCGACTGCTGCGCTTTTGGGGTAAAACCGACAAAGTATTCCAGTTGCAGTTCACGACACATTTTCATCGCGTAGTGCTCTGCTAAAGAGAGAATGTCTTCTTTGCGCTCGCGAAGAGGCGGTAACATAATGACATCGAAGGCTAGCCTGTCGAGCAGATCTGCACGAAAATCACCTTGCTCTGCCAATTTTGGTAGGTCGGCATTGGTTGCACAAACAAGTCGAACATCCGCATTGAGAGCGGTATGACCGCCAACTCGCTCATATTCACCATATTCGATGACGCGTAATAGCTTTTCTTGAACTAAAAGTGGTGCGGTCGCCAGCTCGTCAAGAAACAAAGTACCGCCCTCGGCACGCTCGAAACGCCCTTTATGCTTACCTTTAGAGCCTGTGAAGGAGCCGGATTCATGTCCAAACAATTCGGAATCTATTAGCCCTTCGCTTAATGTCGCACAGTTGAGTGATAGTAGTGGTTTATCCCAACGTCTTGATAAATAATGCAAACGCTGAGCGATGAGTTCTTTACCCGTACCTCGTTCACCAATGATGAGGACAGGGCGCTCAATGGGTGCAAGTTGTGATACTTTATCTAGTACAGCGAGAAAAGCAGGTGATTCACCAATCAGGTTTTGCTTCATAAAGTCCTTCTTATTTAACAGCCGAGCCATGATTTAGAGATAGAGTTGGTAAATTTCACCAACAGTTGGTGAAAAACATCATAGCACAATAGTGTGTAACGACAACAAAATGAATAACACTCTGATTTAAAAGAAAATTATAAGTTGGCACGTTACTTGTTATATATTCAGGGAGACACAAGGTTAATCACCACCTTGTCGAGTTTTAATAGGAAAAAAGAGGAGTTCCGTTATGGGTATTTTTTCTCGATTTGCAGATATCGTTAACTCAAACATCAGTGCATTACTGGACAAGGCGGAAGATCCTGAAAAAATGATCCGTCTTATCATTCAAGAAATGGAAGACACACTTGTTGAAGTGCGTACTAACTCGGCTAAAGCGATTGCAGACAAGAAAGAGTTGGCTCGTAAGGTTGAAACGTTAGAAGAGCAAATTGGCGAATGGGGCCAAAAAGCGAGCTTAGCATTAGTTAAAGAGCGTGAAGATCTAGCTCGTGCAGCGTTAATTGAAAAGCAAAAGCTAGAGCAAGTGATTAAAGGCCTCCACACTGAGCAAACCTTAGTGGAAGAAACGATCGATAAGCTTACTGGCGAGATTGGTAAGTTGGAAAGCAAAATTGCTGAAACGCGCGCAAAACAGCAAGCACTAGCAATTCGTAACCAAACTGCATCTAACCGTCGTGATGTGCAAAAACACCTGCACACTAGCCGTACTAATGAAGCGATGGCGAAATTCGAGCAATACTCACGTAAAGTGGATGAAATGGAAGCGGAAGCAGACCTGTATGCTCAAACCGGTAATGCTAAATCGCTAGAACAAGAGTTTGCAGAGTTGCAGGCACAAGACGAAATTGAAAAAGAGTTGGCAAAACTGAAAGAACAGATGTCATCGAAAGATAAATAAGAAAGGAGCCATTTATGTCGGCATTTTTTATAGCAGGACCAGTGATTGTCTTTTTAATCTTTGTCGCTCCACTATGGCTCTTCTTACACTATCGCAGCAAACGCAAAACAGATAGTGCACTGTCGAGCCAGGATTTAGAGCGCCTTCAGGTACTATCTGAAAAAGCAGAAGCGATGCAGTCCCGAGTTGATACATTGGAGCGCATCTTGGATGCTGAGTCACCAACATGGAGACGCAAGTATGAATAATCGAGAACTGTATCGTGATCCAGTAAATGGCAAAATCTCCGGTGTTTGCGCCGGTATTGCCAACTACTTTGGTGCAGAAGTTTGGTTGATTCGTATTGTAGTGATTTCTGCAGCGCTGTTAGGTGGTACGTTTTTGGTATTGTTAGCGTACGTCGCGATGGCGTTTATGTTAGAAAAGCAACCAGTAACGTATTCTGAAAATATCAGAGCGCAGCAAGAGCATACGCTCAAAAGTAAGCCTTGGCAGAAAGGGCAAAGCCCTGATCAACTGCTCAGTGTGTTGGAAAGGGATTTTGACCGTCTTGATGGCAAAATTCGTAACATGGAAGCTTATGTTACGTCTGATACATATAGGGTGAACAGAGAATTCAGTAAGCTTTAGGCATTTTGTATCCAAAGAAGATTTAACTGAAGCAGGCATAAAGCCTGCTTTTTTATCACAAATTACTAATTTTAAAGCACTATTAATCTTTTCTGCTCTGGAAGTTCGTTCAAAATTCATCTACTTTAAAAATAATCCCCCAATTTTTATGGATGAATGTAATGAGAAAATTGCTCATTCCTATTGCCATCTCGGCTGTCTTGTCGGGGTGCGGTAAAGAACTTCCTCCTGTTCCTGAACCTGAATCGCGCCCTGCGAAGCTATTTACAGTATCTGTTGGCAATGCCCAGTTTGAGCGACATTTTCCTGCCACGACGGAAGCTGGCGATAGAGCAGTACTGACATTTCGAGTTCCTGGGCTTCTTCAAACGATAGAAGTGAATGAAGGTCAAGTCGTCAGTAAAGGTGATGTTTTGGCGTCATTAAACCCAGATGAATATTCTCTGCTCGAACAGCAAGCTCGGGCAAATTTTTTGCTCGCAGATGTGCAATACAAGCGATACCAAAAGCTACGTAAAGACCAAGTAGTATCTGAGCAAGATTTTGATGAGGCAAAAGCGAACCACAACTCGGCAAAAGCTCAATGGAATCAAGCAAAGGCAAACTTAAGGTATACCAAACTTGTCGCGCCATATGATGGAACTATTTCGTACATTCCAGCAGAAAACCATGAATATGTTGCCGCGAAAGAAGGGGTGATGAATATTCAGTCCAACCAACTCCTCAAAGTGATATTCCAAATCCCAGACTATCTTCTAAATCGTTACACGCAGGGGAGCGATGTCTCTGCCAGAATGATATTTGATGCGTTCCCCGAGCGAGCCTTTGACTTAACCTTTCAGGAAATCGATACAGAAGCCGACCCTAAAACGGGCAGTTACAAAGTCACGATGGTCATGGAGCGGCCAGCAGAAATTGGCCTTTTGCCGGGAATGTCTGGCAATGCTTACCTCCTGTCCAAAAGTGCAGGAGCGACAAAGATTCCTAACTCCGCGTTGCTAGAAGAAAACGGCAAAACATACGTTTGGCGTGTCGATGAGCAAGGCATTGTATCCAAAGCCGCAATTGAGATGAATGACAAAAATCAAGTGTTAGCCGGGCTTAACGATGGCGACCAAATCATTATCTCGGGTGTCAGTGTAATTGAACCCGGAATTAAGGTAAGAGCGTGGATTAAGGAAAGAGGGTTGTAATATGAAAGGAATCATCTCTCTAGCGACTTTACTTTCAACGCTTTTTCTCGTTGGCTGTGGGGATAAGGCGCCAGAAAAAGAGCTCGAAACGCCACGAGTTAGAGTTACGTCATTAGCGGGAAACAAGGTGGATGACAACTTGTACTTCCCTGCGGTTGCGAATGCAGCGGATCGCTCTCATTTGAGCTTCAGAGTGGCAGGAGAAGTCAGCCGCATCATGGTAAAAGAGGGCGACAAAGTCACGAAGGGTGATGTTATTGCAACGCTAGATCCCACTGACTATGAGTTGGATGTAGATAATGCGAGTGCGCGTTTTTCTGTTGTCGACAGTCAGTATCGCCGCTCACGCCCTTTGGTTGATAAAGGCCTATTAGCTAAGTCTCAGTTTGATGAAATTGCAGCACAACGACAAATCGCCTTAGCTGAGCTTCAGTTAGCCAAACTTCGTCTATCATTTACTGCCTTAAAAGCGCCCGTGGATGGGATTATTTCGCGAGTTAATATCGACCAATTCGAAAATGTTCAAGTCGGACAGCATATCGTTAATATTCACAGCTTGGAGCGAGTCGAAGTGTTGATTCAGCTTCCTGACCGCCTCTATGTGAACCAACCGCCAACGGAAGAAAGGCTTACCGCGATCAAAGCATTAGTGCGCGTGCCCAGTGGTAATGAATATAACGCGACGGTAAAAGAATTTACGACTGAGCCCGATCCAACAACAGGTACGTTTACTGTCACACTGTCGCTTCCTATGCCGGAAGAAGAGTACATCCTAGATGGTATGGCTGTTGAGGTAACTTCTAAAGACGAGAATGTTGGGCTTGATCTCAACCTAGGAATTAATGTCCCTATCGAAGCCATTTTCAATGCGGACGGTGACGAGCTGGGGCGCGAAAACAAATTTGTTTGGGTACTGAATGACGACAATACGGTATCGCGCAAACAGGTGCGAGCAGGTAAGGCATCTAAAACGTCCATTCAAATCCTTGATGGTCTCATGCTCAAAGACAAAGTTGTGATTGCCGGTGTTTCTCGATTAAGGGATGGCATGAAAGTGGAAGTGATACAGGAAATGGCTACGCAGGAGGCCGGTCTATGAGCGATCTTAATAAATCAGTGCCTCAAAGTGATGATGATGTGACCGGTATTGCTGCGTACTTCATCCGAAATCGCGTCATCAGTTGGATGGTTGCACTGATATTTTTGATTGGTGGTATCGCCGCATTCTTTGGTTTAGGGCGTCTTGAGGACCCTGCTTTTACTATTAAAGATGCGATGGTAGTGACCTCTTACCCTGGTGCGACACCGCAACAAGTCGAAGAAGAAGTGACGTATCCAATCGAAAAATCGATTCAGCAGCTTACTTATGTTGATGAAGTGAATTCGATTTCTAGCCGAGGATTATCGCAAATCACGGTCACGATGAAGAACAATTATGGCCCTGATGATCTACCACAAATTTGGGATGAGTTGCGCCGTAAAGTGAACGACCTTAAAGGGACGTTGCCTCCAGGTGTGAATGAACCTCAAGTGATCGATGATTTTGGTGATGTTTACGGGATTTTGTTAGCGGTGACTGGCGACGGTTATAGCTATAAAGAGCTACTGGATTACGTCGATTACTTACGCCGAGAGCTCGAACTGGTTGATGGCGTGAGTAAAGTTTCGGTATCTGGGCAACAGCAAGAGCAAGTGTTCATCGAAGTATCGATGAAAAAATTGAGCAGTATAGGTCTTGCTCCGGATACCGTGTTTAATCTTCTTTCGACGCAAAACGTAGTTTCTGACGCAGGAGCGATCAGAATTGGTGATGAGTACATCAGAATTCAGCCGACTGGCGAGTTCCAGAGTGTGGATGAGCTAGGCGATTTGTTGATTACTGAGTCGGGTGCTCAGGGGCTCATCTTCTTGAAAGATGTGGCGGAAATAAAACGTGGTTACGTAGAAGTCCCGAATAATATTATTAATTTTAACGGCAGCCTCGCACTAAACGTGGGTGTTTCTTTTGCTGAAGGCGTCAACGTCGTTGAAGTCGGAAAAGCGTTTGATCATCGCCTTGGAGAGCTAAAGTACCAACAACCTGTTGGTATCGAAATCTCGGAAATTTACAGTCAGCCTAAAGAGGTGGATAAATCGGTTAGCGGTTTTGTTGTCAGCTTGGCTCAAGCTGTCGGTATCGTCATTATCGTACTTCTGTTCTTTATGGGGCTACGTTCAGGTCTGCTTATCGGTTTAATTTTACTGCTGACGGTGTTGGGTACGTTCATTTTCATGAAGTATCTCGCGATAGATTTGCAGCGGATTTCATTAGGTGCCTTGGTTATCGCGTTAGGTATGTTGGTGGACAATGCAATCGTCGTGGTTGAGGGGATTTTGATTGGTACGCAAAAAGGGCGAACTCGACTCCAAGCGGCGACTGACATCGTTACCCAAACCAAGTGGCCATTACTTGGGGCAACTGTGATTGCTGTAACTGCATTTGCGCCCATTGGACTGTCTGAAGACTCGACGGGTGAATACTGTGGCACTTTGTTTACGGTTCTGCTGATCTCATTGATGTTGAGTTGGTTTACCGCTATCTCGTTGACACCGTTCTTTGCTGACATCTTCTTTAAAGGCCAGAAGATTAAACAAGGTGAAGGGGAAGAAAATGATCCATATAACGGGGTTATTTTCGTTATTTATAAAAAGTTTCTTCAGTTTTGTATGCGTCGTGCTTGGTTTACCGTTGTGGTGCTGATTGCGGGATTAGCGGCAAGTGTTTACGGGTTCACCTTTGTGAAGCAAGCGTTTTTCCCATCTTCGACAACGCCGATTTTTCAGTTAGATGTATGGATGCCAGAAGGAACTGATATTCGAGCAACCAACACAACGCTTAAAGAGTTAGAAAGTTGGTTAGCTAAGCAAGAGCATGTTGACCATATCACGACGACCGCGGGTAAAGGCTTACAGCGCTTCATGTTAACGTACGCGCCAGAGAAAAGTTATGCGGCTTATGGTGAGATAACCACTCGTATGGAAAACTACGAAGCGTTAAAACCATTAATGGCGAAGTTTCGAGAGTATTTAAAAGCCAACTACCCAGAAATCAATTACAAGCTCAAACAGATTGAGTTAGGCCCTGGTGGTGGTGCAAAAATTGAAGCGCGCATTATTGGTTCAGATCCAACCGTCCTTCGTACGATAGCCGCTCAGGTCAAGGACATCATGTACGCCGATCCTCAGGCAACAAATATCAGGCATGATTGGCGTGAACGAACCCAAGTTCTTGAACCTCAGTTTAACGAGAGTCAGGCACGTCGCTATGGCATTACAAAATCAGATGTCGATGACTTCTTGTCCATGTCATTCTCTGGAATGACGATAGGTCTTTACCGAGACGGCACTACGCTCATGCCTATCGTGGCTCGCTTACCTGAAGATGAACGCATTGATATTCGTAACATCGAAGGCATGAAAATATGGAGTCCAGCACAGAGTGAGTTTATCCCACTTCAACAAGTCACAATGGGTTACGACATGCGTTGGGAGGATCCTATTATTGTGCGTAAGAACCGTAAGCGTATGCTCACTGTGATGGCAGACCCAGATATTCTAGGTGAAGAAACCGCATCGACGTTGCAAAAACGCTTACAGCCCCAAATCGAAGCGATTCAATTACCACCAGGTTATTCCTTAGAGTGGGGTGGTGAATACGAATCTTCAGGTGATGCTCAAGAGTCACTGTTTACTACTATGCCAATGGGGTACTTGTTCATGTTCTTGATCACTGTATTCCTATTTAACTCTATCAAAGAGCCACTCATTGTTTGGCTTACCGTGCCGCTGGCGTTAATTGGTGTCACCACTGGTTTGTTGGCACTCAACACGCCGTTTGGTTTTATGGCATTGCTCGGCTTCTTAAGCTTATCGGGAATGGTGCTCAAAAATGGCATCGTATTACTGGACCAAATTGAAATTGAAATGAAGTCCGGTAAAGAGGCTTATGACGCGGTCGTTGATGCTGCGGTAAGTCGCGTCCGTCCCGTTTGTATGGCTGCTATCACGACGATCCTTGGTATGATCCCACTGTTGCCAGATATTTTCTTCAAACCAATGGCGGTTACGATTATGTTTGGTTTGGGTTTTGCGACAGTCCTGACACTGATTGTCGTGCCAGTGTTGTATCGTTTGTTCCATAAAGTGGCAGTACCGAAACAGGCTTAGTGCTACTGATATAACGATGAAAAATATCGCGCCTCTAGCTCATCAGTTAGAGGCGCTTTTTAAGGAAGAATAATGACAGAACAAAAAACGTGTGCGTGGGCGATGAATCACCCATTAGAACGCGAATATCATGATTCCGAATGGGGCGTGCCAGTATATGACGACCAAGTCCTGTTTGAATTTATTACTTTGGAAGGTGCGCAAGCTGGGCTTAGCTGGATCACCATCCTTAAAAAACGCGAAGGTTACAGAGAAGCGTTCGAGAACTACGACCTAGATGCGTTGGAACAAAGAAATGAAGAACGCGCTGAATACATCGTGGAAAACTTCGATGTTGTGAGACATCGCGGAAAGATTAACTCGGTATTTAGTAATGCCAAAGCGGCCAAAGCGTTAATTGCTGAATACGGGAGTTTATCAGACGCGTTGTGGCAGTTCGTGGACGGTGAACCAATCGTCAATCAATGGCAACATATGAGTGACGTACCAGCTTCGACAGAGCAATCCAAAGCCATGAGTAAATTCCTAAAAAAGAAAGGCTTCAAGTTTGTCGGTGAAACCATCTGTTATGCTTTCATGCAAGCCGTCGGCATGGTGGATGACCATATCGTTGGATGTCCTAAAAAGCAGAATAAGTGACGTTTGGCTATTAAGCTAATGTTGTTAGTTCTGGCTATCATGAATACGTTCCAAAGCTTCGATTCGACGCCATTGAGTGGCATCGAAGCTTTGTTTTCTTAAAGCAATGATTTCTGCCTGTTTTTCGTCTTGCCCTAGAAAATCCCTATTCAGAATATTTTGACGCTGCTTTAAGTAAGTGGCGAGTTGAGTCTTAAATGATGCTCTTTGCTCATCAAGCTTTTGCAGCCTCTGCGCTCCGGCATCTCCTACCAGAGCAACACGGGCGATGTACATGTCTTGTGAATCAAGCTGAGAAGCTTGCTCGAGCTGCTCTGCTAATGCGTTATTGCGTTCACTTTCTCGTATGTAATCCGGTTGTTCTGATAACGCTTGATTGAGAAGGTGGGTCTGACTCTCGATATCCGATGCCTGTGTTTTAATCGTCAGTTTTTCCAATGCAAGTTGGCGAAGTCGGTTTTCTTCGTCAAACAATTGGGTTATCTGCACCTCGTTAAAGTATTGAAGCTGTAAGTTCAGTATTGCTTCATTCAGCATGGTTAACTGTTCAAGCGTTAGGTGGTTGTGCTCAAAAGGCTCTAATGCAGAGAGTGCTTGCTTGTAGGAAAGGTAGGTTTGAAAAAGTTTGGCATCAATATTCAGAGTTTGCTTTGCTAAAGTGTCATCATTGACTTCCGCTTTGATCGTATCGAGATCTTCTTCGCCCAGCCGGCTAAGAGAATATTCGAAGAAATCTTTTGGGGAAGAGACATCGGCGGCTATATCTTGCTGAGATGGCGAATGGTTAGAGGTTATCTCTTGTTGTTTGTCGCTTTGCAACAGAGAAAGCGCTCCCACGCCAAATATCGAGAGCAGGATAAAAGTGGTGAGAGCGACTTTCTTCATTGTGATGACCTCTTATAAACCTTGAAGTTTGAGACGATTTGCATGTTGGCGATAAAGCGTGACTGGATCGGTTTCAAAAAGATGATGAATACCGAGTAGGCCGTTAATTTCATCCAAATGGTTCATTTGATAATCATCACGTATGACTTTGCCCAAATGTGTGCTGCACGCACCAACTAAGCCATCATTTGGCCCATCAAAGGCTAAGCCAAGTACCATCATGGCAGCGTCAGTCGGATCGAAAACGTTTGTAAAAGTGGATGATCCGGTCCATGAGTAGTAATAAACGCCATTTGAAGCCAGCAAGTCACCATTACCACATTCACTGGTAGGGACTCCCTCAGGGTAGTGTTGGTTAAACGCTAATGATCCTTCCGTGGTTAATGCTGCTAATGAGGCCAAAGGGTCTTGGTCGAGATCAGAACCACCTGATAGAAGATTAATAAGAGTGGTTAAACCTTGCGCCAGTTTTACCGCGAGCTGCTCACTACCCGAACCCTCAGATACGGTGCCACGAACTAAATCGGCTACTTTAGACCCTTTATTAACGCCTCCTATACTCGTAACTGATGCGACTAGGTCAGGACGGACAGAGGCAACATAGCGCGTTGTTGGACCACCATGACTGTGACCAATGAGATTGACTTTCTCTGCGCCTGTTGCTGCAAGTAAGGTTTCTACTTGAGCAAGCAGTTGCTCCCCTCGAACTTCGCTGCTATTGGTCGCGGATACCTGTGCAACATAAACCGTAGCGCCATCTTTTGTTAAGGAATGTGGTATTCCGAAAAAGTAATCAACGCCTGCCAGGGTATCAAAACCAAACAAACCGTGAACCAGAACAATCGGATACTTGGTTTGGGTATAACCTGTTGCAGCGTATACGGAGGTTATTGGGACGGTAACTAAGGTAAAAAGCATTAGCGCTATAAATTTGAGTTTCAAAACTATCTCCTTGTGGTATGACCTCTTATGAGTGATAAAAAGTAGGAGAGAAACTCTAAATTTGGAAAGCCTATTTGTGGCACATTATTTCATTCTGTGACTGCTCAATTGAAAAACAACACAAATGATTAACATTAATTAATGGCTCGGGTGAATGTTAGTTAATTCTAATTAAGTCAGGGGTTTATAAAAACGCCCCGCAATGCAGGGCGATTCAATCATTGTTATAGGGAGGCTTCTTTTTCAAGCATTAAGGCGTAATAACGCGCAAAACCAGCCTCTAAATCAGCGATCAAGTCATTCACGTCTTCTAAGCCAATATGAATACGAACCAAAGTACCTTCAAAGTGTGGGTGAGCTATGGTTCTCAGGCTGTTAAAGCTCTTAGGTTCGTTAGCTAGAATGAGGCTTTCATAACCGCCCCAAGAGTAACCCATACTGAAGTGTTTCATGCCATCAAGCAGAGCCGTCGTCGCTTTTGGATAAGACGTTTTGAGAACAAATGAAAACAAGCCGTTTCCACCTGTGAAGTCTCGTTTGAAAAACTCATGGCCAGGATTTGTTTCTAAAGCTGGATGGCGGACATGATCAACTTCTGGGCGAGAAGCGAGCCACTGAGCGACTTTTAAACTGCTTTCTGCGTGCTGTCTTAGGCGAACATCCAACGTGCGAATACCTCGAAGACCTAGGTATGCGTCGTCAGGAGAAACGCACTGACCCATCAGGTAGCTTTGTTCACGAAGCTGATCCCAATACTTTTCAGAAGCCACAGCAGTACCTAGCATGACATCTGAATGTCCAACGATATACTTAGTTGCCGCTTGAATGGAAATGTCTACGCCATGCTCGAAAGGAGAGAAGTTCACGCCAGCTCCCCATGTGTTGTCTAGCATCACGATGATATCTTGCTCGTGGGCAATGCGCGCTAATGTAGGCACATCTTGGACTTCCATGGTTATTGAACCAGGAGACTCCAAGAAAAGGACTTTGGTATTCGGCTGAATCAAGTCTCGGATACCTTCACCGATCATTGGGTCATAATAGGTGGTTTCGATGCCCATTTTCTTCATGATGGTGTTACAAAAGTCACGAGTTGGTTCGTAACAAGTGTCCACCATTAGAATGTGATCGCCAGTTTCAACGAAAGAGAGGATGGTGTTTGAAATTGCTGCCGTTCCACAAGGGTAAAGCGCGCAACCAGCTCCACCTTCAATCTCAACCATTGCGTCTTGGAAAGCAAAGTGCGTGTTGGTGCCTCGGCGACCATAAAACAACGTTTTGTTTGCACGATTAATGGTGGCTTGGTTCTTTTCTGCAACGGTATTGAATACCACAGTTGAAGCGCGTTGAACGGGTGGGTTTACAACACCATTTGTCCACTTTTTATCGCGGCCAGCGGTAATGAGTTTGGTTTTTTTTCCCTCTGACATAAAAGTTCCCTGTCTTAAATATTGCGGTTTTGAATATTTAAAACATGGACGACGTAGGTTATGCAAGGGAAAAGTCAACTATCAGCCAATAACAGCCAAGATGAACAGGTAATGATGTCGAGAGGTATCGTGTACATAGGGAGCTAAAAGAACAAACCTCCAGCAGGATGCATGTAGCGCTGGAGGTTTTTTAGTCGGTGTATTTGAGGTATTAGAGGAGTGGGTTGAAGAGATAGAACACTCGCTCTAAGAACCGAGAAAATAGGCTCCTTTTCTCCCATTCTTCCAATACAACAGTGTGAGATTGCTTAATATAGCTATCTTGTAACCAAGACATTTGCTTGGTGAACTCTTCGTCATCAACGGCGAGGGTCACTTCGAAGTTCAGCCACAAGCTGCGCATATCCATGTTTACGGTGCCAACTAAACAGAATTGGTCGTCAATTACGACAGATTTTGTATGCAGCAAACCACCATAAAACTCATAAATCTTGACCCCTGCACTCAAGAGCTCACTATAAAAAGCGCGTGACGCCCATTGCACCATCATAGAGTCATTTTTATGGGGAATAATGAGTTCAACGTCAATGCCTCGTTGTGCTGTCATCTTTAACGTTTCGAGTAAATCAGCATTGGGCACGAAATATGGTGTTGTGATTCGTACCGAGCGATTGGCTTGGTTTATTGCCAATGTTAATACTTGATAGATCAGATATTCCGGCATACCTGGGCCAGAAGGCACAACCTGAATAGGGTGTTGGAATTCACTCTCATCGATTTTACATTCAGGTAGTCTCGGTAAATGGCGTTCGCCAGTTTCGACTTCCCAATCCCAACAGTGGATGGCACTCAATACGTTTACCGTTGGTCCCGTAATGCGAACCATGATGTCCACCCAATGCCCGACGCCACTGTTTTGCTTGAAGTAAGCCGGGTCAACCAGGTTCATTGAACCGGTATAAGCAATTTCATCATCAATTACGATGATCTTGCGATGTTGGCGAAGATCAAGACGACGTAAGAAAATACGCCACATCTTCACTTCTAGCGCTTGAATAACTTCAATTCCAGCATCCTGCATCATTCGATACCAAGGACTTCTGAAAAAACGTGGACTACCTGCTGAATCGAGCAATAGTTTGACATCTACGCCGCGTTTAGCCGCTTGGATAAGTGCAGAAGCGACAGAGTCAGCCAAACCACCCGGATGCCAAATGTAGAATACCATTCGAATACTGCTCTGCGCGTTTTCGATGTCTTCAATAATGGAATGCAAAATCTCATTAGGTGACTGTTGCAGCGACAATGTATTACCGCTCAATGCGGGAAGACCAAGGCGGTTGTTACAAAGTTCATCAATTCGGTAGATGTGCCTTCCCATCGTTTCTGGGTTGTGCGCGTTACAGTCGTTAAGCTGACTGAACCATTTCTCGAATGGTGTAAACATCTCTTTCGCACGTTCGGCTCGTTTTCTGCCTAAGTTCAGTTCACCGAAGAGGAAATAACATGCGACACCCAGAACGGGAAGGATATAAATGATCATTAGCCAAGCTAAAGACACGCTCACTGCACGGCGCTTTAAAACGACACGAATGGTCACACCTGCGACCAGTAACCAATATAGCCCGATGCCAGCTAAAGTAAGAAAGTGATAAAACTTGTCCATATACGCTCAGAGTAATATGCCCTTCTAGGATATTAAGCATAAAAGTGGGTTGGGGGAATAGATTTCCCATTTAGACGTGGGATTGACCTTATATGAGGAACGAATTTCATAACAGCTGATTCTGTTATTTTAATGTGAAAAATAAGGCCATTCTTTAACTTTTGAACAAAAAAGCAGCATTTAACCTGCGTAACTCGACACTTGTGCGATAAATGTACTTTTTTGGGGTTCCAATTTTAAAGGGGAGCTGCTTTACTTTCTAGACATAGTGCGTCGAACGCTTATTTTATAAGTGTACAATAATTTTTACATAAACTTTTTAGACGCCTATCTCTATGCATACACAACAAACTAATTTTGGAGAAAAAGCGTGGCTACAACTAATACAGCAGCATCACGTGATACGTGGGGGTCTAAACTAGGCTTCGTAATGGCAGCAGCGGGTTCCGCTGTCGGTTTAGGCAATATATGGAAATTCCCTTACACAGCAGGTGAGAGTGGCGGCGGTGCATTCGTTGCTATCTATCTTATCTTTGTAATTTTTATCGGCTTTAGCGTGATGCTGACAGAGTTCGCTATTGGTCGTAAGACAGGTCTTTCTGCCGTAGGTGCATTCAAAACAACTGACCGACGCTGGACGTTCACTGGCGTTATGGGAGTCTTCAGTGGTCTTTTGATCATGGGCTTCTACCCAGTGGTTGGTGGTTGGGCATTGGCCTACATCTTTAAAGTGGGCGGTGGTCTACTCAGCGCGCCAGAAGCAATTGGCGACAGCTTTGGCGGTTTCATCTCAGATCCGATTCAACCTTTAATGTGGATGGGTGTTTACCTGTTCCTTAACGTCATGATCGTGATGAAAGGGATTTCGGGTGGTATTGAGAAAGCCGGTAAGGTTCTGATGCCGCTTCTGTTCTTAATCCTAATCGTTGTTTCTGTTAAAGGCTTGATGCTGCCAGGTGCAATGGCTGGCCTTGAGTTCTTATTCATGCCGGACTTTTCTAAAGTCGACAGCAACGTAGTTCTTGCTGCACTAGGGCAGGCGTTCTTCTCACTTAGCTTAGGTATGGGTTGTATGATGACGTACGGTTCTTACCTGAAGAAGAAAGAGAACCTAGTTCAAACAACCGGTATGGTTACTGCGATGGATACAGGTGTCGCGATTCTTGCTGGTGTTGCTATGTTCCCAGCAATGTTTGCCTTTGGCATGGAGCCTGCAGCAGGCCCTGGTCTTGTATTCGTTGTCGTTCCTCAGCTATTTGCTGAAATGGGCGGTGTGATTGGGTTGCTATTCGCGTTGCTATTTTTCATCGGTTTGACGGTGGCGGCATTAACTTCTTCAGTATCACTATTGGAAGTTGTCGTGTCTTACCTAATTGACGAGAAAGGCATGAAGCGCTCGAACGCAGTTCTGTCTGCAAGTGCAGTTATGGCGGCATTATGTATTTTTGCGTCACTATCGTTAGGTGGAATGGGACCAACGCTGTTTGGTACCGGTGCCTTTGATATCTTCGACTTGCTAACGGACAAAATCTTCTTAGCGGTTGGTGGTATGTTGGTTTGTATCTTTGCTGGATGGCGCCTAAGCCGTGCTGAGCTAGAAAAAGAGATCACTAATGACGGCGAAGTATCCTTCCCGCTATTTGGATTGTGGTACAACCTAGTTAAATACCTGATTCCTGTTGCGATTGCTATTGTTGCCTTCATGGGGATTAAGTCTGGCTTTGACAGTGGCAAAGGTGAAATCATGCTGCTGGGTATCGCAATCATTGGTCTTGCTGGCATTTTCTCTAAGAAGCTTTAGCAAAGACCTTAGGGCAAGCCTCGATAGCTTTGTCCGGTAACTTATGTATACTGCTGGCTCCAAACGTGGAGCCAGTTTTTTATGTTCGATATTCTACATACCCATCCCGATTTTCTGATCATCAATAAGCATCCCAACGTCTCTGTTCATAAAGACGATGGCGACACAATGCTGCTGCAAGAAGTGGCTAAGCAGAGTGGTGATGAGCAGCTTTATCTTATCCATCGCTTGGATAAAATGACATCGGGTATTCTGCTCCTCGGACGCAACGCCAAAGCGGCTAGTGCGTTATCGCAAGCTTTTGCTGACCGCCAAGTGGAAAAGTTCTATCTGGCGATTGGCTCTAAAAAGCCGAAAAAGAAACAAGGTTTGGTCGTTGGTGATATGGAGCGTTCGCGCCGTTCATCATGGAAGCTGGTCAACAGCAAAAACAACCCAGCCGTCACCCAGTTTTTCTCTCTTGCGGCAGAGCCCGGAGAGCGCCTATTTTTATGTAAGCCACACACTGGTAAAACGCATCAAATCCGCGTGGCATTAAAATCGGTTGGCTCAGGTATTGTTGGCGACCCGATTTACAATGCAGGCAATGAGGCTGATCGCGGTTATCTGCATGCATTTTCACTTTGCTTCCAATACCGAGATGAGCAATATCGCTTTGTTTGCGACCCACGAGAATACCAAGTGCTGGGTAACAAATGGCTCAGTGAAATAGTCTCTCAGGGTTTGGATACTTGGCTTTCCCCTTGGGAACTGAACTGGCCTACGATCAAATAACCGTCACAAAGAAAACTAATAAGAGAACTCGATGCAAGCATCACAACTTCCGCTGTTCTTTCAGCATCTAGAAACCGAGCTCGCGCAAGCTCCTAACGAAATTCGTCGACTGTTTCATGGTCGTGGCCGTCGTTTTGAGGGCCTAGAGCAAATCACCTGTGATTGGTTACAAGGTCAGGTGATTATCAACTTGTTTAAAGAAGTCGACGACGCGTTTCTCGCTGAGCTGAAAAACGGCCTCAATGCGTTGGCACAATCACCACTGTGGGCAGACAAGCAAGGTCGCACTATGGTTCTTCAGCACCGTTATGCCGATGGTGCGCCTTCAGAAGTGCTTGTCGGTGAATTAGACGCTCGCCCTGTCGTTGAAGAAAGCGGTTTGAAATACCAATTGGATATTGGCCGCAATCAAAACTTCGGTCTGTTTTTGGACATGCGCTACGGTCGTGATTGGGTACGGGAAAATGCGAAGCATAAAAACGTGCTTAACTTGTTTGCTTACACGTGTGGCTTTTCTGTCGCTGCCATTGCGGGTGGCGCAGATAAAGTGGTTAACGTCGACATGGCAAAAGCGTCGCTGTCTAAAGGTCGTGAGAACCACAAGCTAAATGGTCATAACATCAACCAGGTAAGCTTTATGGGGCACGATATCTTTAAATCGTGGGGTAAGATTAAGAAATCTGGTCAGTATGACTTGATTATCATCGATCCGCCTTCATTCCAGAAAGGCAGCTTTGCGCTGACTAAAGATTACAAAAAGATTTTACGTCGGTTGCCGGATTTGTTGGCAGACGGTGGTCAAGTGATGGCATGTGTGAACTCGCCATCTGTGACAAGCGACTTCTTGATTGAAAGCATGAAAGAAGAAGCGCCAGAGTTGACATTCCGTGAGCGTCTGGATAACCCGCCAGAGTTTACGGACGTAGACAGCGAAGCAGCATTGAAAGTGTTGTTGTTTAGCTAAAAGACTTTTGTTGCAACAGAAGTAACATCAAAAAAAGCGCCGCGAAACAACTAGACAGACGTATCGCGGCGCTTTTTTGTATTTGGAAAACTAACCAATCTGCACTTCAAGATCCGCTTCGATGGTTGATGAGCAGGCGAGCACATAGCCTTGTTCAATTTCTTCTGGCGTTAATGTTTCTAGGCTGGTGGAAGAGACGTTGCCTTGACGAACCTTGCATTTGCATGAGCCACAAATGCCGCTACGACAAGCGACGATTAATGGTAAACCTGCGCCTTCGAGCACATCGGCCAGTACCTGACCTTTTTGCGCATCGATGCTTTGAGCAAAATCAGGAACAAAAACGTTAACCGTCTCATCGGAGACCGATGTTTCTGCGCCAGTCGCTGGCGTAAAACTCTCTTGGTAGAAGTTCATCATGTCAAAACCAAGGTCATTCAAATAGCCGTGAACATCTTGCATAAACTGGCTTGGACCACACAGGTAAACGGTGCGCTGTTTGAAATCAGGAACAAGCTCTTTAAGCCAGTCGGCATTCAAACGACCTTGTGGGTGCGATGTTCCTTCTCGGTTTTTCAGCAACAGCTTTAAATGGAAGTTGGGATACACAGCGTCGAACGTTTCTAGCTGGTCGTAGTAAATCGTCTCTTCTGGGCTGCGTGCAATATGAAGAAATGCGATGTCCACATCGTTGTCGTTTTCATCTTGATTACTCAGCCAGTGTTTTGCCATCGAAAATACGGGCGTGACGCCGCAACCTGCACTGATAAGCAAGGCTTTTGTTTCGCCATTACGTAAAACGGGTGGGTGGTCAATGCAGTTAAACTCGCCCGCTGGTGGTAATGCTTGAACGGTATCACCGAGCAGCAGCGAGTCAACGATGTAGTTCGATACTTTACCGCCAGATACTCGTTTGATGGTGAGTTGAAGGTGATCGTCTTCATTGATTGAGCTGATTGAATAGGCACGAAACTCCATTTTTCCATCAATTTCGACGCCTAAGTTAATAAACTGGCCTGGCTTAAACTGAAACAGAAGTGATTCGGTTAGTTCGGCCAATTTTATGCTGACGGTGTCGTGTGTTTCGAAGTATTTGTCGATGCAACGGAGTGTGACGGGTTGGTTACCTTGCCATTCAAAAAACATAACAATCTCTTTGGTTGTGGCTATTTTTAGTTCGAAATAGATAGCGCCTCCACGTAAGGAGGCGCGAACAAGCAGGTTTATTAGGCTGCTAGGATGGCTTTTAGATCATCCTGAACATTGCCAATACTGCGCATATCGAACTTCTCTTGGATGATGGCGATTAGGTTTGGCGTTAGGAATGCCGGTGCAGTGGGGCCTGTGTAAATGCCTTTCACGCCCAATGCAAATAGCGTTAGCAAGATAACGATCGCTTTTTGCTCGAACCAAGAAAGCACAAGCGTGAGTGGCAGTTCATTGATGTCACAGTCAAACTCTTTCGCCAGTGCAAGTGCAAGCTGGATTGCAGAGTAAGCATCGTTACATTGGCCCACATCCAATAGGCGAGGAATGCCGTTGATATCGCCAAACGTATTCTTGTTGAAGCGGAACTTACCACACGCCAAGGTCAGGATTAGCGTGTCTTCTGGTGCTTCAGCCGTAAAATCGGTGTAGTAGCTACGTTCCGCTTTATCGCCGTCACAACCGCCGACTAGGAAGAAGTGCTTGATGTTGCCTTGCTTCACTTGGTCGATAACCGCAGGGGCGGCGTTCATCAGTGCATTTCGACCAAAACCAACCGTGATGTGGTGTTCGATTTCATCGTGTTGGAAACCATCTTGCGCTAGAGCACATTCAATCACTTGGCTAAAATCATCGCCTTCGATGTGAGCCACACCAGGCCAGCCAACAATACTACGAGTGAATAAACGGTCTGCGTATTGACCCACATTTGGATTCAACAAGCAGTTTGACGTCATTACGATTGCGCCAGGGAAGTTTGCGAATTCTTTCTGTTGGTTTTGCCATGCGCTGCCGTAGTTGCCGACAAGGTGAGGATATTTCTTCAGCTCAGGGTAGCCGTGTGCAGGCAGCATTTCACCATTGGTGTAAACGTTAATGCCTTTGCCTTCGGTCTGTTGCAGGATTTTTTCTAGGTCATGCAAATCATGGCCAGAAACAAGAATACATTTACCTTTTACTGGCTTGACGTTCACCGTGGTTGGTTCTGGATGGCCGAAGGTCGTTGTTTCACCTTGGTCGAGCATTTCCATCACTTTGTAGTTCATCAGGCCGATGCGCATTGAGCAATCAAGTAGTTCGCCGAGATCTTCAGGGTCTGTGCCCAACCACGCCATGATTTCATGGTATTCGGCATAGATATCGTTGTTGGTTTGCTCAAGAACACGTGCGTGCTCCATGTACGCGGCTGCACCCTTAAGGCCGTATAGGCAAAGTAGGCGTAGGCCAATCACATCTTCATGTACTTGGTCCTTACCACGGTTAACCGCGACTTGAGGAGCAAAAGCTAAGATTGCTTCTGCGCTATTTGGTAGCTCAAAGTGAGCAACAACAGGGATGTCAGCAACTTCGGTATCGGCGAGTGTTGCAGCAGACATTACTTGCTCTTTTAGCAATGCTTTGTACGTTGCCGCTTGAGAAGTTAGCTCTAGGACACGTTCAGGGTCGAAGTTGACGTTCGTCAATGTAGAGAAAAATGCCTTGGGTGCCCATTGGTTGATTTCATCGTTAATGATGTTGAATTCAAGTGCTTTTGATGCCCAAAAAGAAACCCCTTGCAGTGTGTAAACCAACACGTCTTGAAGGTCAGATACTTCAGAAGTTTTACCACACATACCTTGTGCAAAAGAACAACCTTTAACAGCAGGGGTTTGAATTGTCTGTTCACATTGAATACAGAACATATTGGGTTCTCCAGTGATTGTTTTAATAGTCGTGATGTTGACCACTAGAGAGCAGAATGTGTGCCAATTATTATCTTGTTGATTTGTATTGAATTTTATCAGATTTAGGAGAGTGATTGATGTGATTAAGACAACGCAGCTGATGTCTTAATCACATCGGCTTCTTGTGGTCGGTTATTTATTGATCCCGAGCTTTTTACCCATCCGATATAAGTTCCCTCGATCTATTTGTAAAAACTCCGCTGCTTTTGCCCAAACGCCACCAGTTTGGCTCAAAGCATGTTCAATTAAATCACGTTGATAGCTTTCTATTAGCTCTCGCATTGGTTGGCTTTCTTTAGGCAGATAATGCGATGTGTTTTTTACATCATCGAGAGCCAATGAGGTGTCGAAATGGTTAAGCATGATCGTGCTTGCGCCTTGTTGAATGGCGTGTAAAGCCGCGCGAGTTAAAGTGTGTTCGAGCTCGCGCACGTTTCCGTACCAAGGTAAAGATTCCAATTGAGTCAACACTTTAGGGTGAACGTGCAGATTGGGTGCATTGAATTGTTGGCGTACTTTTTCCAACAAATATCCTGCTAAAACGGGAATATCCCCGTCACGGGCACGCAGTGGGGGGACTTGGATTGGGAACACGTTCAAACGGTGGAAAAGGTCTGCTCGAAACGTGCCAGCTTCGACCTCTTTTTCTAGTTGTCGATTGGTCGCTGCGATGATGCGCACATTGACCATCAAATGCTGATCGCTACCTACACGTTGCAGCTCGCCTTGCTGAATTACGCGCAGCAATTTTGCTTGCAAAATCAAAGGCAGTTCGCCCACTTCATCAAGGAAAATCGTTCCACCGTCTGCCAGTTCAAACTTACCGGCACGGTGGCTATTAGCACCTGTAAATGCGCCTTTGACATGGCCAAACAGTTCACTTTCAGCCAGACCTTCAGGCAGGGCCGCACAGTTGACGTAAATCATCGGCTTATCGCTACGATGAGATTGCGCGTGCACCGAGTGCGCGACCAGTTCTTTACCAGTACCGGTCTCTCCTGTGATAAGTACCGCGTAATCTGATTGAGCAACGGTCGCAATGTTGTTTTTTAACTGGTTGATCTGCGGACTCAAACCCACCATTTCGCCATGTTGAGAACGGGCTTGCTGGATAAGGGTTTGAGTGACGCTTTTTTGCTTCTGGTTTTGTGCTTTGAGTGCTTTTAATTGCGCAATGTTACGCAATGTCGCAGCGGTCAAAGCTGCAAAGGTTTCGATAGCGACAGGGTCAATGTCATCAAACGCGCCCACTGTTAGAGCATCCATAGTTAGTGCGCCAACAAGTTGGCCTTCCACATACAAGCTAAAGCCCATGCAATCGTGTACATCAATGCACTGGTCTTCGGTTAATAGTGTGCCGTCAAAAGGATCAGGCAGTGAACAATCGGCATCGAAACGTACCGGTTCACGGCTATGAATAATGGCATCTAAGCGTGGATGTGCTTTGGGGAAATAGCGACGACCTAAGACCGAGCTAGATAAGCCTTTTACCGCGACAGGAGTCAAAAAACCATCCTCATCAAAGATAAACAGGCAGCTCGCATCACATGGGAATACTTGCGCGACCCCATCAATGAGGTTTTGATATTGCTGTTCGTGAGAACGATTAGAGCTGAGGTTTAGCGCGATATTAAGGAGTACGTGGTCAACAGTCGGAGTCATAACAAGCCCAAAGTTATCTGGAATGGGCTCATGCTAGCAACTTGATGTCATTTGAACATCGAAAGGTGTGGGAGATTGATGTTCCATTGACGACGATCAAGTTTGATACGAAAAGAAACGCGCAAGTTAACAAGTCAGTGATGTAAGCTTGCGCGGGTTAGGTGTTTGAATTAAAGCAGGCCAAAGGTTTGGTTCGTCCGAATTAACGAGGAACGACTCTAGCGTCATTACCAGAAACATTGATTTGGACCGCTTGGCCTGGTTGGAAAATCATGTTTGGATTTGCTTCTTGAACAATAGAGATAATCTTTCCGTCCTCTAAACGAATGGTCAGATTCACGCCATTTCTTTTCGCGGTTGCTTCAGCCGCTTTGCTGCCTGCATAGCCACCCAATAGACCACCACCAATGGCAGCGATATCCGAGCCAGAACCGCCCCCAACTTTTGAGCCTAAGATCCCGCCCACGGCAGCACCAGCGATGGTGCCAATGGCATTGGATTGGGTAGAGGCATCAATGGTTACGGGTTCTACTTTTTCTACTGTGCCGTAGTAAACCTGCTGAACTTTGCGAGTGTCGGATGAGCCGTATGCATCTCCGTACGGGTTAGGTGAGCTACAGCCACCAAGCACGAGCGCACAAGTAATGGTGAGCAACATGCCTAAATTGATCTGTTTTTTCATATAGCCTCCGAATGGTTTCTTCATTCAAAGAGTATATACCCCAATTTAACCTGCGTTTTGGTGCTTTATAAAACAGTGGCTTAGCGGCCTGTCCTTTAAGGAAACGCGATTGTCTAAGCAGTATTAATGATCGTTAAGCGTATGAAACCCTGAATAAATACGTGTAAAAGTAGTAAACCAGCATGCCGCGCCAAAGATATACGCGATGACGGCAAAGTGTTGCGGTAGCAAACAAAATAAAACCAAGCAGCCAATGGTTTCTGTACCTTCGGTTAAGCCGCTCATGTAGTAAAGCGATTTGTTTTTATATACCGGATTATCGATGCCTTGTTTTCCTGCCATGATGGCAAAAGCCAAAAAGCTGCTACCAGTGCCGATGAAGGAAAAAATCAAAAATGCGCCTGCAACGGCATTGTGCTCTGGGTTGGCAAGCACAAAGCCAAAAGGAATCAACGAATAGAACAAAAAATCTAAGCTGATATCAAGAAAGCCACCCGCATCGGTAATGCCTTGAATCCTTGCCAGTGCACCGTCTAACCCATCACAGATTCTGTTCAGCAAAATAAACAGCAACGCCAACAAGTACTGTTCGGTGATCAAAGCCGGCAGGGCAAAACAGCCAAGTACAAAACCAAACACTGTCGTCTGATTTGCAGTGATACCACATTTATCGAGATATTTCGCACTGAGTGCCAGCGGTTTGCGGATGAGCTTTATACTCAGGCTATCAAGCATGATTTGTCTCCCACGGCCAGTTTAGGCAGCGGCTGCCATCAGGAATATCGTCTTCATCGTGCGTTACCATCAAAGTAGGGATGTTCGCTTGCTGCAATTGTTCGACCACCCAATTGCGAAATTGCACGCGCAGGTCTTTATCCAGCTTGCTATAGGGCTCATCAAGTAGCGCAACTTTTGGCTTTGCTAGCAGCATACGAGTCAATGAGATACGGGCACGTTGCCCTCCCGAAATTTGGTCAGGAAAGGACTCTGCTAGTTTGGCCAATGAAATGTTCTTCAGTGCTTGCATAGCGTGAGCTTTACGCTCTTCACCTTTGATTGAGTTTGGTAGCGCGAAGGCAAGGTTCTCCCACACCGTTAAATGAGGGAAGAGCAAATCTTCTTGGAATAGAATACCGACCTGACGCTTATGGGCAGGGAGGGCATCCAACTTTTCGTTATCAAGCGTAATGGATCCAGAGTAGTTGAACTCGGCGGATAGGTGCCCGGCAATGGCATCCAACAAAGTGGATTTACCACAACCGCTAGGCCCCATCAGGGTAACGATTTCACCTTTTTCTACGGTCATGTTGAACGCTGAAAAAAGCGCGTCGCCATTGGTTTTACGGATGGCGAGGTTTTCGAGACAAAGACTCATTCAGTAGTAAACCTTTTATAGACAAGCGGCGATACTTCCTGTGCAAGTGGCTAAGCAGTATCGCAAAAGAAAAGAACAAGAATGGCAGCAGAGCTTGCCAAATGGCGTAAATAGCGGTGACACGTCGGTCAAAACCACTGGATAGTGCAACGGCTTCGGTTGTGATGGTGCTAATGCGCCCAGCCCCTAGCACCAATGTTGGTAGGTATTGCGCCAGGCTGACACTAATACCGACAGCCCACGCGAATGCAATTGCAGGCAGGAGGATTGGCAGTTTCACTTTTAACCAAGCTTGCATCGGTGATTTACCCAAGCTGAGTGCGACGCGAGTTAAGCCGTTATCGAAGCTGCGCCACGGACCGTCTAGCGAGAGGTAAATAAATGGGAACGCAAAGAATACATGCGCCCAACATACCCAAAAGAAATACGCATTACTGTTTAAGTACAGCGTCACTACTTGCATACCGAATAGCACGGATAGCTGAGGAATCAGCATTGGGATGGCGATGATGTAACCGGGCACCTGCCAGCGATAACGGAGACGATACTCATGTGCTATTAAAGCAAGAACTAGCGCGACAGTCGCGCTGATTAGGGCGATTGACATACTTTGTTCTAGAGTCCCTAGAATACTGTGCCATTCGTATTCCCAAAAACGCAGGCTGTAACGGCTTGGGAGCAAATCTGGAAAGCGCCAACGTTGGGCAAAGCTCCACAGCACCATGAGTGGAATCATTAGAAGTGCAAGTAGCGCGACCAGTGAAAATAGGGTTTTACCGGGTAAACGAAACCCGTTTCGACCAGAGTACTGCCAGCGTTTGAAGCCTTTGGTAATACACCATTCCATTAAGCGTGCAAATCCAATCAAAAGGCTAGCGATCGCAAACAGTATTACTGCGCCAGCGGCAGCTCTTGGTAGGAGCGATAAATCTGGATCGTTAAACCATTGCCATACCAAAACCGCAAACGTGGGTGGGTTGGTAGGGCCAATAATCAGGGCGACATCGACAACGGACAAACTGTAAGCCAATACCGCCAGCATTGGGAAACGAAGTTTTGCTAACCATTGCGGAAATACGCATTTCCACCACGCTTGCGCGGAACTGTAGCCCATCGAGTGACTGACTTTTTCAACCTTATCGACTTTCAATTGCTGAAGGATCGGAATACTCATCAACAATAAAAACGGCACTTCTTTAATCGCAAGTATGATGATCAAACCGAGTGCATGTGGGTCCTTAATCAGCAATGCTAAGTCATTCACCGTTTGTGCATTCGGGTCGTAACCAAACAGTTGGTTGAGAACACGAACGCCCATACCAGTTGGGGCAAACAAGAACGCAAAGCCAATTGCAAACGCGACGTGCGGCATCGCGAGAAGTGGGGAAAGGCTAACTTCAATTTTTCGCCAAAACTTACTGCCCCAAGAGGCTTGTAGAATTGCAAATGCGATGAAGCAAGCCAAGTAGCTACTGAAAATGGCGGAGTAGAAAGTAAGCCCGATGGATGTCCAAACACCTTCCCAATCAAAGACGGCATTGAAGCCATCAAAAGAAAAGTGGTGTAGACCGATAGGAGGTACATAACCGAGCGCAGAGACCACCACTCCAAGTAGTCCCGGAATGGTAGGCAAAATACAAACTGCGATAATGACTAAATACAGCGCTCTTAACATGGATTCTTACTAATTCCCGTAGCGTTTCAACCATTCTTTTTCCAACGCCGCTTGCCAACTTGGATGTGGCTCAGCGATAGATTTGAATTGTTGAGTGTTTTTGGCCGAACCAGTTAAGTATTGGTTGCTTAGTACCGAAGGGTCGCCCCAGATGTTTAGGTTACCTTTGCGAGACTGTGCTTCAGGGCTCAATAAAAAGTTTATCGCAACTTGTGCACCAGCACTGGCATTTGCGTTCCAAGGAATCGCTAAAAAGTGGATATTTGAGAGTGCTCCTGCGTCCATTGCGTACGCTTTGGTGCTCTCTGCAAGATTACCGCTCGACTGCGCAGAGAAAACCGCGTTCGGGTTAAAGGTAATCGCCAGGTCAGTCTGACCATCATCTAGTAGCTGAAGGGTTTCTGCTGTACCGCCTGGAAACTGCTTACCACCGCGCCAAGCGACTTTATGGAACTCATCTAGATAAGACCACAGCGGTTGAGTGACTTGCTCAAACGTGTTATCGGTAACTGGTTGTTGCAGCTCAGGGGCGTTGTTAGACAGTTCAATGAGTAATGCTTTGATAAAGCTTGTGCCATGAAACTCTGGTGGTCGAGGGTAAGTCAGGCGATTCGGGAACGCTTTTGCATAGCTCAGCATTTCTGCGAATGATTTTGGAGGGTTATGGAGGGTTTGCTCGTCATGGATAAACACTAATTGTCCTACTCCCCAAGGTGCTTCTAGACCTTCTGTTGGCTCGGAGAAGTCCACATCAATTGGTAGAGATTTATCCACATATTGCCAGCTTGGCAAACCTTCGACAAAAGGACCAAATAGCAATTGGTTATCCTTCATTGATTTGAAGTTTTCGCCATTGATCCAAACCATATCAACACTGCCACCGCTGTTTTTGCCTGCCGCTTTTTCTGCGATAAGTCGAGTAGTGGTCTCAGAAATATCAGTTACTTTAACGTGGTTTAGCGTCACGTTATAACGTGATTTTAGCTCTCTACTCGCCCACTGTATGTAGCGATTAATTTCTTGGCTTCCGCCCCAAGCATGAAAGTAGACGGATTGCCCGTCGGCTTGTTGTTCGATTTTTTGCCATTCGCTATTCACTGATGAATCGGCAAAAGAAGGTGTCGCAAAAGTCGTGGCTAAAATGCCAATGCTGCTGAGTAGCTTTTTCATATCTATTCCGTGTTATGTCTTTTGGTGCTTGCTTTCGTTTCTATTGACGTTTTCGCAAGTCGTTCCGCTCTGTTACAAGGATAGTAATTCATCTCTCTCTATTATCAATGCCAATCCCAAACGGAATCACTCATTGATTCAAAGAATTACTCTCAATGTGAAGCAAAACGAATAAAGGACAAATTTGGTGTCATTTTAGGAGCGGACCGTTTGTTTGAGGATATTCTTTCAAGTAATTGAAAATTATTGTCCCCAGAGATATGAATAGGTTGTTTTACAGAGCAAAATTGATGTCTAAAGCATGGAATTGAGGGCGAAAAGAGAAAGAAAGTTGGCCATTTAAATGACTTTAGCATGCATGACTAACGATTCATCGATATAAAAAAAGCAGCCGTTTGGCTGCTTTAAGATACTATCTGGTTTACTTAGTTGGGATTAGTTTACCCAGTCACGTAGTGTAAACGTCAATTCGTGATCGGCACTTTTCAGAACAAGACCATCTTTAGTTAGCGTGATATCGCTCCAGTTAGATAGTGTTTGTGTCATTGCGTTTTCGATCTTCATTTGATCTTCCATACACATCTTCATGGTCATGCCCATTTTTTCGATGCGTAGTTGGTTGTTTTTCAACTCGGCTTGACCGAAGAAGTTGTTACAACCTGCGTTGCCGTTTGCGGTTAGATTTTCACCGATTTCTAGGCGAGCCGCTTTTTGGTGTTCGTCTAGAACGATATTTTTGCCATCAACTTGAACAAGTTCCCAGTTGTGGTGCTGCAAATCTTGAGCCGTTATTTCTTTCACATCATCACCGTTGCTAGCACAAGCAGTCATAAGAACAGGGAGAGAGATTGCTGTAACTAACGTTTTTAGGCTAAGCTTCATTTTATAGACTCCGTTTTTATAAACGCGGTAAGTATAAGTAATAAAACACTGTTTTTGTCAGCATAAGGTTATGGTTTCGTATGTTTTTGACATAACGAAGTATATAGCAAGTTTTGTTGCTGACTAATCTTCTCATTATTTAAACTAGGCCAATACGCCCTAATATGGAAAGAGCGGTTTTAGTATGGAGCAACTGGAGTTTTTTACTGTCCCAAGCCCTTGTGTTGGAGTATGTACCTCCGATGAAAAAGGGTATTGCAAGGGGTGTATGAGAAAGAGAGAGGAAAGGTTTAATTGGCTTAACTTAACCCCCGCTCAGCAGTTGCACGTTATTAAGTTGTGTCGTCAAAGGTACAGAAGAAAGATGTTGGCCGGGAAGACGAAGCCAGAACAGCTTCAAGATGAGTCATCGCCTCAACAAGACTTATTCTAGAATTCTTGTTCAGTCTGTGGGGTTACGCCTTCGCTTTCGGTTCTGATTAGGCTTTTACATATTCCCGGTCCGGCAAGGTGTCCTTTAAGAACCGGGAATCTCCTATCCATTTTCCCTATAGAGCGGTAATTGGCGTTATTTCATCGACCAACGGTCGCTAACCCAGCCTCCCGCTTGTTCGTCGAAGTGATTTCCTGAAAATCGATGATTGAATTCAACATCTAATTTACTTGTTGGGCGTTCATCCATCAGTTGATGAATATATCTCGCCATAGGATCCGTACAAGCTTCACGCTCTCTACGGGTAACTACTTCTTTGATCATTTGGAGTCTGTAGCTATTGCTGGCTCGTTTCATTTTTGACCTCCAGAACTCGATGGCAGCAGTTTGAACACATTGACGTCCAGATCGCTGCTCATTAGTGTGCGCGTGGAGGCACATCACCATCGTTTGAAGTCCAAAGACAAATTGTTTGAGAGCAGTGTTTGTAACGCCATTCACATCTTTCTCAGAATCATTGACTATGCTATTAAAAATGTTTCGCGAAATTTAGCCGATGAACCTGCATATTTAAAAGACCTTATCAAACATAGAAGCCCAACACAGGGGCGTCAATAACACAAATGAACAATTTTTGAACATATTGTGAAGGTGGAGAGTTTTCAGTAATTTATCGAAAATAAAAAACCGAAGCACAAAGCTTCGGTTTTGAGGAAAGCCCTGACGAAATTGCTTGTAAAAGCTCTTAGTGCCAGGGGGAAGGTGTTTAGTATTAGCTACCAGATGCAGGACAGCCTTTTACTGGTTGGCCATTACTGAAGTATTTGATGTTCTCTAAGTTCTTGTTGTAGTTATCCGCAGAGATTTGTGGGTTGTTTACGAAGAACTCGCGCAAAACGTATGCATCAGTTAGCTGTGTAGATTGAACATCGATGATTGGATAGTTATCGCCACCAGCAGCACTGAAGCTGATTACAGAGAATGTGTACGTTTCGTTTAGATCGAAGCCTTTATTGTTAATATCGGTAATGGTTACTGAGCCAGCATCACAATTTACATCTAAAGTGATGTTATCTAGTTGAGCGTAAGCACCAGACCCTGCAGATTTCGTCGCAACCACGTCTAGGTATTCTTTAACTTCTTTACCTGTCATAGTTGCTTTAGTCACGAAGTTACCAAATGGCTGAACCGTTAGTACGTCACGGTAAGTGATATCACCATCTTGGATTGAATCACGCACGCCGCCAGAGTTCATCACACCAAAGTCAGCATTTACCGTTTTGTAAGTACGGTATGCCTCGCCGAGTAGGTGACCTAGGTTAGTTTGTTGAGAGCGAACTACGTTACGATCACCTTCTAACTTACCCGTCGTATTAGAAATCTTCTCATCTAATAACTCTTGACCTTGTTGTTGGTATGGCAGTAGTAACGCTTTTACTGTTGCATCTTGTTGAATTCGTTCACCGATAACTTCATCGTTTTCGTCTAGAAGGTTTACAGGAATCAGTGCGTAGTTCGCTAAGTGAAGCTTGCCGTCGTAGTATTCGAAGTCAGCACGACCCACATATTTACCCCACTCATGCGCTTGCATAATCCAAGTGCCTTTTTGTTGGTCTGGGGCACAATCATCCCCAGGTTTGAAATCAGCATACTCATTGGTACCTGGTTCCATACATACAGGGTTTTGCGAGTGACCACCGATGATAGCGTTTAGCTGTCCTTCTTCAAGAGAGCGAGCGAGTTTCACGTCACCTGGTGCTTCACTACCGTTTTTACCATCTTCGTAGTGACCCATGTGCGTCGTTGCAAATACTAGGTCTACCTTTTCGTTCTCTTCGATTTCCTTCAGTACCTTTTTGATTTCTACTTGAGGGTCTTCAAAGTGGATGTTTGATACGTTGTCTGGATTGACTAGCTTCGCAGTGTCTTGCGTTGTTAGACCAATAACAGCGATCTTAAGGCCGTTGATAGTAAATACTTTGTAAGGGTCGAAGTAACGCTCGTTTGTATCTTTTTTATAGATATTTGCAGCCAGCATAGGGAAGTCAGCTAGCTCGGCTTGCATATCGAGAATATCTAGTGAGTTATCAAATTCGTGGTTACCGACAGCCATTGCATCGTAACCAAGTAGGTTCATCCCTACGAAGTCTGGAACCGCATCTTGCATGTCTGATTCTGGTACACCGGTATTAATATCACCGCCAGATAGCAGAATGGTTTCACCGCCTTTTGCTTCGACTTCTGCGCGGATAGATTCGATTAAAGTGTGACGCGCAGCCATGCCGTATTCGCCGTCGCTGTTATGCCAAAAGCGACCATGGTTATCGTTAGTGTGGAGAACGGTGAACTTAGTACAAGAATCTGCAGTCTCGCAGGTTACTGGAGAATTGTCGCTGTCTGAGCCGCATCCTGCTAGCGCAGCGCCCACTGCCACTACCAAAAGAGATTTGGAAAACTTCATAAGGGATCCTTTCTTTGTGATTTTGTTATTGTTACGGCGTGAAATATACGGAATTAATGTGAAACTTTAGTGATCTATCTCTTATTTATACTTCTATCGGAGAAATGAATTAATAAGCCTGCAAACTACGTCTATAAATAAACAGAATTGGTATTTAGTATTTATTTTATATCGCTAGCTCTATTTTTTGTGAGGTAGTTAATTGAATGTGTGTTGTTTGTGTGAATCAATGCGCATTTTTGCGAAGTATTACGCTGATTTTGGTGATTATTTTGCCAAGTTTATGTTTTTCCTAATAGGTATGACACAAATCGTTATAAATTTTCGCTCTGATGATGAGGGGGGGCGGTTTGTATGCATAATGAACAGCACAGAGCTTAAACTCATTTGATCATGGCTTTATTCTGCCAAACTCTATCAAAAATTGTATTTATCTCTTTACTATAATTGCGATCGTTTAGAAACCTTATGCTTTAAGCATCGTTTATTTATCCTCATCTGATACCTTATCGTGCTTATTCCGCATTTGACACTCGAATATTTAAACAAATAGATTCAACCTAATGAGTCAAAATGAAAAGTAAATAATGGTTCGTTCTTCTTCGAATATTATGATGTGAACTATCATTTAATTAATGCAAATGAAATGGATTAATGTAAAGCGTTGCGACTATAGCTGTTATCTTTGAGCTTTGGTTTAAAGGGTAGGGTTAAAAGAATTTGTAAGTGGTGAACGCTAATAAAGGATGCTTATGAGATACACAGTAAGGGACGCACTCAAAAAGGAAGCAGCCCAAATCGCCAAGATACACGTTGATTCTTGGCAGGTGGCGTATAAAGGATTAATGCCAAAGAGCTACATAGAGCAGTTTACGATTGAGCGTCGAGAAAGGATGTGGGCGCGAGTGATGACGGAGCAACTGGCCCAATTGATCGTAGTTGAGAGGCAAGGAGAAATTGTTGGCTTTTTAAGTTACGAGTTACCTAACCACACCAGCGAAGATAGAACGGCATTAGTGACATGTTGCTACGTTACGCCGATACATTATGGGCAAGGAGCAGGAAGTGCACTGTTAGATGAGTTAGAGACACGTTTGCTCTCTACGTCAGTTATGCAGATCAGTTTGAAAGCACTGGATACTAATCAACAGGGGCTTAACTTTTACAAGAAGTGTGGTTTTGTGCGTACTGGAGAGGAAGAGTCGGAAGTGATTGAGAGTATGACGCTGACCGATCTCACTTTAGTGCAGTATATTGCCCGTTCATAAATCAAATGTTATATGCCAAATATAGTAAAACCCCGGAGGTGGTAAGACTCCGGGGTTTTGAAATTTTTAGATGTCTCGGTTGGTAAGTCCGATTATCTTTTATGCAAAAGGTTTGGATTTAATCCGATTAATTCCTTGGTAGGGAATTAGATGCGGATGAAGTCCATGTGTTCAACTTTTGGCTTGAACGCGTGACGTTGAACGTCTTGTGGCTTAACTTTAACTTCTTTGCCATCGATAACTAGAACGATGCCTTCGTAGAATTCAGGCTTGTCCATTTGGTTTACGATGTCGTCGTGGTTAAGAACGATAGCTACTGCTGCTTCTTCACCGCCGTATACAACTGCAGGGAATTTGCCAGCGTGACGTAGGCGGCGGCTCGCACCTTTACCTAGTTCAGTACGTACTACTGCTTCGAATTTCATAGTATTTACTCTCAAATTAGTAAAAATCAAATGTTCACAATCAACAATGCGACCTTGTTGTTCGTGGTAAAGCTTGAAACAGGAACTGTTCAAGCGAGCGCGGATACTATCATTCCACTTATAAATGGGCAACCCAAATCGTATCCAAATCAACAAAAAGGTATGATTTAGCGGGGTGGAAGGTTATCCCTTTTAACGCTTTGCTTGGATTTTGTTCACATCGACTTCATTTTCATCGGTTTACTAATCATGGTCCGAAGAACAAAGTTTATGTGTTATATGCTTTATGTTCGGCTGAGATGTAAGACTAAAGATGCTTTTAATCCACCTAAAGCGCTTGTATCCAATGTTAATTGACCTCGGTAACTGTGTGCCATTTCACTGACTATGTTTAGACCAAGACCTGAGCCAGGGGTTGTTTCATCCAATCTAACTCCTCTCTTGATTACTTGACTCAGTTTCTCTTTAGGGATGCCTGGCCCATCATCTTCAATAATGATGTGTATATTTTCCTTATCCTGAGAGGAGTGCACACGAATCATGCTGTTGGCCCACTTATAGCCATTTTCTAGCAAGTTACCTAGCATTTCATCGAGATCGGTCTGCTCTACTGCTACATTCAGCTCTGAATCAAGTTCATTAATTAAGGTAATGCTTCGGCTCGCATACACTTTATCAAACGCCATTGAGATAGCATCCACACGATCTGCTGGGTTCGACTTCACTGATAATATGTTCATCGATCCGGCCATACGGGCACGACCCAAATGGTAATCGATATGGTCTTGTATTTGATTGATTGGAGCTCGGAGACGGGATTGTGCCTCAGGTTCTAACGTCTGAACTTCATTTTTTAGAACAGAAAGTGGCGTTTTAAGTGCATGAGATAGGTTACCTGCATGATTGCGAGCTCTCTCTAGTAATTCTTGGTAATGGAACAGCAGAGCGTTGAGGTCGAAGATTAGAGGAGAAATCTCTTTTGGGTAGGTTTCTTCTAGACTCTTTTTATTACCAGACTTCAGCTCGGCTAATTCTTTTTGTAGCTTTGTAAGCGGACTCAATGACCAAGCAATTTGCAGTAAAATGACGGTAAGCACGCCCGCGAATAATAAACCCAAAATAAGCCAAAGTTGGCCGATTAACGTCTGAAGGGTATTTTTAATGGGCTCTTCGTCAATACCAATAATAATGTGAATAGGACCATCGTAATCAGGAAGATACAGTGCTTTTTCTAGCGTAATTAGTTTTTCGCCTCTTGCTCCATACGCATCTTTATCCAAACCTTTGTATTCGATTTTTTTGTCCCACAACGAACGAGAACGTTCGAGGCTTGCCTCTGTAGAGGCACTCCAATACAAACCACTGTAAGGTCGGTTAAATCGAGGGTCTGATAGCTGAGCTGCGAGTGAAAGATGCCCGGTGTTATCGACTTCTAACTGTGCGGCGACTTCATCCATAAAAATGCTGAGCTGTGAGCGAGTGTCATCAACCATATAGTTGTAGACCTGCGTCGGTATCGTCACACCAGCGGCGAGGATCATTGCCGTTAACCAAACGATCGCCGCTAAAACGAGGCGACTTTTGATACTCAGTCGTTTTATTGCGTTCAACGGTAGCCTGTTTCTATTCGGCATTTAATTGGTATCCCAACCCTCGGACAGTTTTGATGATCTTTGGTGCGATTTTTTTGCGAATTCGGCCGATAAAAACTTCGATTGTGTTGGAGTCACGATCAAAGTCTTGTTTGTAAATGTGCTCGACGAGTTCGGTTCGAGAAATCACTTTTTCCGGGTTATGCATAAAGTAAGCGACCACTTTATACTCTAGCGCCGTCAAGCTTACCGCTTGCCCTTGCCACATGACTTTAGAAGTGCGTGTATCCAAGCTCAAGTCGCCAATTTGCATCACAGGAGAGGCATTACCAGAGGCTCTTCGTAGCTGTGCACGAATACGAGCGATAAGCTCAACCATTTCAAATGGTTTAGTTAGGTAATCGTCTGCACCTGCGTTTAAGCCTTCAACTCGCTGCGTTAGGGTGTCGCGAGCGCTTAGAATCACGACAGGAGTATTAATGTTTTCATCTCGGATGCCTTTTAGGACGGTAAGACCATCCAGTTTTGGCAAGCCGAGGTCAAGAACAATGGCGTCCCATTCTTCCGAAGTCGCGCGATACAGAGCGTCTATGCCATCTTGGGACAGTTCTGGTACCCAGCCGGTACTTTCTAATGTTTCGATGATTTGCTCGCCTAAACGAGGATCATCTTCAACAACAAGTATTTTCATATTGATGATTCTTATTATGTTTGGATTTTTATCGAAGTAAGCTACGCATCGCGTCTGGATTACGCATTAGACAAGTTTAGTTGTTTTGCGGCTTTAACGCTTTGTTAAAGCTGCGACCTTTGATCTCAAGCATTTCCAGCGTGGCGGCGTCGTACTCAACTTTCAGGACGCTATTGTTGTACAGAATTTTCAATTCATACACCCAAGCATCATCATCTTCTTCAAGCTCGACCTTGATGATGCGGCCGTATAGGTCGTTTTCTACTGCGGCGTAAAGTTCCGAAAATGGTCGTATATATCCTTGTTGAACCGCGCGATAGACCTCATCTTGATCTTCATCGAATTCGATACGTGTTCCTGGCTTTTCGACATCTTGCACGATGGCGTGGCCATTTTGTGATGTGTACTCGTTGCCATGCTTGGCAAAACTTGGTGCACACATGAATGTCGCAATAAGGCCGAAAAGTAACGCAGAATGTAGAGAAGTCGTTGCTTTATACATAGTCAAACCTTTTCTGGAGCGTTAGCCGCAGTATATCGGATATAGATGAACAGAGAGTGAATCAGCTAATTAAGTTTTGCCATGTGTTGTGGATGTTATTTCAACTCATCTTCAAAAATTTTATCTCGCAGCTTCCAAAAGCGACCAGATTTTCTAGCAATAACAAACTGAGGCAAACGGAAACGATGTTGATTAGCGACAACGCGTGTCGGTGAAGCCTCTTCAAAAGGGCGATGCTTGTCTGCTAAGTGGGGACGTACGAACTGATCTTTAAACGTTTGTTTTTGTTTTTTGGTACTCAATGACCAAAACTCATGAACTAACGCATTGCCTTCGCCTTGGTATGGTTCACCAGAATACGTCACTTTTAGCTGAGATTTACCATCACTGGACTTAAATACAGATAGGTCCATTTCTGTGCATTCAAAGATTAATGCATCTTTGAGATTAAGGGCTTCTTTTAGCTTTTTATCTGGGTCAACGAGCGTCGCGTCACACTCATGACAAATTCGTGCAGCGATATCGTTGTCCGCACCACATTCACCACAGTATTTGGCACGAAAACGGTAGCCACAGTGTTCACGTTCGCCTGTGTCTTCATCTTCAAAGTAACCTTGGCAACGTCTGCCAAAGTGTTCAACCAAGAAACCGTTACTATCCAACTTACCCCAGAAGTTGTTATTGAATCCGCAAGCCGGGCAAGGAATCGTGATAATTTCACTGTCAGAGTCTGGTTTTGGATCACCGACTTCAGGTTGGTATAAATCGTAGCTGTTGCCTGCGTAATCAAGCACTAAACATTCTGATTTTCCGTCTGATAAGCGTAATCCTCGTCCTACTATCTGTTGGTACAGACTGACTGACTCTGTTGGTCGCAAAATCGCGATTAAATCGACATGCGGCGCATCAAACCCGGTTGTCAGTACCGAAACATTGACTAAGTATTTTATTTGACGATTCTTGAACGCTTGGATGATCGCATCGCGCTCCAGCGTAGGTGTATCACCAATGACGATTTCAGTTTCGCCTTCTGGCAATAAACTGTGTATCTCCTGTGCGTGTCGAACAGTTGCAGCGAAGATCATGACACCTTGACGCTCTTTCGCATATTGCATGATTTGCTCAACAATTTGTGGAGTCGCACGTTTGGCTTTATCGATCACCATGTCCATTTCTGCTTCTTTGTAGCGTCCGGTGTTAGCGGGCTTCAGCTGAGAGAAGTCGTAAGACAAAACGGGCGCATCCATCATGCGGGCTGGAGTGAGGAAGTTTTCGTCGAGCAAGTAACGGATCGGCAGTTCGAAAATACAATCGCGGAAGAATCGAGGCTCTTCGGTTCGCACTTGACCTCGGGTGTGATACTGATAAATCCAGCCCATTCCTAAACGATAGGGCGTTGCAGTTAGTCCTAGCACCTTAATGCCAGGGTTCAGTTCTCGTAAGTGAGTAATAACTTTTTGGTAGCTGCTGTTTTTGTCATCTGGCACACGATGGCACTCATCAATAACGAGCAGAGAAAACTGGTTTTTGAACGAATCTAAGTTACGTACGACCGATTGAACCGAAGCAAACACGACTTGCTGGTCAGTTTCTTTTCGTCCCAATCCTGCTGAGAAGATGGAACCTTTTAAACCATAACCTTCATACTTTGCGTGGTTTTGCTCGACCAGTTCTTTTACGTGGGCGAGGACTAACACTCGTCCTTTCGCAAGGCGAGCAAGTTCTGCGATCACCAAGCTTTTTCCTGCACCGGTTGGCAGCACGATCACTGCTGGTGTCGAGTGTTTACGAAAGTAATGAATAACGGCTTTAACCGAGTCGGCTTGATAAGGACGAAGTGTGTACATGAAAATATGTGAAATTGCTCAACTATTCGAACGAGGAACGCTATAATACCTGACTTTTATACCCAAGTGACCTTTAAACCAAGATTTAGAGATCACTTGGGTATAATTCAATGAGGTATTCATGCGTTTAGATAAATATTTGTGTGACGCTCTGGGTGCAACACGCAAACAGGCAACAAAGATCATCAAAAGTGGAGACATCACCGTTGACGGTGAGGTTCAAAAAAGTGGTGCATTTAAAGTACCTAAAGGTGCGGAAGTGATGTGGGAAGACCGTGTTATTGGTGCTCCTGGTCCTCGTTACATTATGTTGTATAAGCCTGCTGACTTTGTTTGTTCACATGAAGATGGCTACAACCAAACTGCATTCGCATTGCTTGATGAGCCTAAAATTGAAAACCTTCACTTTGCGGGCCGATTAGATGTCGACACAACTGGTTTAGTGTTGATTACGGATGATGGTAAGTGGTCTCACCGTATTACCTCACCTAAGCATAAGTGTGAGAAAACGTACCGTGTTTGGCTCGTCGATGCTATTCAGCCTGATTATGCGGAAAAGCTCGAACAAGGCATCATTTTGCGCAATGAATCAGAAGCAACATTGCCTGCTCGTTTGGAAATCGTGAACGAGGCCGAGAATGAAGTATTGTTAACTATCGTGGAAGGTAAGTATCACCAAGTGAAACGTATGTTCGCGGCGTTAGGAAATAAAGTTGAGTACTTACATCGTGAGCGTATTGGTTCTATCGAACTTGATGAGGCACTAGAACCAGGTGATTATCGCTACCTCACGCAAGAAGAAATTGATTCTATTTGGAATTAATTGTCGGCATGGGAAATTCTTTAGTTCCTAATAGGAACTAGTCTTTTGGTAGGAATTGGCTCAAAATAAATCTTCCTACCAAAATTAGTGCCTAGACAATTCCGGTGTGCTTACTCATCTCAGTGATACGCCTTTGCATTTAGCTGAGGCATGCATACTCTTATTGCAAAGCCTTCGGCTACGGTGAATGGAATGATGGTGTCAACGCCATCATTTTTACTGCATTGTGTTTGTTTCCCATAAACACATTTCGCTTTCACATGCTTTTCTATGTCGAGTTCGTCAAGGTCACACCTTGGTACATATTTGCCCTTATGATTCTCGAACGTTGGATAGAACAGGTTTTTGGCTTCTACATTCAGCGATATGAGAACTGTCCGTTATTTTCACTTTGTTCTGCAAGTATTGACGGTAGGGCTCCAACAAGAGGTAAAAGAATGACAGAAAAAGCTCAAAGTGCTCCGCAATCCCAAATCAGTTTTCTATTGTTTCTGGTATTAGGAGCGATTGGTGCTTTGACGCCTTTGGCGATCGATATGTATTTGCCTGCGATGCCGACAATTGCGAAAGATTTGGGGGTCGCGCCTGGCGCGGTTCAGATTACGTTGACGGCTTATACCGCGGGTTTTGCGATCGGCCAGTTAATTCACGGGCCGCTCGCCGATAGCTTTGGTCGCAGACCTGTGTTGATTTTAGGCGTACTTTTCTTCGGCTTGGCTGCCGTTGTGAGTGCGACAACAAATGGCATTGATGCGCTGACCTATGTACGTACGGCACAAGGTTTTGCTGGCGCGGCAGCGGCGGTCATTATCCAAGCCGTCGTGCGTGACATGTTTGACCGTGAAGACTTTGCACGCGCAATGTCCTTCGTTACTCTGGTCATTACTATTGCGCCGTTGGTGGCACCGATGATCGGTGGCCATCTCGCGATTTGGTTTGGTTGGCGTTCCATTTTTTGGGTACTAGCTATTTTCGCTGTAGTTGTGATTTTTCTCGTACTTTGGAAAATCCCTGAAACGTTACAGCCTGAAAATCGTCAGCCTCTTCGTTTCCGCACGACGCTGAGAAACTACGCCAGATTATGCTCCAATCCTGAAGCGATCGGTTTGATGCTCTCTGGTGCGTTTTCATTTTCCGGAATGTTTGCATTTTTGACGGCGGGTTCGTTTGTTTATATTGATTTATATGGTGTTCGACCAGACCACTTTGGTTACCTATTTGGTTTGAACATTGTGGCGATGATCATCATGACCAGTATTAATGGTCGCTTGGTGAAGAAAGTTGGTTCCCATGCCATGCTTCGTTTTGGGTTGTTCGTGCAACTTTTAGCGGGGATTGGTTTATTCGTAAGTTGGTTAATGGACTTCGGATTATGGGGCATTGTACCTTTTGTTGTGCTGTTTATCGGTACATTGTCGACGATAGGTAGTAACGCGATGGCGCTGCTTTTAAGTGGTTACCCATCAATGGCGGGTACGGCGTCGTCTCTAGCGGGGACATTAAGATTCGGTATCGGTTCATTGGTTGGTGCGCTGGTGGCATCACTGCCCGGGAATGTTGCTTGGCCGATGATCATCGTGATGTTTGCTTGTTCTGTGCTTTCAGCACTGTTTTATTGGACTTTAGGAAGAAAGGCGTAATGTCGAATTACACCAAAGAAATTCAAAACTTGGTTAACTCAGCACTTGAAGAGTTAGATCAAGAGCATCGCTCAGGTAAGTTAGCCAATGCCCCTGTTGCGAATAACCATTATTTAGTGCGTTGGGTAACAAAGGCGCTAAAATCACAACGTTTCGGACGTACAGTGGGCGATGACTTAACGCGTTGGCAAAAAGCAGGTCGCTCAAAGGGGAACGATGCTGGTTTGTTGTTTATCTTCAAGCGTATTTCTGCTTTTTATGCGCAATTCTTCCCTGAAGGTGAAGACTCCAAAGTGTTCAAAGATTCAGATATTGAGTCTTTTCTTGATTTGATGGAGCAAGCAGGCTGGGAAGTCTCAACATCTGAGCAACTGATTGGGTGCGGCAAAGTACAAATCTTCACTGAAGGTCAAAACTCTTTAGCGTTATGTGCAGACCAATGCGAAAGCTGTTTTGATGGCGAGTTGCTCGTAAAGCCAATGAGTTGGTTTGTACGCGGCAATCATGCTGAGTTTGTTGAGAAAGCAGCGCAAGCGGGCTTTATGGTTCATAAGGTAACAGACTACAAATCGATGGTGAAATACCATGGCGAGTACCTTATTTTTCCAGCAAACGAAGGCAACCAGTTAGCCGAAATTCCACTCTCGTTCAAAGCTGACTAAAGTGACATTGTGAGTGTTTAGAAGCCCCTGTTATTGGGGCTTTTTGTTTTCTAAACGGTTTGCTTCTTTCGCGATGGCTTTGACCATGCCTTTAAATATGAAAAGATGGGCTGGCATCATTGCAAACCAATAAAGCAGCCCAAGAAACCCTTGCGGGTGCCACCAGGCGGTAATATCCAGCTCTCGTTCGTCACCGAGATCTTTGATGGTAATTTCTAAACGCCCAAGGCCTGGGCCTTTCATACCAAAAAACAGTGAAAGAAACTGATTGTTATCGCAGCGAATCACTTTCCAAGAGTCAATAAAATCACCGACTTTGAGCTCTGGTCCAGGAGGAGAAACGCGAATCGGTTTTCCGCCGCCAAAAAAGATATCGAGCCATTCACGTGTACGCCACAAGATGTTGGCAAAGTAATAGCCTTTTTCGCGACTCCCGATCTTTTGCGCCACTTTCCATAATGCCGCAGCGGAGGCTTGAGTTTTAATGCTCGCTCCAGCTTGTTTTGGGTAATAGCCATATCCTGGTTGCCATCGACGAAGCGCTGCGGGTTCAAACCCCCAGACATTACTGCGTACAAATGTGCCTTCATCTTGAATGGTGTCAGTTACCGCTTGCTCGTAGCTGATCAGCGTTTGAGGAAATCGTTCTTCAATCGCTTTGGAGTCTGCAATGTAGTCGTGCTCTAAGCCCGCAAGTAATGCTTTACCGATACTAGTTGGCACTGAGGTAACTAAACCTAGCCAGTACGATGCCATTTTCGGAGTAAGTAGCGGGGTCGACCACAGCCGATACGGCTTGTTCGTGATTCGGCAAATGACTTTGAACTGTTCGCGGTAACTAAGTGTATCTGGCCCACCAACTTCATAAATTTGACTTTCTTCTGGAGAGGGGGTTTCTGCTAACTTCAACAAATAGTGGTTGAGATTGGGCAAGGCAATAGGGTTCGCTTTTGAGTCGACCCATTTAGGCGCGATCAAAATAGGTAAGTTGTAGACAAAGTCACGCATGATTTCGAAAGCGGCAGAGCCGGGGCCGATGATAACGCCAGCACGCAATTCAGTTACTGGAATACCAGACTGTCGAATTATTTTTCCCGTGGCTTTACGAGCGGCTAAATGGCGAGAGTTTCCGGTTTGAGGTTGAATGGCGCTCAAATAGATAACATGCTCGACGGAGCTTTGTTCCAACGCATATTTGAAGTTCAAAGCAAGGTTTAGTTCGTACTCAACAAAGTCATCACCTTGAGCCATCCCGTGCACGAGAAAAAAGACTAAATCAAAATCGTTCACTACAGCCTTCGTGGTCTCTGCGTCAGCCAAGTCGAGATACCTTAACGTTAAATTAGGGTGAGGCTGAGTTCTTGACTCTAAATAATCAATATGTCGCGCCGCTGCTGTGACGGCGTAACCTTTATCTAAAAGTAACGGAAGAAGTTGAGAGCCAATGTAACCCGAGGCGCCTAGCACCAACACCTTTTTCATTATCTGTCCTTTTATCGTTGGTGGAATAAACACCACAGAGTATAATCATGAGACACTTTCCCCATTCTATCAATAAGTTGTCGTTGGAGCGCTTGTGACTTTTCTTTCTCAACTCTCAATACACGCAGATAAAGCATTCTTACGTCGTTTATTTGCAATCGCGTTACCAATTACACTGCAAAGCATGATGTTTTCAAGCCGAAGCCTCGTCGATGTTCTTATGCTTGGTCAACTTGGTGAAGCTGAAATTGCCGCTGTTGGAGTTGCTGCACGCGCGACTTTCGTCACCACCATCATGTTAGTTGGGGTGACAACGGGCGGTGCGTTGTTAACCGCTCAATATTGGGGGGCTGGCGATAAAGTTGGGGTGCGTCGCAGTACCGCTTTAACATGGATGATCGCAATGATGTTTGCTGCGATTGCTGTTGCTTTGTTTGTTGTTTTTCCACAGCCCATCATGAGTTTGACTACCGATTCACAAGAAGTGATTGAGCTAGGGGCCAGCTATCTCATTATTTCGTCGGTTAGCATGTTTGCTGTTGCATGTGTGGCCAGTATGTCGGTGGGCCTAAGGGCGATGCACCAACCAGGCCTAAGCACTTTTTTTAGTGGTATAGGCATTTTATCTAATGTTTTTCTGAACTGGGTTTTAATTTTTGGTCAATTAGGCTTTCCTGCTCTGGGTATTACGGGAGCAGCGATCGCAACGGTAATCAGTGGCGCGATCGAAGTAGGTTGCTTGTTTGGTTATCTATGGTTGAAAAAACACATAATCGCATTTGGTTGGGATGATATACGCGCAGGATTGGTCTTAGATAAAATTACGCATTTCTTGAGCCTCTCTTTGCCAACCACATTTAACTTCTTGGCGTGGGCTGGTGGGCTGTTTGCTTATCACGCCATCATGGGGCAAGCAGGTGTACAAGGTTTGGCGGCACTTTCCGTAATGACACCTGTTGAGTCGATCGCATTGGCGATGATGATTGGTTTATCGAATGCGGCTGCAGTTCTAGTCGGGAACCAGCTCGGCGCTCGTAATTTTGAACCTGTTTATTATCAAGCATGGGCTACGGTCATTTTGAATGTGCTTATCGCATTTGTGGTCGCCGTCTTGTTGATAGTGTCAAATCAATGGATCCTTAATGCGTTTAGTGCACTGACAACAGACACTCGCGAGCTAGCTGAACAGTTTATGGTGATTCTTGCGTTGGGTGTCGTGTTACGCTCGGTGCCGATGATGGCGATTGTTGGTGTATTACGCGCGGGCGGTGATGTTAAGTTTTGTTTGTATCAAGACATCTTGGCGCAGTGGGTGATCGGGATTCCACTCGCAGCATTTGCAGCGATTTATCTCAATTGGGACCCACAATGGGTTTACTTACTCTTTTTGACAGAAGAAGTTGTGAAGTGGGCGATTTGCTTGCCAAGAATGGTTAGCCGAAAATGGATGAAAAACCTGATTGGCCAGTAAGGAGGAACAGAGTTTATTTTGGCTGCAAAAATCTGCTCAAAACGTCAACAAAATTAGCAACAGAAAGTGAATCGAGTTGCATTTGTACTTCCATAGTGTGATCAAGCATTCAAAATACTTTCTACTAACAGGATTTTAGTGTAGATTCTGATCCCAATTTTTAAACACCATCCGAGCGGCATAATCAATGTTAAAACTGTCAGACCTATGTAAAGGCTATGTAGACGGGGGAGAGTTTCACCCTGTATTACAAGGGGCAGAATTAACATTGCAGCAAGGCGACCAAGTTGCTCTGATGGGAGAAAGTGGTTCGGGTAAAAGTACTCTGCTGAATTTAATCGCCGGATTAGATACTGCTGACTCTGGTGAAGTGCAGTTTCCAAATTTTGCTATGCATGAAGCACCGGAGCATTTAAGAACCCTTTATCGCCGCAACAATATTGGGAATATCTTCCAACAATTCAACCTGCTTCCTACACTTAATATTGCCGACAATATTCGTTTTTGTCGTCAGTTAAAAGGTCTGCCGGAAGATAAAGAGTTGTGGCGTCAAATTCTTTCTGCCTTGGACTTAATGCCATTACTAGGACGTTATCCGGAAGAGGCGTCTGGTGGTCAGCAACAACGTGCGGCGATTGCTCGTGCACTCTATATGGAACCCAAAATCCTGCTTGCTGATGAGCCAACTGGTAGCCTAGATGAGCGAAACGCAGAAGCAGTAATGCGCTTACTAACGAGTCTCGCTCGCCAACTGGAGTGTACTTTGCTGTTAGTGACGCACAGTGAAAAAGTGGCCGCCCATATGGAAGGAAAGATTCGACTTCAAGGAGGGCAGCTACATGTTATGGCCCGTAGTTAAGGCACTACTCGGTCATTACCGTCGTTACCCTCTACAAATTATTCTTGTCTGGCTGGGATTAACTTTAGGCGTGTCCCTCCTTGTTGGTGTTACTTCTATCAACCAGCATGCAAAACAAAGTTATGCTACTGGGGAAAAGCTTTTCTCCAATCCTTTGCCATACCGAATCCGAACGAAGCACTCTGCCAATAAAATTCCTCAAGGTTTCTATATTCAGTTACGTCGAGCTGGGTTCAACCAATGTGCACCGTTTGACGTGCTTCATCTAGATGCCAAGACCGATATGAGCCTGATGTTGGTGGGGATAGATCCTGTCGCGATGATCCCACTACAACAAGGAAAATCGCTAGGTGAGATGCCTGTTTTATCACTAATGAAGCCTCCTTATCCTATTCTTGTTAGTCAAGATTTGGCCGCTTACATGAGTTGGCAGGATGGGGATTTCATTGAGATGAATGATGGAAGCCGTCTTGGGCCTATTCAAGTAGATAAGGACAAGATGCTTTCGGGTACTCGGCTGGTTACTGATATATCGTTGTTGCGTATGCTCAAGCGGAGCTCAGGTTTGTCTGCGATTTCTTGTGGCGAAATGCCAGAGGAAAAGCTGATAGCACTGAAAAACATGTTGCCAAACGGAATGACGCTCGTTAGGAATACGCGTACTGAGCTTGAGTCGCTAACTAACGCATTCCATATGAATCTCACCGCGATGGGAATGCTGTCGTTTTTGGTCGGGTTGTTTATTTTTTATCAAGCGATGTCTCTGTCTTTCATCCAGCGACAACGTTTGGTAGGTATTTTGAGACAGACTGGTGTTAACGGAACACAGTTAGCGCAAGCCTTATTGCTAGAGTTGTCTTTGCTCGTCTTTATTGCGTGGGCGTGTGGTAACTTTTTTGGCTTGATCTTAGCGAATGAACTTATCCCAGCAGTGTCTTCGAGCCTGAGTGATTTGTATGATGCCAACGTAGGCTTAACCATAGGATGGTCATGGCAATCTAGCTTATACAGTCTAATTATGGCAGCGATGGGTGCATTGATATCGTGTCTGTGGCCATTAATCCGTTTGCTGAAGTCACAACCAATCCGCCTTTCTTCTCGACTGTCGCTAATGCGATTTGCTGGAAGAGAGTTCTCTTGGCAGGCGCTTGCGGCGTGTGCGTTTTGTGTCGCTGCAATAGCGGTATATCAGGCCCCGAAAACACAAGAAACCGGCTTTGCTATTATTGCGCTGATGTTGGTTAGTGTGGCGTTGTTTATGCCATTTATTATGTGGCATATGTTCCAAAGTTTTTCTTATACCATGCGTTGGGTTCGTGTCCGTTGGTTTTTTGCTGATGCAGCAGCAAGCATGAGCTATCGCGGTGTGGCTACGATGGCGTTTATGTTAGCGCTGGCGGCAAACATTGGTGTAGAAACAATGGTCGGAAGCTTTCGAGATACAACTGATAAGTGGCTAAATCAGCGATTAGCCGCTGATGTGTACATCTATCCGACCAACAATTCAGCCGCTCGGATGAGCGCATGGCTCCAGAATCAGCCAGAGGTGAACTCGGTTTGGTGGCGTTGGGAAAAAGATATGCCGACCGAGCATGGTGCTCTGCAAGTTGTGAGTACGGGCTCTTCTGAAGGTGAGCTAGACTCACTTACCGTCAAGTTAGGTGTCCCAAATTACTGGTATCAACTGCACGCTACCAAGAGCTTAATGGTCAGCGAGTCGATGGCCTTGAAGTTGGATATCCGCCCTGGCGATTTCATTAACTTGCAGGAACCGCTTGGTGGTGATTGGCAAGTCGTAGGCGTTTACTACGATTATGGAAACCCATATAACCAGGTGATGATGTCGCACCGGAATTGGCTGTATGCATTTGCAGGTACGGGTAATGTTGGTCTTGGCGTAGTATTAAAAGATAACGTCAATGGCGAAGGGCTGAAAAATCGCTTAGAGAACGTATTCCGTCTCCCGCAAGATCGTGTGTTTGATAACGGTAATATTTATAGTCAAGCAATGAGAGTGTTTGATCATACCTTTGCGATAGCAGGAACCTTGGGCAATATCACGCTGATTATTGCCGTGTTTGGTTTATTCTTTGCGACGTTGGCAGGAGAACTTTCACGGCAGCGGCATTTTTCCTTATTAAGGTGCATGGGTGTGTCCGGAAAAGAACTTGTCGTATTAGGTGGTTTGCAGCTATTCGTCTTCGGAGCCATTTCTGCGATTATTGCAGTGCCGCTCGGCTTGGCGCTCGCACATTTGATCGTTGATATTATCATTAAGCAATCATTTGGCTGGTCTCTAGAGCTTCAAACGATTCCATGGGAGTATGCTCAAACCATTGCTTGGGCGATGCTTGCCATCATGGTTGCTGGCGCATTGCCAGTTATTAGAATGATCAAAAGTACACCGATGAAGTCATTAAGGGACGCGTTGTAATGAAAAAAATGGGCTCTAAAAAACGCTTGTTGGTTTCAACGCTCATTGTTGTTACGTTCGCTTTTCTGACTGGGGCTGCTTTTTACTCAACTTTTTGGTTAGAGGCGACAACAACACGAGAAAGCGAACTTGATTCTATCTTAACGCGTGAAAATCAAACGATTTTCGAGCCTGTACTACCTAATGAGCATGTCTCTTTACCCTCAGACTTTCGCTTTCATCCCGAGTATCAGCATGAATGGTGGCACTACTTTGCGAAACTAAAAGATGAGCAAGGCAAGATCTACAATGTTCAATGGAGCTATTTCAGGGTTGCGACGGACGAGCGAGAAACCAGCGGTTGGCAGAACCCTCAATTGTACATTTCACATGTTGTCGTCAGTCATGGCTCGCATGTATGGAAAGAGCAACGGGTAGCTAGAGGTGGGATAGGCCAAGCTGGTATGATCAATCGTCCTTTCAGGTTATGGATTGATAATTGGACTTGGCGATCACTCGGTGCGACGCCTTTCCCGGGCAACTTGAATGTGAATACTGATACGTTTGGACTTGAGCTCAATACCATGACAAGCGGCCCCTTTGTGGTGAATGGAGACAAAGGCTTCCAAGTTAAACATGCGTTGCAATCTGTTGCTTCTTTCAGCTTCAGTGCTCCATTTTTAAAAGTAAAAGGTAGCTTAAGCTTAAATGGTAAGCGATTCTCAGTGACGGGTTCTGCATGGGCGCAAAAAGAATGGGGCAGCGGCTTAATTGGTGAGGGGCAACAAGGCTGGGATTGGTTTGTTTTCAATTTAGATGATGGTCGAGCATTAACTGTTAGCCGTTATCGTCACCATGGGCAAACACCGCACGTATTTGGCACGTTGTCGACACGCTCAGGTAAAGTCATCAACCTCTCAGACGATGATATCAGTATTAAACCAATGCAAGTGTCCAGTTTATCCAATGGAAGAAGGTTACCTTTGCAGTGGATTATCAATATTCCGAAGCATCAAATTAACTTGACTACCCGCATTATCAAGTCAGATATGTGGCTACCCTTTGTAATACCTTACTGGGAAGGGCCTACTTTAGCTTCCGGCTCCAATGAGGCTTGGGGCTTTATGCAGCTGACAGGCTATTGAGTTGTGAAGAAAACCACCCCTACGGGTGGTTTTTTAGTGCGCGAAGCTTCCTAGCTTTTTCTCAAAAGTACGGGGTTATCATGATGGTACAAGCCGTGTTATGCTGATTTTCTCATCATCTTGATAAATATTTGGTGCGACAAAAACAAATACGATCTCCGATCAAAATTGAGTGTCATGTTGGAAAATACGATGTATAGTAAACTTAACATCGAAAAAACCGAAGTTTATACTCTGAAGAAGCGATTATTCTAAAGTTTTCGACAGCTATACACTCTTATCACTCTTTGTTAATCGTTTATTAAGATAATAAATATAAGGACGAAACCATGAACGATGTCATTCGTGACTTTTTCAAAATGGAATCAGCAGGTGGTATTCTTCT